>JAYVKZ010000285.1:0-11763 GCA_043767985.1 Betaproteobacteria bacterium
ATTGCATGGTGTATTCCTAGTGCCTAAATGAATTGAGTAAATGAAAAGTGTTCGGTAGCGGTGACGTTCGATAGCGTATCAATTGGATCATGCTTAAAGATACTGCTTTAGAAAGGCATCCATCGTCGTGAGGGCGTCGTCGCGCGAAGGTGGGTGCCCGCCCGCCGTCACGCCTTTTCCTCGGTTGGTGCCATTGGGAACCTCTGGGCGGCGACGCACCGGATTGTTGGAGTCAAAACCATGATGTGCCCCAGGATAGAGTTTGAGCTGAAAGCGCTGAGTTTCAAGCCCGCGCTGCAGCAATTGGCTGGTTTGATAGCGATGGAAACGCTCGCAAGAGGCGGCAGGCGTCCAGTCGTCATCTTCACCGATCAGCAGCAGCAAGGGCGTCTCGAGACGATAGTCTGAATTCCGGCTCGCCGGGGTGCATCCTGGATAGAAGGCAATGGCCGCTTTAAAATCCGGTAGGTCGCGTGGCCAGCCCAAAGCGGTATGGCCCTGCGCCACCTGACGATCAAGCGTGCTCAGGACGGTGCTGCCACCGTGCGACCAGCCGAGGAGCAACAAACGTTGCGTGTCCACCCAGGGCTGAGTTTGCAGCCATTTGAGCGCGCCCTGCACGTCTAATCGGCGATCCGCAGGCCGAATATCGCGATTAGCCAAAGGCTCGGTGCAAATACCTCGTGGCTTGCCCCGCGTACTGAAACTATCGACGAGTAGCAGGCTCACGCCGCGCGCCTTGAACCATGCTTGGTAGTCGCGGTAGCGAGTGTCCAGGCCACCTCGAGCGTTCCAAAGCCCGCCGCAGCCATGCAAGGCCACCACGACAGGCTCCTTCGCGCCAGCATTGTTCGGATCTGAGGCACGGCTTAAATAACCCCTGAGCATATTGCCATCGATGTGAGCGCTAGGAAATTCGAGGGCAAGGAAGTCGCCTGGGATGCTCTGTGCGCGAGCTTCAGGAGCCTCCAAGGTCAACATGAGCAGGCTGAGCGGCAAAAGCCATCTTCCGAGAACAAAGCGCACGGTGTCGATCCTTACTTGGCGACCGCCAAATGCCACTGGCTCACTTGCTGATACTCGTGCGCCACCCGTAACAACCCGGCTTCGGCAAAATAATTGCCAATCAACTGCATGCCGATGGGCAAGTGACCCGCCCCAAAGCCCGCCGGAATCGACATGCCGGGAAGCCCCGCCAAGGAAGCTGACAGCGTGTAGACATCAGCCAGATAGTTTTTGACCGGGTCATCGGTCTGCTCTCCGATTTTCCAGGCCGTGGTTGGCGCGACAGGCCCCGCGATCACGTCAACTTTCTCGAAGGCAGCAGTAAAATCTTCTGCGATGAGTCGCCTGAGGCGCTGCGCCTTGAGATAGTAAGCGTCGTAATAGCCATGCGATAAAACATAGGCCCCGATCAGGATTCGTCGCTTCACCTCGGCACCAAAGCCCTCGCTGCGAGACTTGCTATAAAGCGAGGCCAAATCGGTCACACCTTCCGCACGATGCCCGTAGCGCACCCCATCAAAACGCGACAAATTACTCGAGGCCTCGGCAGGCGCAATGACGTAATAAGCCGGAATTGCAAGTTCGGTTTTAGGTAAGGAGATCTCAACCAAGACGGCACCAAGCGCGACCAGCTCGGCGAGTGCCTTGTCGATGGCGAGTTTGACCTCCGCAGCAAGACCCGCACTAAAAAACTCCTTGGGAATACCCACACGAAGTCCAGCTAATGGTCGCGCTGGGTCTCGTGCCGATTGACCTGGCTTGACCGAAGTGGGGTTGAGCGCATCAACGGCTCGTTGCACGCTGGTTGAATCTCGTTCATCAAAACCCATCATGGCTTCTAAGACCGTCGCGCAATCCGCCGCACTGCGCGCTAAGACCCCGCCTTGATCGAGGCTAGAGGCAAAGGCGATCATTCCAAAGCGAGAGACTCGGCCATAGGTGGGTTTGATGCCCGTAATGCCGCACATTGCGGCGGGCTGACGCACCGAGCCGCCTGTATCCGTACCCGTGGCAATGGGCGTGAGCCCGCCCGCGACCGCTGCCGCCGAACCGCCAGACGAGCCGCCCGGTATTCTAGTTTTGTCCCAAGGGTTCTTGACCGCGCCAAACCACGGGTTCTCGTTCCCTGAGCCCATGGCGAACTCGTCGCAGGCGGCCTTGCCCAGGCACACCATGCCTTGAGCGGCCAGCTTGTCGACCACCGTCGCGTTGAAGGGGCTGGTGTAATTCGCCAACATCTTTGAGCCGGCGGTCGAGCGCCAATCTCTGGTGACGAAAATATCTTTATGAGCCAAAGGCACACCAAGCAGAGGTTGGGCGGCCAGGGCCACGGCATTGCCTGTGCTTAAAAGCGCAGCCAATTGTGCATCAGCCGCATGCGCGTCGCGCAAGGTGAGTTGCTCATCCACATGTAAAAAAGCGTTAAGGTCGCTGGCGGCAATTCTTGCCAAATAAGCCTTGGAGAGTTCGACACTGGAGATCGTTTTTGCCCGTAAGGCGCCACCCAGTTCCGCCAGGCCTGCGGTGTTGAGATCTAAGTTCATTCGATCACCTTCGGCACCAAATACAAACCGCCTGCTGTCTCTGGCGCCACCTTTTGGTAGGCCTCGCGCTGATTGGATTCGCTTACCCGATCCTCCCGCAGCCGAAGGCGAGAGCTGGTCGGATGGGTCATAGGAGCCACCCCTTCCGTGTTCACAGCCTGCAACTGCTCGAAAATACTAAAGACGGCATTGAGCTGGCTACGCGTGGTTTCGGCCTCGTTGGGGCTCAAATCGAGCCTGGCTAACTTGGCAATTCGGGCGACATCGACAGGGGTGAGTGACATGAAAATCCGGCGGGTAAAGAGTCGCGTCATATTGCGACGCAAAAAGTAATGAAACAATACTCTAATAAAACAGAGAAACTTCAAATAAGTCAACGGCATATAGGGTATCATTCGCCTGCCGCATCAACAGTTTGACCACTGTTTTTTCGGCGGCCGACAGGCGACGATATGCTTAGGGAACTGCCTTTATTATGTTCGGGTTAATACGCAAGTACTTTTCCAACGATCTCGCGATCGATTTGGGCACCGCAAATACCTTGATTTATGTCAGGGGCAAAGGGATCGTGCTTGACGAACCCTCGGTGGTGGCTATTCGCCTTGAGGGCGGCCCCAACGGCAAAAAAACCATCGCTGCGGTGGGCAAAGAAGCCAAGCAAATGCTGGGCAAAGTCCCTGGCAATATCGAGGCGATTCGCCCGATGAAAGACGGCGTCATCGCCGACTTTACCGTCACTGAGCAAATGCTCAAACAATTTATCAAAATGGTGCATGAGAGCCGTTTGTTCTCGCCCAGCCCGCGCATCATTATTTGCGTCCCCTGTGGCTCCACCCAGGTGGAGCGGCGTGCCATTCGCGAATCTGCGCTCGGCGCAGGTGCGTCTCAAGTGTTCTTAATTGAGGAGCCAATGGCAGCTGCCATTGGTGCGGGCCTGCCGGTCTCCGAGCCTTCAGGTTCGATGGTGGTTGATATTGGCGGTGGGACCACCGAAGTGGGTGTGGTTTCTCTCGGCGGCATGGTCTATAAAGGCTCCGTGCGGGTCGGTGGCGACAAGTTCGATGAAGCCATCGTCAACTACATTCGTCGCAATTACGGCATGCTCATTGGTGAGCAAACCGCTGAGCAAATCAAGAAAAAAATCGGCTCTGCGTTTCCGGGTGCAGAAATTAAAGAAATGGAAGTTAAGGGTCGTAACCTCTCCGAGGGCATTCCGCGCAGCTTCACCATTTCCAGTAACGAAATCCTCGAGGCTCTGACTGATCCACTCAACCAGATCGTCTCTGCTGTAAAAATTGCGCTTGAGCAAACCCCTCCTGAGCTCGGTGCGGACATCACCGAGCGCGGCATTATGTTAACTGGCGGCGGCGCCTTATTGGCCGACCTTGACCGCCTGCTGGGTGAGGAAACCGGATTGCCCGTGTTGGTCGCAGAAGACCCATTAACTTGCGTGGTGCGTGGTTGTGGCATCGCGCTCGAGCGAATGGATAAGTTGGGTAGTTTGTTTACCAGCGAGTAGTGGAAACACGGTGGAACAAAGCCCACCCCCGTTTTTTAGACAAGGCCACTCGGCCCATGCGCGACTCATCTTCTTCGCGTTTCTGTCCATCGTTTTATTGATTGTTGATTCACGCTACCGTGTGCTTGAAACCCTTCGTCAGGGTGTAGGGACGGTGTTGTACCCGGTGCAAAGGGCCTTGCTCATGCCGCGTGATGTATTTTCCCTGGGCACTCAATACACCTCCGAAGTGGGGCTCCTCAGAAAGGAGAATGCTGAGCTAAGAGAAGTCGAAGCCAGTAACGCACGTGCGCTTCTTCAAAACGAGCAACTTTCCAGCGAAAACTCCCAGCTTAGAAAGCTTCTGGAGATGCGCGACCAAGTACGCATCAAATCAACCGTCGCGGAAGTGCTCTATGAGACGCGCGACAGCTTTAGCCGCAAAGTGGTGATTGATCGAGGCCTCCTGAATGATGTCTATCCCGGTCAGCCGGTGATTGACGCGCGAGGCGTCATTGGTCAGGTGGTACGCGTGAACCAGTACAGCTCTGAAGTGCAATTAGTCACCGACCCTGGTGCTTTGTTACCGGTCGAGGTACAGCGCAGTGGTCAGCGCGCAGTGGCCTATGGCGGTCCAGGGGCGGGCGTGATGGAACTCCGGTTTTTGGCGGCGAATTCCGATATCAAGGAAGGTGATTTGATTGTCACCTCAGGACTGGATCGCATTTACCCCGCCGGATTGCCGGTGGGTAAGGTGAAACGCTTTGAGCGTAATGCTTCGAGTAGTTTTTCGAACGCCTTGGTGGAGCCTCTCGCCGCGGTAGAGAGAACCAAGTTAGTGCTGGTGCTTCTCTTGGAGCGTCAAGCGTTGCCCGCTGCTCCTGAGGAGCCGGTCGTCAAACCCAAAAGAGGAGCGAAACCTTGATTACGCGCGAATATCTGCTCCTACCGGCCAATCGCGCCTTTATTGCATTTACCTTGGCGGTGGCCTTCATTCTCAATATGTTCCCTTGGGGGCGTTGGATTGGGGTTCCCGACTTCCTCGCCTTGGTCTTGGTGTTTTGGAATGTGCATCAACCGCGCTTGGTGGGCTTAGGCATTGCCTTTATTTTTGGCCTGCTCATGGACATTCATAACGGCGCCTTACTTGGCGAACATGCTCTGGCCTACACCATTCTTTCTTATGGAGCCACTAGCTTACATCGCCGGGTCCCTTGGTTCGGAACTGCTGGCCAAATGATGCATGTCTTACCCCTATTCCTGTTGGCGCAAGTCAGTACCCTCGTCGTGCGACTTGCGGTCGGCGCAAAAATGCCGGGATGGTGGTATTTCCTGGAGAGTTTTGTGTGCATCTTGCTTTGGCCGCTCGCCGAGAGCATGTTGCTTGCTCCGCAGCGCCGAGCCGTCGCTCGCGACGTCACGCGTCCGATCTAGCGGTGCAAGCGCCATGGTAGAAGTAAAAGATACAGGCAAAGAAATTAAGCAGCTGAAGATTCGGCTGGCTCTCGCCATGTTTTTTATTCTGACATGTTTTGGTGTGCTGGTCGCACGCTTTTCCTACTTGCAGATCTATCGCTACAGCGACTTCCATGCTCTGGCCGAGGACAACCGTATTTCATTAGTGCCAGTGCCGCCCACACGTGGGCTAATCTTTGATCGTAACGGTGTGCTGTTGGCTGAGAATATCTCGGCCTTTACGCTCGAGTTAGCGCCAAAATTAATCGACAATCTTGAGCGTGTGATTGATCAACTCGCTGAAATTGTCGAGATCACACCGAAGGATCGCCGACGCTTCAAGCGCTTGTTGGAGGACTCGAGAAGCACCGAAACCATTCCCTTGAAAGTACGCCTGACCGATGAGGAAGTCGCCAAGCTCGCGGCTCAACGCTACCGCTTTAAAGGCGTGGACATCAAGGCTCGCCAGTTTCGCAATTATCCGCTGGGTGAAACTGGCGCACACCTCCTAGGCTACATCGGCCGCATCTCCCCAGAGGAGAAAAAGAAATTGGAGGAGTCGGATGACTCGGCCAATTATGCTGGCTCCACCCATATGGGAAAGGTAGGTCTGGAGTTAAGTTATCAAACCCAATTGCTGGGCCAAGCGGGCTCCGAAGAGGTTGAAGTTTCGGCCGGTGGCCGCATTGTTCGTAGTCTCTCTAAAACACCGGCCAAGGCCGGCGCGAACCTTCACCTCGCCGTTGATATCAAGCTGCAAAAACTCGTTGAAGAGTGGTTTGGTGAACGCAAAGGTGCCTTGGTAGCCATCGATCCCAAGACCGGTGAAATCATCGCTTTTGTCTCGAAACCTACCTTCGATCCGAATCTATTTGTAGATGGCATTGATACCCAAACTTGGGCCGCGCTCAACGAGGACCCGAACAAGCCCATGTTGAATCGCCCCTTGCGGGGCACGTATCCACCGGGCTCCACTTACAAGCCTTTTATGGCGATGGCTGCATTGGAAACGGGCGCTCGCACACCGGAGTTCACGATCTTCGATCCTGGCTATTTCGCGCTTGGGTCGCACCGCTTTCGCGACTCAAGGCCAAGTGGCCACGGGACGGTGGATCTTAAAAAATCCATCATCGTGTCAAGCGATACCTATTACTACAAGACCGCCTACGACATGGGGGTTGATGCGATTCACGACTACATGAAGCCACTCGGTTTTGGGCAAATCACCGGTATCGATCTCGACAATGAAGTGACCGGTATTCTTCCTTCTACCGCATGGAAGATGAAGCGCTACAAGCAAAAATGGTTGCCCGGTGAAACCCCGTCAATCGGTATCGGTCAAGGCTACAACAGCTTCACGATGTTGCAACTCGCTCATGCGACCGGCATCTTGGCCAATGCAGGAACGGTCATGAAGCCGCATCTGGTGCGCTATGTTGAAGACCCTGTATCGCGCAAACAGACGCCAATGGCTAAGGAAACTCACAAGATTAACTTCCGCCCAGACTATCTGGAGATTGTAAAAGCGGCCATGGTGGAAGTGAATCGGGTTGGCACCGGTCGGGTGGCCTTCACGGGTGCCGAGTACGTCGCTGCCGGAAAAACCGGTACGGCCCAAGTCATTGGCATTAAGCAAGGCGAGCGCTACGACGCCAAGAAAATTGAAGAACGCTTTCGCGATCACTCGCTTTTCATGTCTTTCGCACCGGTCGATAGCCCACGCTTAGCCGTCGCCGTGATTGTTGAGAATGGTGGTTTCGGAGCCCAGGCTGCAGCACCGATTGTGCGAAAGGTTTTTGATTATTTTCTGCTCGGCAAATTGCCTAAAGATCAAGCCCCCATTGTGTTGCCGCGCGGCTTCGAAGATGCCGAGCTTCGCGACGTACCGGAGAACATGGAGCCTGAACCGATCAGTGCAGCCGAGGCCGCACGTCAATGATCATCGGGCTATCAATGGGCTACTGCCTAGAGCCGTAGTGCACAATGGATAAAACACCCCTATGGCAAAGGGTACGGCCCCTTCTCACCGTCTTTGATCCTACCCTGTGCGTTCTCCTCTTGAGCGTGGTGGGGCTGAGCTGCATCACCATGTATTCTGCAGCGTATGATTTCCCCGGTCGTTTCGACGGCCATGTGCGCAACTTATTCATTGCCTTTGTAGTGATGTGGGGTGCCGCGAATCTGCCGCCCACTTGGGTGAGTCGCTCGGCAGTTCCCATCTATGTCGTGGGCGTATTGTTATTGGTGGGTGTGGCCTTGTTTGGTGACACCGCTAAAGGCGCTCGGCGCTGGCTGAACATCGGCTTCGGGCGGATTCAACCCTCGGAAATTTTAAAGATTGCCATGCCGCTCATGCTCGCTTGGTACTTTCAAAAGCGCGAAGGTGCACTGAACTGGAGCGACTTTTTATTGGCCACGGTCTTGCTAGCGATCCCGGTGCTACTGATCGCCCGTCAGCCCGATTTAGGCACGGCAATTTTGGTGTTTGCGGCGGGCTTTTTTGTGATCTTCTTGGCCGGCCTGAGTTGGAAGCTCATCATCGGTCTGGGCATTAGCGGTGTCGCCGCCCTGCCGTTGTTGTGGATGGTCATGAAGGACTATCAAAAGCAAAGAGTGATGACCTTGATCGACCCAAGCTCCGATCCGCTCGGCAAAGGCTTCCACATCATTCAATCCACCATCGCGGTAGGCTCGGGCGGTGTTTGGGGCAAGGGCTGGATGCAAGGTACGCAAACCCATTTAGAGTTTATCCCAGAGCGCACCACCGACTTCATCTTCGCTGTATTTAGTGAGGAGTTTGGCCTGGTGGGCGCCTGTGTGCTGTTGGTGCTGTATCTCGGCATCCTGGCCCGCGGGCTAGCAATCTCAGGTGCCGCGGGTAACATCTTCATGCGCCTCTTGGCCGGTGCAATCACCTTGATTTTCTTTACCTATGCTTTCGTCAACATGGGTATGGTCTCGGGCATTCTGCCAGTAGTCGGTGTGCCTCTACCCTTCATGTCCTATGGCGGCACGGCTCAGGTGACCTTGGGCCTGGGGATGGGCTTACTCATGAACATCTCACGACATCGAAAATTGGTTCAAACCTAGTCGTTGGCAGCATTGCGCTTCAACATGCCGCCCAGGCCTCATGCTGTTCGCGCGCGCGCAGTGAGAACCTCAAGCCGTGGGCGTTCACCAAGCGTTTTGCCCGTGATTGGAGCCTTGGGCATTTTCGATACACCAGCTTCCAAAATAAAGTCGTAGTCTAGTGAAAACCAGGGTGTTGGAAGATCCTGATGATGGCGGTGGATACCATCGTGCCTGACAAAGTTTCCAATGAGCTTTTGAGTGACGGCAAACTGCACGTCGCTCTCCAAGTGGGGGTCATCGTTGACATACACTTGAGAGAACTGTGTTTTATAGCCCTCTTTGCGGATTAAAAAATGCAGATGCGCGGGCCGCATATTGTGGCGCCCTTGAAGGCGCAGTAAATCCCCAACGGGCCCATTGACAGGGATGGGATAGCCGATAGGTTTAATACTGCGAAATGAGATCATGCCACGGGCATCGGTTCGGAAAGTGCCGCGCAAATTCATGTCCGCTTGGTCTGGGTCTTGATTCTCGTAATAACCGAGGTTTGAGCTGTGCCACACGTCAATGTCCGCGTCGGGGATCACCTGTCCCGTGCGATCTAGCACTCTCGCTTTCACGATTAGCGGATCACCCGGTGTCACGGAGCGGACGATACTGCCGCCGTTGTCGGTGAACGGGGCGTCAGGGCGCCAGAATGGCCCTAGCAAGTTGGCGGTGGTGTCTGTCTGCCCCTGCTCCCCATTGTTGAGCAAACACACCAAGGCGGACACACCAAGCGAACCGGCCGCAAGCACCACTTCATTGTGTGATTCATTGGTCGCCTGACCTAAGCGCGCGATGATTGAACAGGCTTGCTGAAATTCCAATTCGCTCAAACGGGTGTCGCGGATAAAGTCGTGCAAGTGGCGCACGGCGCTACCCATGATTTCTCGAAAGCGAGGGCTTTCGGCGCCTTGAAGTTCCGCGAGCACGGCCTCGGTAATGTCACGGTGGTGTCGAATAAGCATGGTCGTCGATCCAATGAAAAAGCCCCTCGATGGAGGGGCTTTGGGGCTACAAGAAACGAGATAAATCCAAGGTCGTAAATCTACGCGCTCAGTTCGGCCTTCTGGCCCTTCTTGTAGAGCAGGTAAGCGATGCCTAGAGTCAGGAGCGTGATCGCGATGAGAAACGGATACTCCATCGCTTTGAAGGGAGCGAGGAATGGTGTCAGCACGTTCTCATCCCAAATCATCAAGCCAGCGGTCCATCCTAGCAAGGCCACACCGATCCAAATCACAATCGGGAATTTAGTCATGATTTTCAGCACAATGGTGCTTCCAAAAACCACAATCGGGATGCTTAAGAGAAGACCAATGAAGATCAGCATCAGGTCACCCTTCGCGGCGGCAGCGACGGCCAGCACATTGTCCAAGCCCATCACGGCGTCGGCAATGATGATGGTTTTCATTGCGTCCCAAAACGTTGAGCCAGCCTTGCCATGATCATCTTCATCGTCACCCGAGTTCACTAATTGGACGGCGATCCAAATCAACGCCAAGCCACCCAAAAGTTTCAGACCCGGTATCTTGAGCAGCCAAACGACGATCAAGGTCATGATGATACGCATGATGATGGCGCCTAAAGTTCCCCATAGAATGGCCTTCTTCTGATGGACGGCAGGCAGATTGCGAGCCGCCATGGCGATGACGATGGCGTTATCGCCCGACAAAACGAGATTCAGCAGCATGATTGCGCCAAGCGCAGACCAAAACTGCGGCGTTAAAAACATTTCCATGATTTTCCAGAGAAGAAGGGGTGCCTAAAAGGGTAGAGTCCCAAAAAGGAATTGACTCAACAGGGAATCAAGGTCTCGCGGACAAACTGAACGAGCAAGCGGAATCGCTCAAATTGTTAACATCTCCGGATCAATCGTGCCGTTGAAGGAACAAAAGTTCTTCAACTTTGGCACGATGAATCGTGTTGACGAAGCTGTCTTCGGATGGGAATCGCTACTCCCCTTGATGCCCGCATTCTAAACCAAGCAGGCCGTGCCGCATTGAGCAGGATCAATTTTAAGTGCAATCCCTAATCGAGCCGCGCTTGGCCCTACACCTTCAGCATGATCTTGCCAATGTGGCTCGAGCTCTCCATCAAGGCATGCCCTTGCGCCGCATCAGCCAGGTCAAACACTTTGTAAATGACGGGAAGCATTTGCTGGCGCTCCAGTCTTGGCCAAATATGGGTGCGCAAGGCGGCGGCGATCCGCGCTTTTTCGGCATCCGTCCTGGGTCGTAGTGTCGAGCCCGTAAAAGTGAGGCGTTTGAGCATGACCGGCATCAGGTCGAGCTCCATCTTCGAGGGCTGCAAGAAGGCGATCTGGACGATTCGACCTTCCAATGCGACCGTTTTGAGGTTGCGCGCAACGTAGTCCCCGCCGACCATGTCGAGGATGAGTTGCGGCCCAACTTTATTGGTCAGTTCGGCAACCTCGGTGACGAAATCCTTCTCGCGATAATTGATGGCATGATCCGCACCGAGCTTCAGACAGGCCTCGGCCTTTTCCGCACTACCGACGGTGACAATCACCTTGGCGCCCCATGCCTTGGCCATTTGGATCGCGGTGATGCCGATGCCAGAGGAGCCACCATGAATGAGCATGGTTTCGCCTGCTTCCAAGCGACCGCGTTCGATCACATTGGTCCACACCGTAAAGTAATTCTCGGGGAGTGCGGCCGCTTGCAGCATGCTCAAACCCGCAGGGACGGGCAATACCTGACCAATCGGTGTGCAGACATACTCGGCATAAGAGCCACCATTAGTGAGCGCACAAACTTGCGCACCCAGGGCAACACCTGCTTGGGCATAGGCTGCCGCCTCTGAACCCATCGCCACCACTTCGCCTGACACCTCGAGACCGATAGTGGGCGAGGCGCCCGGCGGGGGTGGGTACTTACCGCTACGCTGCAAAACATCGGGGCGGTTAATGCCCACGTAGGCGGCCTTGATCAACACCTCGTTTGGCTTGGGCAGCGGAATGGGCCCTTGAGAAAGTTTCAAAACAGAAGCATCACCACCGCTTGCGTGGTCAATTAAACGCATAGACTTATCCAACACTGCACTCCCAACAAAATACGGGGAACCTAGAGAATATTCAGGTTCTTGACTGTATAGTTTGGCAGATTTGGAATCACCGTTGTCAGGTCC
>JAYVKZ010000286.1:0-1925 GCA_043767985.1 Betaproteobacteria bacterium
TTTTAAGCAACAACTGTGAGCGGCGGTCCATAACGAATTTATTGTGCCACAAGGTGGCAGCCCCTTTCGCCTGAATCAGTATGGTTTAATCACAATCATGGTCAATGAGACAGCAAAACCCACACAAAAGAGCGAACTTGGCAAGCTTAAGCCCTCGCGGCGACGCGGCGAACCGGCAGCGAGCCGGGTTCAAGCCTTTCATCGGGTTGCCCTCATCGGTCGTAGGCAAACCGAAGGTTTGGCAAAAACCCTGGCTGAAATCATCCTGTTTTTTAGGAAACGTGGCTTGGAAGTCATGGTGGAGCGCTCCACCGCACGTGCCGGGGCGGGGGAAATCGACCTTAAAGGCATCGCCCAGCCCACTTTGAAGCAACTCGGCAAACAGGCCGACCTAGCGATTGTGATCGGTGGCGACGGCACCATGCTCGGCTTTGCGCGCCAGATTGCAGAATACGATATCCCGATGGTGGGCATTAACCATGGCCGCCTGGGCTTCATTACCGATATCGCCCTAGATGGGTGGCGTAAGGCGCTGGGTGCGATTTTGGACGGCGAGTACACCGAAGAGCATCGGGTCATGTTGCTCGCTCAGGCTTACCGGGGAGAGCAACTTATTTGGGAGGATATTGCCCTCAATGATGTGGTGATTAGCCGCTCCTCGCGCTCTGGCATGATCGAGCTAGAGGTGCATGTGAACCGGCAGTTTATGTATAGCCAGCGAGCCGATGGCCTCATTATTTCCACGCCTACGGGGTCCACGGCCTACGCCTTGTCGGCGCACGGACCGATCTTGCATCCTGGGGTGGGCGGTTTGGTCTTGGTGCCCGTCGCGCCGCAGTCTTTGTCGAACCGACCGATTTGCTTGCCGGATACAGCCAATATTCACATTGCCATTACCGAGAGTCGCCTGCCGCGTGTGGCCTGCGATATGCAAATGTTTGGTGAGCTCAAAGCCGGAGATGTGATTGAGGTACGTAAATCGCCCTACACTGCTAGGTTTTTGCATCCGAAGGGCTATAGCTATTTCAATACCTTGCGTACCAAGTTGAACTGGCATGAAATGCCGCAGCTAAAACTCAAGAAGCCCAAGGCTTTGCTTTAAACGCTCTTCCGAACTTACCCATGATTTTTCGACTATGTTGTTGCGCCTGACGCTTAAAGATTTTGTCATTGTTGATCAGCTTGAACTTGAGTTCGGGACCGGCTTTAGTGCGCTCACTGGCGAAACCGGTGCGGGCAAATCAATCCTCCTCGATGCGCTTTCGCTTGCGCTGGGAGAGCGTGCCGACCCGGCCTTCGTGAGAGACGGGTGCGCCCGTGCGGAGGTCAGTGCAGAGTTTTCAATCGATGGCGCTGTTGAAACATGGCTGCAAGAGCGCGCGCTCCAGGGCGACCCTGGGATCACCCTCGTGCGTCGCCTAATCGACCTCGAGGGAAAGTCTCGCGCCTTTGTCAACGGCACTCAGGTCACCATGAGCTCCCTCAAAGAGCTGGGCGAACAATTACTGGAAATTCATGGTCAGCATGCCTCTCAGGCTTTACTTAAATCTGGCGGCCAAAGAATTCTCCTAGATCGCTATGCCGGTACGGACAGTGCTCAAGGTGAGCTGGCCACAGTACGTAGCGCCTTCAAGGAGCTTCATCGCCTGCAACTGGCGTTGCAAGAGGCCGAGAAAGGTGAAAAAGAAATTGCCTTGCAACGCGAAGCTCTTGTTTGGCAACTCACCGAGTTGCAAGAACTTAAACCCCAAAGTGGTGAATGGGAGGCTCTGTCCGAGGAGCAAAAGCGCTTAGCCAATGCACGCTCTTTGATAGAGGGAGCGCAAACCGCTAGCGAAGTGCTCAGCCAGGGTGATGAGGCCATGCTGGATCGACTCTCGCAACTCACTCAGCGCTTGGTTCAATTGGCGAGCCTGGATCCGAAG
>JAYVKZ010000287.1:0-7906 GCA_043767985.1 Betaproteobacteria bacterium
TCAGAAGTCTTAAAGCGGCATTTGCCCACGGGCGGGTGCGCGCGGTGGTGCTCTTGCCTCCAGGCCCAAGTGATTGAGAATCTTCTCGATGCTCTGCCAGGGCACAGAGGCCCTGGCGTGAGCTAGGCACAAACGGCCCTCAGGACCCTTTGTGTCCGAGCTCACTTCTAGAATCGCAGCGATGACCTTGAGCTCTGCCACCATTGAGTGGGAGCAATCCTAAGCTCACCGCTTTGCGATTAACCCCATATTGCTCGCATGAATCGCCGCGTGAGCACGTTAGGAGATATTCAGCTTTCTATAAATATTTTTAACATGGTCACCCACCGCGTGGCGCTCGAAGGACCTAGCGCAAGGGATTAAGCCACCAAGCTAATTGCGCGGACATGCGCCACGCAGGACGCTTCAAAGATCGAAGATCTGGAGCGCAGCGTGCAAGCGCTTGGACGACAGCCGATATCAGATGCGGGTGTTTCCCATACCCATTACGAACTTCTTCGCCCCGAACAGACGACGCTGTACCGCTTGGTGAAACAGCATGTGGCGACGTCCTATGCGCAAAACCGCCGGAATGCGGCGCAGCGTTACATCGGCAGGGCTGGTTTTATCCTGCGCCTCAATCATGGGCATCAATTGGTAGCAATACGGTCAGCTGTATCAAAAAAATCGATGACCACGATGTTGTCGCCACTGGCCAGTGCTTGCGGCGTAATGGTGCGGTAACTTTCGTCGAAGGCGCCCTCAATCGATTGTGCCGACGCCAGGCGACTCGCACCGAGCATCCCGCTCGCCGCCAAAAATAGCATAGTACGCCTGGAGATCGCCATGCTGTTCTTTCGGGTTACTTGCCTTTGCGCGCAGCACGCGCCGTGGCGATAAGTTGATCGAGGTTGCTGAAAAGGCGCACATAGTCGACGCTGTTGTCAGGCCGCATCACCATGGAGGGGCCGATCAGGAAGCGCCCATCCACCGCCAGCATAGGCGTGCTGCTGATACCGTAGGCCGAGGTAACATCCACGGTGCGCTGTGTTTTGCTGACCACGGAAGTCGAATTGTAGGCGTCAGTGAATTTCTTCTAATCGACTTTTTGCGTGGTGACCCATTCGAGCAATTGTTTGGGGTCTTTCGACAAGCCGCGCGGGTCCAGTTTTTTGGTTTTGTGAATGGCTTCAAAAACCGCAAGATGCAGTTTGTCGTTTTCACCAAGGGCGTCAATGGCGTAGTAGGTACGCGCGAGCTGAATCCACGCATCATCAAATGCCACCGGTTGGCTGCGGAAGGCCACATCAGCGGGTTTGCGTTTGAGCCACTCTTGCAACGCCGGCTGCAGGTGCTTGCAATGTGGGCAGCCATACCAGAAGAATTCGAGCACCTCGATATTCTTGCCGGGCGGGGTGGGGTGCGGCGGCGTGATGGATTGATAATCCTTGCCGGGCGTTATCTGGGCTTGCGCACCCACGCTTGCGAACACGGTCGCGCTCATAACAACTATGGCGGCCAGTTTTCCGAAGTGCTTGAGTAGGTGCATCTTGACTCCCAATGTTTCTGTGATTCGCGCACCTTGACTAAGGCCGAATCAATATTGTTCTGTTTCAGAACATCGCGGATGCGGTTCAGTTCTTCGACAGGCCTCGTCAAGTTAACTTTGCCAAGACGCGCGCATTCGTGATCGGCGACAATCCTCATGCCACGCTCCCGCACATTTGGCTCCAATCGGCACAGCGCTTCGTCATCACCAACCGATAATTCGATGCGCCGAGTATATGTCGACAATTTGGGAAGTGATTGTTGATGGCTGAAAAACTGGAAAGGAATCGTTGCGCTGATCCAGCCAACCTGAATCGGTTTCGCCGACGTTCTCTTTGCCTGGTCGGTTGATGTGCTCGACGCCAGGCATCAGCTTTCTCATTGCGACACAATAGCTGCCGAGCCGGTCTGTGATCACTCGACGCGGCGTGGGGCCTTCCCCGCCTAGAATCTTTCTGAAGAATTTTTCGGCCGCTTCCGAATCACGGTGACTTTGAACGAGTATGTCGATCACTTCACCCTCTTGATCAACTGCTCTCCACAAATACTGATTGCGGCCATCGATCTTCAAGTAAACCTCGTCCAAGTGCCAAGTATCGCCAATCGGGCCTCGGCACTTTTTCAATTGCATTGAACACTCGGCACCGAACTTCTGGCACCATGCCCGAATCGTCTCGTAGCTCACTGTGACGCCTCGCTCGAGCATCATGTCTTCAACGTCGCGATAGCTTAAGCTGTACCGAGATTATAGCCAAACACAACCGCAGACAACCTCAATCGGGTAACGATGGCGATGATAGTGCCGGGAAAGATCCATGCCATCATTCGATCACATCTGGTTCAACTTGACAATGTCAGTGATGACGGCGAGGACATGAATCATGGCGAAATTTCCTTAAAGAGTGTGAATTGAATGTTAGCTTACCCATTGGTTTCCCCTTACTCGCTTCTCGTCAGTTTTGGATTTATGGTTCCGAATAGGTACCGGTAGCGCGACCTGACCGCATTGTTGGTCGTGAACGCCGGGGGCTGGGTCTATCCGCTTATGTGATTCCCTCAAGTAACTATTTTGGAGCTTCGATTTCTACTGAATAAGTGGGGTGGTTTGACCACAGCTCGGCCGGGGTGAGGACACCCCAGCCTCTGACGATTGCCTAAAGTTTTACAAGAAAACGGCTAGCGCGAATCTGCTTGAGTTGAACATCCGTCAGCTTTGCAGGATTACCGGTACAGATCGGCGCCGAACACATCAGGTTATTCGAATCGCCCACGTGCACTGGGGTAAAGGTCGAGCCCAGAAGCACATGGCACACTTCGTGAGCTAAGGTGGTTTTGTCTACTGCGGTAGAGGCGATCATGACCGCGGGCCGATTGGGCGCATGCCCGGCGCAACCCTGGAGCGTATTCCCCGACTTCTCGCGTATGACGGTGGCAAAGTAGGCCGTAATATCGTTGACGCCCACCCCCTGTTGACTGCCAGAGTTCTGCAACAAACGTTGTTCATCGCTGACCTGATCCCACTTGCAGTCACCCTCCACAACTTTCAGGGTGAACGTCTCGTCTGCGCTCAGTTTGACGCTCTGCCCCGACGCCATGACGACCTGGATTGCAAACTGCGCAAACACATCTTGCATGACCTTGAGTTGGGTGAACTCATTCACTTGAGGAAGGTCAATGGAGCGAAGGTGCAAGCGCAACTGATGGGTAAAACCGGATGCCGGGAGAGGGGGTAGCGGAGCGCCCGACGTTGGCAGCAATTCGTCCAGCTTGCTCATGGTCTGGCGACCAACGGAGCCATCGGGTGAAAGTCGGAATTTGGTCTGAAACGCCTTCGCCTGGGTAATCGTTTCCTGACCGTACGAACCATCTGGAGATCCAAATCGGCGGGTAGACAGCGGCATCGGAAAGCCGAGATCGATCAAGGCTTGCTGTACCAAGCGAACCGCCTCGCCCTTCTCACCTGCATTTATGGGCGGCTTGTTCTCTGCGGCACCTTGTAAGCGACTATTTGATTGAAAGCGAGGAGATTTGAGCGTCATCATAAACTCCGAGGCGAATGGCCAGTGACGAGTATGGCACTCAAACGCTACCACGACAAGCGGATAAGCACTTGTGTCAGTAACAAATGAGTTGTCCGGTTTGTAACAAGTAATGTGTCCGGTTTGTGGAGGAGCGATGAGAATCGACCCCACAAGCCGGACCTGCTTGATGCAGGAGAACCGGAAGATGAGATTTAAAGTGGCCTATTTAGGCCGAAGCGAGAGAGCATTTCAAACCCATCAGGGTCGGCTACCTCAAGAATTGGCTCGTGCAGGGATCACGGACATGGAGAGCGCCAATCGATATCTGGAAGAGGTTTACCGTCCCGAGCACAACCGTGAGTTCAGCGTGGCCAGCACACTGCATGGAAGCGCCTACGTTGGGTTCATCAGTGGCAGCCTAGCGGATATCCTTTGCCATCAGATTGAGCGCACCGTGGACAACGACAACACCGTCAGCATAGACACGATGAGCTTACAAATACCAGCCGACCAACATCGATATCACTACGTTCGAGCCAAGGTTAAAGTGCATCGCTATGTCGACGGGACCTTTGCCATCTTTCATGGTCCACGCAAACTTGCCAGCTACACAAGCGAAGGCAAATTATTCACCCCACTCAATCAGGGGCAACAAAAGGCAGCCTAAACAATTTAACAAACAACCCAAGAAGGCTGAGGGGCGCAAGCGCCCCTCAGCCTTATAATCGATTAACAAAAGCGGACAGATTACTTATTCTAAAACCGGACAATTCTATTTATCTCTGACATGCCGTTTGGGGCTAGAGTTGGTGATCATGGCCACTCCGTCGGCTCATTCTTTGTATTCGCTGCCAGGTCACCAATCCGCGATCATTTCATTCCCGAAAAAATGCCCTAGTCTGAGAAAGTTACCTTCTGAGAAAGTTACTTGGGGGGCGGCGAATCGCGGTGTAATATCGAAGCGTCTTCCTCGTTGAGCTATCCGGTTTATCCAGCATGATCCAATTTGACGAAATACAAATGGCGGCGCTTGAAGCGCAACTAAAAGCCTCGTTGCCGCAGTTGTGCGAAGCCTTCTTGCGGCAAAAACATGCGACTTGGAGCGCTACTCAGACTCAGGCTGAGATCGATCATTTTTGCGCAACCACCTTAGCTTTCGCGGCTCATTGCAACTTGACGTCTGTGGCAAGTATCGATATTTTACTTGAGCAACGTGTTTTAGGGCGAATGCCGGCCCCGTTTTCTGAATGGCAAAAGATGCTTTTAACCCGCCCCGGGCGGACTGAAGAAAGTCGGCTGAGTGAATTTCTTGAAACGTTCTCAAGCAAGGATCAGCCGATTCTCATAAATCTGAACACTGACCTTGATGCACTTAAGCTTTAAGTCTTCTATCCGCTGGTGCGCCCATGCCTGTTAGTCAAAAATGTATTGCCGGGACCGATCCAAAGCTTATCCCTGGAAAGCCGCCGGTCACCGTACGGGTCAGTCTCTTTTTTGATGGCACTCTTAATAATCGAACCAATACCGGGCTTCGTGTTACCAAGAAGGCGACCGCAAGTCAACTTGAGTCCACCAGTTTTTTGAATGATTATTCGAATGTCGCCAAACTCGAATGGGCACTTAAGCCTGCAATTCCCGGCTATGATTTCTCCCAGAAAATTTATGTTGAAGGTATTGGGACTGATGACGGTAATACCGATAGTCTCGCCGCGGGCGCAAGCACTGGCACGGGGGATACCGGAATTGTCGCTAAGGTGGATCGTGGCCTCCAGGCGGCCATAGACTCAATTCAGTTGTTGGTTGCAAGTGATGTACCAATCACTTATATACATTTAGACAGTTTTGGGTTTAGTCGTGGCGCTGCCGGGGCGAGACATTTCGTTAACAAGGCCCTTAAAGGAAAAACGGCGCTCAAGACACGCTTGGAAGCGTCGGGTTATACAGTGGGAAGCGTCAAGTTTCGCTTTACCGGACTGTTTGACACGGTCGCTTCCTACGGGGCCAAACACTCCAACGACACTAGTGAACTTAATTTGGATGCGATTGTTGCTGTCGATAAGGTGGTGCAATTGGCCGCAGCAGAGGAACACCGGGTTAATTTCAGATTGACTAATATCAATAGTGCCGGCGCAAAAGGGAAACAATTTTTCCTGCCTGGAGTGCATTCCGATATCGGTGGCGGCTATGTGGATATGGAAGGTGACAGCGTTCAATTGTTAGATATAGATAGCGTCGGATGGAACAGTAAAGAGCAAAAGGCTGCTATCGCTCGCGAACGACAATGGGCGGTCGCGCAGGGCTGGTATCACACCGACGAGTTGGCTGAGACGACAACATGGAATGAGATCGACGCGAATCGTCCCATGATTCGAAACACCTATTCAAGAATACCGCTTCAGATGATGGCCAAATTTGCAACTGAGCTCGGGCTAGTCTTTGGTCCCGACTTACAGAAGAAGTATTGGATTCCTCCCGATTTGAGTAAGGTCAATGCTTTCCTCGAATCTTATGTCGCGGGCGGTGGCACTTCTAAGTCAAGTGATTGGTTCCATAAGGTCACCCCGATGCTCTTTAGCCTAAGACACAGCTATTTGCATTTTTCGGCAACTTACGGGGACATTGCCAATGCGCCCCAGTGGTCTAATGGCGACCCAATTACTGGCACGCGCGAAAGGATTATCCAAAATGGTTAGACTCCTTGCTGCCATCGGCTTTTGCCTCACCTTTGGCCTTATCTCTCCAGTGCTCGCGGCTTCATCCAGGACTGCAACCATGTCAAATACCTATCAATGGTTTCCCACTGAATGTGCGCCTTTGGGTTATCCCATGTCCATTGTCAAAGGCAATTTTATCTTCGCCGATGGGCGCTCGGTTTACATTGCGGATGATCGGCTTATCTACAATGGTTGGGGAGCGCAAGGCTCACTGCATGTGGTGGGCGACAAGTTGAAACCATTGCCAACGCAACTGGAGTTGTCGTGGTTTTCTTATACCGAAGACCAATTCTACGGTGGCAAGTTTGATCTTCCGCTGGATAAGCTAAGCGAGATGTTTCGCAGCGGTACTGCATCACCGGACGGTAGCGAACGATGGGCCTATGATCGAATTATCGTTGGCATGGCCCCTGGGGGTGACATTTCCGTATGGGTGGGCGCACGTCGCATCGTGAAAGAGCTAGTCACTTTTCGGGCCAAAGCTGTTAACTTGCCGTGGACTGTTGTGTTGGACCATCCGACCATCACCCGCACCCAACACATTGCGGACCAATTGAACGAGGCGATGTCGCCGGAGATGCTCAAGCGTGTCAAATCGAAGCCTGTACCATTAGGGCGTTGGGCACAATTTTCAAAACGCGTCGCTTGGTCTCCTCGTATCGGCGCCTCTGCAAACGGAAGAGATTTGTGGATAATGGGACTCAACGGTGAGGTGGAATGGATGGATCTTAGCGGCTCTCGCAAGGATGTTGACCCACCATCAGCGACTCGTGCGTCACCCAAAGGCTTCAGCTTGTATTGGCGCACGGGCGCGGGTGTCACTCTTAACGCAGAGATCGTGTTGGATGAGGATGAGGTGTTAGCTGCCTTCACCAAACTGTCCGCGCTTGCGACAAACGAACCTATGACGGTCTTACTTGAACCTGCGAGCACGTCAAGCACGGTCGATGTGTTCTTGCAACGAGGAAAAATCATCTACCGGTTTGAAAAGTCCAAGACTAATATTTTTCGTGCAAAGTAGTCGATTGCATTGCTAGTGCTGCTTCCATTTAGAAGTGTCCTAAGTCTCTTGCGATTGAGGATTGCGATTTCTAAGTATTTAGAATTTCCTAACGGCCCTACTTCGGATTTCAGGAACGAGGAAGCGGACTGAGGTCGTCGGGGTCTGGCTTGCCAGCAGCTAACCAAGCCTTTAGGGTTACCAAATAGGATTCGAGGGCCTTATGTCTGGTTATATCAAGACCGAACATTTCAACATAGGTTCCAATTAAAGCCTCGAGATTGGGGATAGCTAATTTAAAAGGCCTTTTCTGCTACTCATTTGTGAAGTCGGCGATATACATCCATCAAATTGGAGCCTCCTAAAATCAAATATGCCAGGCCCCCGCCACGCTCGCCTGCCCGTGGGCAGATGCCACTGCAAGACATCTGACCCAAAAATCAGACCCGATCGCCTAGAATAAAGTGACTTGCCAGCCAGGGTCAGGCCGAGTGACGTGGATAGGGCTGCGCCCGAATCAAGGAGCTTGCCAATAAACTGTGCCAGAAGGCACCCTGTGAACCGCAAATGCAGCAACTTCGCTAGCGATCATGACAGGCGCGCACCACCGAGGTCACCTTTCAAGGGCCGCAATTTGATGAATC
>JAYVKZ010000288.1:0-3612 GCA_043767985.1 Betaproteobacteria bacterium
GTGCCGGTGCTGCCCAGTAGATCGCTCTTGGCCAGCAGGCCCGCACCTTTGTTATACCACCAGTAAATCAAGTCGTTGGCAAAGTTAAACCAACCCAAACTGGTGTTGGCATTGGCTAACTGGAATTGTGGGCCGACCATCCCTGCCACACCCGGCAGCGGGTAGTCAGGCGCGTAAAAGTTAAAGACTGAAGGGCTATTGAACACAGGTTGAGACAGGCTCGATCCCCATCCATATTTGCCCATGCGTTCACCATCCGTGTATCCATTGAGCGCACGTACGGCGCTCACCATCATGATCACCGGGTCACGCAACATGCCGCCCGTTGCGCTGGCGGTCAAACTGTCATCGCGAGCTTCGGGGTCGAGTAAGATCGCAGCGACAGTCGCAGTTAAATCGCCCCTCGTCGCCGTACCAAAGGTCTCGTATTTTCCAGCGTTAAAGGCTGTAGCCACGCGCCTAATGTAGGCTGGGCTTGGGTTACTACTGACCAAGGCTTGAATCAATCGTTTTGAGATAAAGGGAGCAATATTCGGGTGATTCATGAGCGAGTCAACGACCGTATTCAAAGCTTGAGCCGGATTGCTATTCACCGGTACGCTCGTTCCGGCTAGTAGCTTATGAGTCCGCGTATCGTGCTGAGTCGCCACGCCGACCATCTTTCCTTTAAGGTAAGTGGGATTCTTCCACCCGCAATTACTCGTGCACCAGGGGTTCACCCCGCCCACAGGGTAGGTCCAACCGGTGAGCGAAAACGCGTACTCCCGCACCATGGCATTGTCATAGGTGGCTTGGCACTTGCCCCCTTTTAAGGTGCCGTCCGCATTGAGCTCGCAGGTGCCAATAGAGAAAAGTTGCAGCAATTCACGTGCGAAGTTTTCGTTGGGATCGCTTGCGTCATTATTGACCATGTTCAGGTACTCACCCATCACCGGATGCATGGCCACTGAGAGCAGGACATCACGATAGCTGCCAAAGGCACGGTCTCGCAGCATTTGAAAGTAGTCCGACAGACCGTAGGTGCCGCTCACCTCAATCTCGGAGACAACGAGGATTTGTGAAAGCGCGAAGCCGACACGTTGACGCAGCTGATCGGTACCCAATGAGGCCTGTTTAAAGAAATCTAGCTTGATGAGGTCGCTCGAGTACCAATCGCGCCAGCACTGGTCGCGCTCCGGGGTGCCGCTAGTGAATTGGTCGCAAAAACCAGTATTCTTGTCAGGCCACTTGTGAATCGCATCTCGGTCGCGATATCCGAAGGTCGAGACCGGCATGGCGAACTGTTCTGCTAACCAGCGGCGTGGCCCTCTTGCTTTGGCCTCTTGAATACCAGCCTCCGTCGGCCCAAAACTGGCCTGCTGCAAAAGCCGGAAGGCACCCTTTTCAGTGATCGCTTGTTCTGGCGGCGCGTTCTCGAGCGCTGTGGTCGTAGGACCCGTCACTGCAACGGTTCCACTTGAAGGTGGCGCAGTTTCTCCGGTAAGGGTTACTTGTCCGGCGCCAGAACCGACTTGGCTCGGGCCGTTTAACGACTTCGCGGGTACGGTGGCCACAATATTGCCGGGCATGATCTGCGCGGGATTGGTGCCAATTTTTGAAGCCGTATCTAGCTTTGGCTTGTCATTGGAATCGCCGCTCCCCGACCCACTACAAGCGGCCAGAAATTGAATCCACAAAAGACACAGAAGATATTTTTTCATGCAGCGCACCGCTTCAGACAAACATCGTCAAGCTGCCAAGCGCCCTCTGTGAAGGCACTAGACTCGTAGGATTGGCTGGTGCTGATGCGCCTATCTTTGCGGTACCGACGAAAAGTCGTATTGGCCAGATGAGCGTCGTTGGAGGCGTGAATTTTCTAACGAAACCGTGGGTAATGGGCAACCGTTAGTCAGTCGTGATCTACCGTTGGGGGGAACATGGTGACCTCGGTTCCGCTTAGCGCCTGTGGCCGTGGCGTGACATGCCCTGAATCGACTCGTGAAATGTCCAAGACGCGATCAAAAAGCGTGAGGATGGTGTTGAGGTTGATTTCAATTTTATCGAGAATTTGCTGATCCTCCTCGTTGGCACGAGCAGACTTTCGAACCGCTTGAAAGAGCAGGCTGATGACTTGCAATGGTTGACGCGCATCATGGCTTGCCGCAGTGAAGAAGTTCGACTTGGCGGCATTGGCCGCATCAGCGCGTTCGCGTTCGACTTCAAGCCTTGAAGTCAGTAGGGCCAGCTCTTGATGTTGGCGGGCAATATCAAAACGTTGCTTCACGGCCAATTGAAGGGTGTAGGCAATGTTGCGGTAGGCGAGGTTGATCGCGACCCAGAGCGCCAACACAGAGATCAGCAGCCAGTGTTTGGGCCAACTCGCAATTTGCCACAGCAGAAGCATGCTCACAAAGATGGAAACCATAGGGTTCGCTGGAATAAGCTTGTAAATAGTGGCGACCACCTCTGCCCTGACCATCGGGTCCAGAAGCAAGTTCTGTTCTCGGTTGACCTTCATACTTGCCGTTTTACGGGTTCGGCTTTTGAGCTTTTACAAGAGCCAGTCTTGCGGCTTCACAATGGCTTCGGCGCGACTTTTGACGCCCATAAAGGCGTAGAGCGAGCTGCGATGGCTTTTGATTGTGGCTAGGCTGACGTTGAGTTCGGTCGCAAGCACCTTGCTCGGCTTGCCACTATGCAGCGACTTCAGTATTTCACGTTGGCGCTTAGTCAACATGGCACTCCCCTCGTGTAGCTGAGAAGATTAGGAGGCGGCACTAAAGCTTTGTTTTGCTTGATTGGTCTGAGTCCGTTCGACACTTACAGCGGCTTGTAAATGGGCCAGGTGCTCTTGGGCCCCAGCTGTTTTATTGACGATAGAGTGTATTCGAGTACTCTTCAACCTTTCGATCAAACCAGGGTCGTCCAGGGCGGTGCACACAATCACGGGCGCCTTTGCGGCATCTTCCGCTAGCGTGATGACGGAGTCATGCTCTCTTTGGTCCTGCGAGTCAGCCGATTGGCCGAGTTATCCAGTGTCCCATTATGGCGTCTCCATCTTTGTTGCCGGAAAACGGAAGTGAATTCCTGAAATTGGAAAAGCCTCGGTCTTGCGACCGAGGCTTTTTCCGTAACTAGTGGCAGTTAACGATCAAAGATCGTTCATGTCAAAACCGATTTAAGCGCCTTGCTGCACCGAAATCTTGACATCAACGCCCGCTGCCAAGTCAAGCTTGGTCAACGCATCAATGGTTTTGTCAGTAGGGTCGACAATATCCATCAGGCGCTGGTGAGTACGGATCTCAAACTGATCACGAGAGGTTTTGTTGACGTGTGGTGAACGCAGAATGTCAAAACGCTCAATACGTGTAGGTAGCGGCACAGGGCCACGAACCACAGCGCCGGTGCGCTTGGCAGTATCAACAATCTCGGCAGCAGATTGATCGATCAACTTGTAATCAAAAGCTTTAAGGCGAATACGGATTTTTTGGTTGGACATGATGCGTCTTTCTCTTAACTTTCTCTTACTCGGAGATCTTGGCTACAACACCGGCACCAACAGTGCGACCACCTTCACGAATCGCAAAGCGCAAGCCCTGCTCCATCGCGATGGGGTTGATCAGCACGACGTTG
>JAYVKZ010000289.1:0-9100 GCA_043767985.1 Betaproteobacteria bacterium
GTCTGTTCTGGAGAGCAAACAACTCTTGGGCGACCATGTGAATATTGTTCATGGCCATGCACTTAATGATGCCCAGCTCAAGCGTTTCTGCGAGTTGGAGTTGAGCTTTAGCGCGGCTGCGGAAAGCGAAATGTCGCAGGGCCATGGCCACCCCTTGACTGGGCGCTTGCGGCACTTGGGCCGGGCGCCCTCGCTCGGGGTCGACCTCGAATCTGTGATGAGTGGCGACATGTTTAGTCAGGCTCGTATCGCCTTGGGGATACAGCGTAGCCTCGACAATGCAAGCTACCGTGAGCAGCACGGTAGCATTCCTCCCACTTCCACGATTCCGACCCGCGACGCCCTAGCCTGGGTCACGATCGAAGGCGCTCGTATGTTGAAGTGTTTGAATCGTCTGGGTAGCTTGGCACCGGGCAAACAGGCCGATCTCGTGCTTATTCGTACCGATAGCCTGAACATGCAGCCTATCCATGACCCGATCAATAGCGTGGTGATGCAAACTAGCCTCGCCAATATCGATAGTGTGATGATTGCGGGTCAATGGAAAAAGCGCGACGGACAATTGCTGGGCGTTGATCTCAGTCCGAAGCTTGCTCGTTTGCGTGCCTCGGGCGAAAAGATTCGTGTCGCTTTGCAATGAGCCCGTGGCGCGTGGGTTGACGCCGATCACTATTTGAACTTGGAATGCCATGAAGCTATTTCTCTCCTCTGTTTTTGGAATACTTGTTTGTTTTAGCGTCAGCGTTCAGGCGCAAGGCACGGGCCAGTGGCCAGTGAAGCCGATCCGTTTAGTTGTGCCGTTCACACCAGGCAGTGGCACCGATATCATCGCTCGCACGGTGGGCGAGGCCATGAGTAGGAGCTTGGGTCAATCGGTCTTCGTTGAGAACAAGCCTGGCGCAGGGGGCACGATTGGCGCGGCCCAGGTCGCCCGGAGTGAGGACTATGGCTACACCTTACTGATTCACTCTTCGGGGCATGCGCTTAACCCGGCGATCTATCCCAATTTAAGTTATGACACACTCAAAGACCTCACCGGTATTACGCCCTTGGCGGCCCTGCCGAATGTGATGGTGGTGCCGCCGCAGCGTGGCTGGAAGACAGTGGCCGACGTGCTGGCCGCGGCCAAAGCCAAGCCTGGCGATTTGAACTACGGCTCGGCGGGGCAGGGGAGTGCCACCCATTTGAATGCCGAGAAATTTAAATTGCAAGCTGGGCTTGATGCCGTCCATGTTCCATTCAAGGGAACGCCTGAGGCGATTAACGAAGTGATTGGTGGTCGGATCGATTGGTTCTTTTCTCCATTGTCTTCTGCGCTTGGCTTGATCAAGGATGGCAAGTTGCAGGCACTGGCCGTGAGTACGCCAGGCCGTGCGGCAGCCTTGCCGCAAGTGCCCACCACCGTTGAGTCGGGTGTTGCGGGCTCGGAATATATTTTTTGGGTAGGGATGTTGGTTCCTGCTGCGACACCGCTGGTGATTCAAAAGCGTTTGCATGAAGAGGTTGCCAAGGCGCTTGCCAACCCGGAAGTCAAAGAGAGAATGGCAAAACTGGGCGCCGACCCTTTTTTGCTTTCTAGCGAGAGCTTCAATACCTACATTCGCGCCGAAGTGGAGTCTGCCGCACGTATTGCAAAAGCCGCGGGTTTGAAGGCGCAATGACCGGTCACGCGAAGCACTACGACCGAACGTTCAATCAAGTGAACCACCCGCAACGATGAAGCATTACCGAATTCACGTGCTTGGCCTTGGCAAGATGGGCCTGCCGATGGCGAGCTTGCTTAGCCAAGCAGGGCATGATTGCACTGCTTCCGATCCCAATGCCGAGCGGCTTGCTTTGGCGCGAGTGCGTCAGATCAAGGTGCTCGATGCGCCCCTTGATGCTGAGATCATTGTGTCGTCATTGCCGGATGATGCTGCGTTGCTTGCGGTCGCCGATCAGCTTGGTTCGGGTGGTGCTGGCGGCGCGGGCAGAGGCTCTGTTTGGATCGATACCAGCACCGTGTCTGCCAGCGCCTCCGCACTCGCTGCCGGGCAATGTGAGAAGGCCAGTGTGCGCTATCTGCGTGCAACGGTGTCAGGCAACAACCATATGATGGAGGCGGCCCAGGTTACGGTGATGGCCTCGGGCTCTCGTGCCTTGTATGATGAAATGGTGCCGGTATTGCAATGCTTTGGCCCTAAGCTTTTTTATCTTGGCGAGGCAGAGCAGTCGCGCCTCATGAAGTTGGTGATCAATCTGATGATTGTTCAAACCAGTAGCATGCTGGCCGAAGCACTGACCCTCGGTGAGAAAGGTGGACTGGATTGGCAAAGTATGTGGGAGGTGATTGGCGCCAGTGCCGTGGGCTCCCCGATTGTCAACGCCAAGGCGGAGCAATTGAGGCTGAGAGATTTCACGCCAACCTTCACTGTGCCGCAAATGCTCAAGGATGTGGACCTGATGTTGGGGGAGGCTAATCGCTTGCAGGTGCCGCTTCCTCAAACCTCATTAACCCGTCAGTCCTTGCTGGCCGCGCAGGCGCAGGGCTTTAGCGAGGTCGATTATGCTTCGATCATTCGGGTGGCGCAAACGGCTGCGGGTATTGTGCCGCGATGAGTGAATATGTCGCTTTTGAGGCCCTGCAAGCGCTAGCGGTGCCAGAGTTGCCGGCGAGTGCTTGTGACTGCTCGGTAGGTGCCTGCTTGTCATGGGAGCCCGTGCCTGGGCATCGCTGGCCTAGGCAAGTGATGCAAAAGCTTGGCACCTTGCGCGAGAGCTTCGATGTGGAACCCGGCTTCGACGAATTTCACCCGGAGGGCACCCGTTATGAATCGGAGCATGCACCGATTGCCCCGCGCTCCTTCCCCTATAACCGCTGCGATGTGCACCGCTGCACAGCGTGCCGTCGCGTGTTGTTGAAGTACACCGAGGCCGGTGGCTACTATGTGGAGGATCGCGTGCGTGAGTTACGGGTGGAGCTTGTGGTCGATGCGTGAGGGCTGTTTCATCCTTGCAATTTGTCCATCGGGTGGTAAGTTTGCAAGGATCGGTAGAGTTTCTGGGCTGTGGAATGATCCCGAGTTTTTGATTTGTCCGCGGATCAATCCCTTTTGAGTCGTATCTGATGCTGGTTTTGCACAAAACACGAAACTATTTCAAGAAAGTGTTCCAAATTTTCGTCAAGCTTCATCCGAATGGGGGATGGTTCCAGCGTTCTTGTAGTTGATTTCCGAAAGTGCGTCTGTTAGCCTAGACGTGGGCACTCTTGGCCTCCCTAGCCTCGTACCAGGCGACAAAAAAGCCGCATATAGCGGCTTTTCATTTTGTGCATCTTTCTGCTTGTTAGCGTCCAGAGCGCATATCCCAATCGATAACGTCTAAAGAATATCACAAGGATAGAGACGATGCTCAGAAAAATGCGATATAGGCTGGGGCTTGACTTAGGCACCACTTCAATTGGCTGGGCGATGGTGCGCCTCAATGACCTTAATGAGCCTCACGCGATTATAAAAGCAGGCGTCCGAATTTTTTCGGACGGCCGGCATCCTAAGACTGGGACTTCATTGGCAGTGGCTAGGCGTGAGGCCCGGGGCATGCGAAGGCGTCGAGATCGACTTCTAAAGCGAAAATCTAGGTTAATGAAGGCCTTGATTGACCTGGGTTTCTTTCCAGAAAATCTGGAGTCGCGTCGAGCACTCGCGAATTTGAATCCATATCAACTGAGAGCAGAAGGTTTAAGCCAAAAACTGAACCCTGCCGAGTTCGCGCGAGCGTTGTTTCATATTAACCAAAGAAGAGGCTTCAAGTCTAATCGTAAAACTGACAAAGGAGACAACGAAAGCGGTGCGCTGAAGGGTGCAATCTCGAAACTTCGAGAAGACCTAAAAAGTCATGGCGCTAGAACAGTTGGCGAATTTCTATACAAAAGGCAAGTAGAGGGGGGTACGGTGAGAGCGAGGTACCGGCAAACGCCAGTGGTTCGCGCGGACGGTAAGAAGACGATTGACAAGAGCTATGACTTGTACATTGATCGAGCGATGATTGAACATGAATTCGACACTTTATGGTCGGCTCAACACGTTTTCGATCCTACTCAATTTAGTGAGGGCGCTCGAGCGATCTTGAAAGATATCTTGCTTTTTCAACGCAAGCTTAGACCAGTCAAGACCGGTCGGTGTACGTTAATTCCGAGCGAAGAACGTGCCCCTCTTGCGCTGCCGTCTGTCCAGAGATTTAGGATCTACCAAGAGCTAAACAACCTAAGGCTAATCGATGGCACGCTAGGCGATGAGCCTTTGGCAAAGTTGCAAAGAGATCAAGCTTTCACCGCTTTAGAGCGAAATACGAAGAGGACTTTCACTCAGATGAAAAGGTTGATGGGGCTCGATGGCCAATCAACATTCAATATTGAAGACGACAAGCGAAATGAGCTCAAAGGAAATAGCACCACTGCCGTTTTGTCTGCGCCGAATCGATTTGGCGGGAAATGGTTTGAGATTGCTGAGGGTATGCAGGACGAGATTGTTCTCAAATTGCTTAATGAAGAAGATGAGGGTGCATTAATCGATTGGCTGGTGAAAAGTTTTGATCTATCAGAAGAATGTGCTGAGAAGATCGCAAACTCCTCGCTTGCCGACGGGCACGGTTCTCTGAGTCTCTTGGCAATTAAGCGGGTACTGCCAGAGTTGATAAGAGAGGTGATCACGTACGACAAAGCAGTCATTGCGGCTGGCTTCGAGCACCATAGTCTATTGAGTGCCGCCGCGAGCGGCGAAATTCTTGAGCAATTGCCCTATTACGGTCGGGCCTTGCAGCGGCATGTTGGGTTCGGTAGCGGTGTCGAAACTGACTCGGAAGAAAAGCGTTTTGGAAAGATAGCAAATCCGACAGTTCATATTGCTTTGAATCAAGTTCGGCTCGTAGTCAACGAGCTTATTGGTCGCTATGGGCATCCTAGTGAGGTCATCGTCGAACTGGCGAGAGACCTAAAGCAAAGTAAAGCCCAGCGTGATGAGGATGCAAAGCGACAGGCTGAAAATCAACGACGAAATATTCGACTCCGCAAAGAGATTTCTGAGCTATTGCAAATTTCGGATGAGCGGGTCAGTGCCACTGATATTCACAAGATGATCCTGTGGGAGGAGCTTAGCTCTAGTGATGTGGCCGGGCGCCGCTGCCCGTATTCAGGCGTACAAATTAGCGCGAGAATGTTGATGAGCCCCGAAGTTGAGATCGAGCACATCTTGCCTTTTTCGAGAACGCTCGACGACAGCTTGAACAACAAGACGGTGTCAATGCGCCAGGCGAATAGGCTCAAAGGGAACGATACGCCTTGGGAAGCTTTTGGAAAGAAGGAACAATCTGGCTATATCTACGAAGAAATTATTGATCGTGCTTTGCGCATGCCACTCAACAAACGATATCGGTTTGCAGAGAATGGCTATGAAAAATGGCTGAAAGAAGACGCTGGGTTTCTTGCGCGCGCACTTAACGATACGCGATATCTCAGCAGAATAGCCAAGGAGTATTTAAGCCTGATTTGTCCAAATGCAACTCGGGCTATACCTGGCCAAATGACTGCGATGCTTCGTGGAAAATTTGGGCTGAATAGGATACTCAGCGGTTCAGCACACAAAACACGTGACGATCACCGGCACCACGCGATAGATGCCTGCGTCGTTGCGGTGACAGACCAAGGGTTACTTCAACGGTTTGCTTCAGCAAGCGCAAGTGCTCGTACGAAGCAACTTAATCGGTTGGTTGAGGATATGCCGCTCCCTTGGGATAGTTTCCCCGGCCATGTTGATCGTGCAATTAATTCGCTCACCGTGAGCCATCGGCCCGACCACGGCTATGAGGGGGCTATGCACAACGATACTGCTTATGGCTTGCGCGAAGGCGGGAAAGTTAGCGTACGGAAGGTCATCGACGGCGTGCCGACCAGAATGGAGGAAATGTTGACAGTTATTCCATTCACTGACGAAAGTAAAAATCACCGGCATGGACTCATGGTAGATGGTAGTCCAAAGCCATATAAAGGATATAAAGGAGATAGCAACTATTGTCTTGAGATTGTGAAAGACGAAAAAGGCCTTTGGAAAGGAGAAACAATTTCTACGTTCGCTGCTTATCAGATCGTTCGCCGAAGCGGGGTGCCTGGATTGAGAAATTCCGCTGTTAGCTTTTCTGCGAAACCTCTCGTAATGAGGCTTTGCAGTGGTGATTACCTGCGGTTTTGGATGGATAATAGTTGGGTTGACTTTAAGGTGGTTGCACTTAACTCTGCAGGTACGCTGACTCTTTGCGAACCGCACGAGGCCAACGTCGATGCAAGGAACCGCGAAAAGAGTTTTAAGTACACATACAAGACCGCTGGTTCGTTACAAAAACTTAAAGCGCTTGCTTTAACAGTGTCTCCCGCGGGGGCTCTATCCAAGCAACAAGTTAAGTAAGATCACTGCATCATGATTGGCCGTATCGTTGAAGTCGCGGAGGATCGTCGGTATATTTTCGTTCATCGCGGATTTCTTGTCGTACAAGATACGGGCGGCGATCGAAAGGAAATTGGACAGGTCCCGTTGGATGATATTTCGGCGGTAATCGGCAATGCCCGTGGATTAGTTTATTCTAATAATTTATTGGTGGCACTCGCGGAAAGAGGGATTCCGTTTGTGCTGTGCGCGGAGAATCACAATTCAGTGGGAGTGCTTTGGCCTCTCGATGGTAATTTCGAGCAAAGTAGAAGAATTGATGCGCAAATTGCGGCCACGCAACCCACCCACAAAAGGCTTTGGGCCTCTGTTGTTCGGTCGAAGCTTGAGCAGCAAGCGGCGGCACTTGAAGCAACAGGGGCCTCGTCGATTCCCTTAACGGCGCTCGTCAAAAAGGTCAAGAGTGGGGATCCAGCCAATGTAGAAGCGCAAGGCGCACGACGCTACTGGACTTTACTGTTTGGGGAGGCCTTCCGGCGCGATCAAAGCGCAGGGGGCATTAATGCAATGCTCAATTATGGCTATACAGTTCTGAGATCCGCCACGGCGCGTGCCGTCGTTGCCGCCGGGCTTCATCCTGGCATCGCTTTGCATCACAGTAACGCTGGAAACCCGCTTCGCCTAGTCGATGATCTTATGGAGCCATTCAGGCCAATCATTGATCTCAAGGTGTTCCAGCTATGTCGCGCGGGCGAACAGAGTGTTGATCCGGGCACCAAGCGGGGATTGGTACGCACGCTTTATGACGACATGGAAAGTAGCACCGGTACGACACCAGTGTCGGTATGCATTCAGAGACTCGCGACCTCACTTGCTCAAGTTTATTTGGGGGAACGTGAGAAGCTTGATTTGCCCCTGCCGGGAATGCCGCTAGCGCTCGCTGTAGCGTTAGACAACGAATAACAATGCTTTCGGGCTATAGATTAATGTGGATGGTCGTAATGTTTGATCTACCTGTGTTATCGAAGGCAGAAAGAAAGGCAGCATCGGATTTTCGCAATAAACTCTTGGACATGGGTTTTGCGATGAGCCAATTCAGCGTCTACATGCGGTTTTGCTCGAGCGCATTGCAAGTCGAGACGTACGCCAAGCGAGTAGAAAGCGCATTGCCGACTGGCGGCAAGGTCAATATCATCCAGTTTACAGATCGACAATACGAAAAAATCATTAGTTTTGTAGGAAGAAGGAAACTTCCTGCAAACAAAAACCCTGATCAGTTTGACTTGTTTTGACAGCCAATGAGCGAAATTTTCACTACGATCCTCGGAAAAACCCTTAAAAATCATGGGCTTAGCCGAGGTGTAGTTTAGTCGATTGGGATATGCGCTCTGGCCGGAACGCGAATCGCTTGAGCCTCCTCCCGAATTTCAGTTTAGTCGATTGGGATATGCGCTCTGGCCGGAACTTAAGCTTCAAGACCAGGTCGCGGAGGGCAGTTTAGTCGATTGGGATATGCGCTCTGGCCGGAACATCAAACAGGGCCGGATTAAGCTGATTGAAGTTTAGTCGATTGGGATATGCGCTCTGGCCGGAACAAGTCCAGCCTGCTTGCTCTTCGGTCATCAGTTTAGTCGATTGGGATATGCGCTCTGGCCGGAACGTACTCATAGCTATTGAAAAACGATGAGAAAGTTTAGTCGATTGGGATATGCGCTCTGGCCGGAACTAGTGGCGACCCACGTCGATGTCAGTAAAAGTTTAGTCGATTGGGATATGCGCTCTGGCCGGAACGTCAGTCGTCCCTTCGTTCTGCCAGATCACAGTTTAGTCGATTGGGATATGCGCTCTGGCCGGAACCGGAATAGAGTGCGCACTGGTATATGCTCGAGTTTAGTCGATTGGGATATGCGCTCTGGCCGGAACTTGAGGCAGGCCACGGCCTCGACAGTCTTCAGTTTAGTCGATTGGGATATGCGCTCTGGCCGGAACACAAAAGATCGGCGTCGCTCAAGATGTTTAGTTTAGTCGATTGGGATATGCGCTCTGGCCGGAACAATGCGCCGCCGGCTTCGACCTCGATGATGAGTTTAGTCGATTGGGATATGCGCTCTGGCCGGAACAGTCTACCGCTGCTGCTGTTGAGCCTGATGAGTTTAGTCGATTGGGATATGCGCTCTGGCCGGAACTCAAACACCCAAATCATTCGGCCATAAAAAGTTTAGTCGATTGGGATATGCGCTCTGGCCGGAACCCGGACGATCGCCAATGCGATCCACCACGGAGTTTAGTCGATTGGGATATGCGCTCTGGCCGGAACTAGAACTGATGGGAAAAGGAGAGACTGATAAGTTTAGTCGATTGGGATATGCGCTCTGGCCGGAACTATGGCTTCATGTGCTTTGTCGGTGTTTGGAGTTTAGTCGATTGGGATATGCGCTCTGGCCGGAACACAGATGCTTGGTCCTGATAAGTCAGCAAAAGTTTAGTCGATTGGGATATGCGCTCTAGCCGGAACTGCAAAGGCATTCAGATTGCACGCAAAGAGAGTTTAGTCGATTGGGATATGCGCTCTGGCCGGAACCGCATCGGCCCAGGCGATAAGATCGCGCTTAGTTTAGTCGATTGGGATATGCGCTCTGGCCGGAACATGGACGACAGTGTGTTGATCGTCGATTGGAGTTTAGTCG
>JAYVKZ010000290.1:0-3210 GCA_043767985.1 Betaproteobacteria bacterium
CATGAGGCAGAAAATCTAGGGGCGAGAAGCTCCACAAGGCCTGATCGAGCTGTGTGAGTTGCTGTCCATCGCCGCAATACACAACCGTTTTTTTCCCGGACTTATAGATCTTTCTGAGCAACCGGCAAACATAGTGCAGCTTGTCGGTTGCGTTGAAATGAAAGTCGACTTGAGTCATGGTGAGATCATTACTGGCTGATCAGCCAGCGCGATTTTCGAGGAACTCAGTGAGTAAGGCCACAGGGCGTCCTGTCGATCCTTTGGCCGCGCCCGATTTCCAGGCAGTGCCAGCAATATCGAGATGCGCCCAGTCGTATTTTTTGGTGAAGCGTGCAAGGAAACAGGCTGCTGTAATGCTGCCGCCTGCCCGTCCACCCACATTCGCCACATCGGCAAAATTGGATTTGAGTGCTTCACCGTAGGACTCGTCGATCGGCATCGGCCAGCAAGTGTCGCCCGAGGATTTTCCGGCGCTCACCAAGGCCTGACTCAGCGCTTCATTGGCTGTGAAAAGACCAGAATGGTGATGGCCTAGGGCGATCACGCAAGCGCCGGTGAGTGTGGCAATATCAATGACCGCGGCTGGCTTGAAGCGCTCGGCATAGGTGAGTGCGTCGCACAGGATGAGGCGGCCTTCTGCGTCAGTGTTTAGAATTTCAATGGTTTGGCCAGACATGGAGGTCACCACGTCGCCCGGGCGAGTTGCGCGGCCACCGGGCATGTTTTCGCAAGTGGGTATCACCCCGATGACGTTGAGCTTGAGCTTCATTTGTGCGATAGCTTGCAAAGTCCCCAACACCGATGCGGCCCCGCACATGTCGTACTTCATTTCGTCCATCTCTGCGGCGGGCTTGAGGGAAATACCCCCAGTGTCAAAGGTGATGCCTTTACCCACGAGCACCACCGGCGCCTGTTTAGCCGGACCGCCGTTGTAATGCATGACAATGAATTGCGGCGGTAAGACAGAGCCCTTCGCCACTGACAAGAAAGAGCCCATCTTCAGGGCTTGCATTTGCTTTTCGCCCAAGATCTCACATTTGAGTTTGAACTCGGTCGACAACTTACGGGCGCGGCTCGCAAGGTAGCTTGGGGTACAAACATTGCCGGGTAAGTTTCCGAGGTCCTTGGAGAGGTCAATGCCATTCGCCAAGGCGATTGCGCTCTTTAGGGTGTCGCCAAACAGTTTCAGATCGCCTTCGGCGCTGAACTGTACTTCACTCAGTTTTGCTTTGGGCGCGCTCGTGGACTTCATCATTTCAAAGCGATAACTTGCTTCACGCCATTTCAGAACAGATTGGCGTAACTTCCAAGAAACCTCTCGACCGACGACACTCGCCTCGTGTAGGCATGCCACGGCCTTGGTGCTGGGCATCGCAAAACCGGCCTTCGCGGCAGACAGGCTAGCCTCGATAAAATCTTTTTCCTTCACCGCTTTGGCGTCTTTCCCGAGGCTCACCAGCATCACCCGTTGGAGGGGAAGGTTTTTGCCTAAACGATGAATTAAGGTAGCTCCTGCCTTGTCGCCAAGGTCGCCGCTCGCCAGCCACTCGCTCAATTGTCCTTGCATCTGTTGATCCGCCCAGGCCGCCGTGGCGCCCAGCAGCGTTTTCCCGGCGACCGGCAAAATCAATAGTTCAAGGCTTGGCGATTGGGGCGTAGCTTTGGGCGCTTTGCCGGAAACAGCAGCAGAAGCGGCGCTGAGCAATAGAGGCTGTGTGTTAAATTTCATCTTGACCTTGAAAGCGATGATGTTGCGAATGCCATTAATTGATAGCCTTTTGTCGGTTCAGGCCGTGGCACTCGCCGTTGCTCGGATTATAACTAGCCCGCACGCATGCTGATTCGATCCGCCCTGCGCAAGGAGTTGGGTGCCATCGCGGGAATCGTGTTTGCGACCCTTTTTACGATTATGCTCACCACCAGTTTGATTCGTATTTTGGGCACGGCGTCCGCCGGAAAGATTGATACCGCCTCGGTGCTGCCACTCATTGCCTTTAACGCCATCAATTTTCTACCCGTGCTTTTAGTTTTGACCCTTTATGTCGCGGTGTTGTCGGTGTTTACCCGTGCCCATAAAGACTCCGAAATGGTGATTTGGTCGGCCAGCGGACAGTCCATGAGCAATTGGATTCGCCCGGTGATGGGCTTTGCCGTGCCGTTTTTCTTGATCGTTTGTGGCATTTCGTTTTTTCTGGCGCCTTGGGCGAACCGACAATCGAGTGAGTATCAGCAGCGTTTCGCGCAGCGTGAGGATATGTCGCAAGTGGCCGCCGGACAGTTTCGCGAAGCGGCCGGAAGCAATCGAGTATTTTTTGTGGAATCGCTCAACCCGAGTGGCACCGAGGTGAGCAACGTCTTTGTGACTCAAAAACAGGAGCAACGCACGGTGGTTGTGGCCTCCAAGAGCGGTCAGATTGAGGTGGATGATAAGGGGGAGCGCTTCTTGGTGTTGGAAAAGGGGCGCCGCTATGATGCTGATGAGAAAACGGGTGAATTGCGCATGATGGAGTTTGAACGCTATGGTTTGCGGCTGGACCCTAAACCGATACGACTAGATGACCAATCGGCCAAGATTAAAACGTCCTTGGACCTCATTCGGGATCCCCAGCCCCGTCATCTTGCTGAATTGTTGTGGCGCATTGGTTTGCCCTTGTCGGCATTGATTCTGGCGCTGATGGCGATCCCTTTGGCCTCGGTGAATCCCAGAATGGGTCGTTCGATTAATTTAATCGGGGCCTTGCTGTTATACATGGTTTATAGCAATATGATTTCTCTTGCACAAGCTTATGTCGCGCAAGAAAAGCTAAGCTTCACACTCGGCGTTTGGTTGGTTCATGTGGTGTTTTTACTATTTGCCGTGATGTTGTTTTACGTCAAATCGTCTCTCCGGCCTTGGCATCTGTTTGCTTTGAAGCGATGATTGGTTTGAGACTATGACGCTTCTCGCCCGTTATCTGAACAAGGAAATTGCTTCGTCAGTGCTGTTTGTGCTGGTGGCGTTCCTTTGTCTTCTGGGTTTTTTCGATTTTATTGCCGAACTCGCGGATATTGGGCGGGGCGCTTACAAATTGCAGCATGCCTTGGCCTTTGTGGTGCTTAACCTGCCGGGTCACATCTATGAAATTGCACCCGTGGCAGTGCTCATTGGTGCGGTTTATACGTTCGCGCAACTGGCCTCGCGCTCAGAGTTTACCGCGATGCGCGCGGCCG
>JAYVKZ010000291.1:0-9094 GCA_043767985.1 Betaproteobacteria bacterium
GCAGGCGGGCGAGCGATAACGCATCACGCCGGTCCGTCTTGACCCGATCACCCGCCTTCCTGGGAATCAAAGACGGTGCGACCACCTGGCAATCTCAACTCATTGCGTATTGACGATCTCGCCGAAGAACCGTACCTCGCCTCCATCACCCTCGGCCACCGCGACCGCGATGGCGTTCCTTATGCACATCAAGACCGATGTATTTGCTAAACTGGTTCATGACCTGCCTCCTCAATGGCGCCTTCCGCGCCTGTGGTTGAACAAACCTCAAGCTTAATCCGCGTTGCTTGAGGTTGGTAGGTCAATACATTATGTCTATCCCCCACGTCAATGCGGTACTGACCGAGCCTTTACAGTGCTCCGGGATGAGCGCCTAGTGCACTCGCGGGCGATAGGAATTGACTTCCCACCCTTTTTAACGGCTTCAAACGACAGCACTCAAAGCGAGTACGCGCCAGTACCGTGTCGATCAAGCTGCGGTCTGCAGTTGGGTCGGGTCGAGCAGAAGATAGCTGGCAAAGCGTCCGGCATCCCTGTCCCCGTCGTCGCTGACGATGACAATTCGCTCCATCCCGCTAATGACGGCCGTGCTCACCCCTTCAGCCTTCTCAAGGCTGTGCAAGCCCGGAACCCTCACGCGGCTCGCTGGCGCACCTGGCTCGCCGCTCCAGCGCCAGAGGTTAAAGTTGGCCGGTTCGCGTGAAGTCGGACCACCAATCACCAGATATGCTCCCATGGCGGGAACGTATGACAAACCACGGATGCCGTGGCCGCCAAGGTCCAGTTCATCAAGCAATGGCGCGATTCGCGGGGCTTCATTCGATTCGAAGATTGCAGAGGGGTTTTCGATACTGGCGATGAGCGCTCGACCGTCGCGCAACGGGCTACGGAAACCAATCAACAGTCGCTTCTGGTCGGGGCTGATTTCCAAGGCTTCGATATTGAGCCCACCGTTGGCTTTGACGTCCGCTACTTGGGCTGCGGCGGCCAGCACGGCATGTCGCAAGGTCAGGGACTGCTTCAATCCGTCGAGAACCTTGGGGTCGACCACCCGCTTGCCCTCGACCCGGAAACGGACCAGCTTTTCACGGGACTTCTTCTCGTCACCATCGTCGTCGCGTGAGTGCGATGTGATGCCGTAGACAAAGCCCGCGCGGTCGAGAGCCAGTCCTTCGAGGTCCTCGAGCTTCCAGAACCCGCTGAAGATCTGAAACAGTCCGGCAGTGAGCGCCGTGCTTTCGATGCTGCCATCCGCACCGATGGTGACCAGACTCAACGGGTGGCTCTTCTCGTCCTCTACGACAAGAAAACGCCCGTCCGGCAGTTGTTGTATCGCCGACGGCTCGAAGATGCCGGTCAAGGGCTGGAAGGCCGGGCCTTGTTCGTTGGTCATCTGGGCATTATGCACCCAGGCCGTTTGGAAGTGCACTACTCCACGCTGTCGAGCCTCAATTGTCGCTGCGCCACGTCAACTCGCGGGCAGCCCACCCGGCCGGGAGAGACGTTCGGTGAACTACTGGTGCAGGATCTTCTGCTGAAGCTTTTGCCTCTGGCTAGACCGAGGGAACGGTTCCGCCATCGATGGCACACTCAGTGCCGGTGATCGCTGCCGCGATGGGCGATACCAGGAAGGCGATTAGGCCCGCCGCCTCACTTGGTTGTGCTGGTCGCGCAATCGAAATGCTGCCGAGCGACTTTATGACGTTCTGTTTGACGCCATCATTGTTCCGTGCTTGTCAACGAAAGTAAATGTGGAACTGCCTAACGATAGGCGCTCAGGAGCGTTAAAAACCTTGGGGTATTCCGACGATCGCCGGTAGGCTTAGCACTTCCATATCATTTGTTGGGAAGGTAACTGAGTGGTCACCACGCCTTACGAGACTGTGGTTGGTATTTGGCATGAAATTCCGACTAGAATTCATTGACAAGCAATTAACCAACGAGATTCAGATTGATGACGACACGAGGCAGGTGGTTTTCATTTTTTTTCGGAATCAAATACCTGTGGGCCTGTGCGCTGCTGTTGCTGCTGCTCGTCGTCGGTGGGTTGATGGTGGTTCAGGAAATACGGACCTCAACCTTTCAGGCGCAATATTTTTCGAAACTTTCCAGTAAAGCCAATTTCACGGTCGGTGCAGGAGCCAGTTCGGCAATCAGTTTTCCGACCAGCGCGCCGTATGACGATAGGCTCGGTTATTCAAAGATACCGGCTTATGTCGAAAAGCTCACATCTCGGAATTTTGAGATCACGCGCCAAGCACGAATTTCTGAGGGCATGGCCCACATCGTCAAAGAGGGTTATTTCGCCCCTTATGCCGAAAACGTACAGAGCGGCCTGCGCATCCTGGATTGCCGCAACGACAACCTGTTTCAAGAGCGTTATCCGAAACGGATTTTTGAGCGCTTTGAGGATATTGCATCAATTTTGGTGCAGAGTCTGCTGTTCATCGAGAACCGCGAGCTGCTCGACCCAGAGCACCCCAAGCGCAACCCGGCGGTGGAGTGGGACCGGTTGGCCCATGCGGTGCTGCTCAAGGCCAAAGGCAGTCTGACCGGCGATAGCCGCTCGTCCGGCGGTAGCACGCTGGCGACACAGATTGAAAAATACCAGCATTCACCGGAGGGGCGAACGTCCTCGGTTCATGACAAGCTGCAGCAAATGGTTTCGGCCGCCCTGCGCGCCTACCAGCAGGGCGAAGACACCAGCGCCGTGCGGCGGCAGATTGTGCTGACCTACCTGAACACAATGCCACTGTCCGCCAAGACGGGCTTTGGCGAGGTGCATGGCCTGGGCGATGGCTTATGGGCCTGGTATGGGCGTGATTTCAGCGACGTCAATCGTATCCTGAAAAGCGCCTCGCAGCCGGGCGACCTGAACGAGCTGGCGCAACTTTACAAGCAGTCGCTCAGCCTTCTGATTTCACAGCGTCGGCCTTCGCATTATTTCGACACCGATGAAGCCCAACTGGAGCAACTTACCGACAGCCATCTGCGCCTGCTCGGCGAAGCGGGCGTCATCACGCCCGAACTGCGGGACGCAGCGCTCAAGGCCAAGCTAAATCGTCGCACCATGCCCGTGCCCGCTGCGACGGTGTCTTTCGTTACCCAGAAAGCGGCCAATGCGGTGCGCACCCAGCTAGCCAGCCTGCTTGGCAACCACAGATTGCTGGGCTTGTACGATCTGGATCGTCTTGATCTCAGTGTGGCCAGCACGCTGGATACGCCGGTGCAGTTGGCCGTCACGAGTTTGTTGCGCGACCTGCGCACACCCGCCAACGCCAAGGCGGCAGGGCTGTCCGCCAAGCAGTTGCTGGAACGCGGCGATCCAGCCAGGGTGGTGTACAGCTTCACTCTGTACGAGCGCGGTAGCGACGCCAATTACCTGCGGGTGCAAACCGATAATTTTGACCAGCCGCTGAATATCAATGAAGGCACCAAGCTAGACCTCGGCTCAACCGCCAAACTGCGCACACTGGTGACCTATCTCGACATCATGGACAAGCTGCACCAGCGCCTGCACCCCATGGACAACACCCAATTACGCACACTGGCGATCGATCCGAAAGACGTGCTGACGCGCTGGGCCGTTGGCTATTTTCAGAAGGCAAAAGACAAAAGCCTGGCCAAGATGCTGGATGCGGCGCTGGAGCGCCGCTATTCCGCCAGCACCGGGGAGGGGTTTATGACCGGCGGCGGTCTGCACCACTTTGACAATTTCAAGCGTGAGGACAATGGCAAGGTCATGTCGGTGCGTGATGGGATGCGCAATTCAGTCAATCTGGTGTTCATCCGGTTGATACGCGATGTCGTAAACCACTACATGTTCCTGACGCCCGGCTCCTCCGCCAAACTACTGCAAGATGCCAATGATCCGCGCCGCGCCGCTTACCTGGCCCGCTTTGCGGATGTTGAAGGGCAGGTCTTCATGCGGCGCTTTCTGGTCAAATACCAGGGCAAGAGCGCGCAAGAGGCAGAAGCAATACTTCTGGAGAACCGGCGCCCGAGCGTATCGCGGCTGGCAGTCATCTTCCGTACCATCGCACCGCAGGCATCGCTGGACCAGTTCAATGCGTTTGTGAAGGACAATCTGCCAGACGGCATCGAACCGGCCGAACCCAAGATGGCCAAACTCTACGAGCAATATGCGCCTGAGAACATGTCGCTGGCCGATCGCGGTTATGTGGCGAGCGTACATCCCCTGGAATTGTGGCTGGTCGGCTATCTGCGTAACCATCCGGGGGCGAGTCAGACGCAGGTGATGCAGGCGAGTAGCGAGCAGCGTCAGGCGGTCTATTCCTGGCTCTTTTCCACCCACCGCAAGCGGGCGCAGGACAAGCGGATTCTGGGTCTGCTTGAGGGTGAAGGCTTCTTGGAAATCCACCGTCAATGGGCGCACATGGGTTACCCCTTCGACTCGGTGGTGCCGTCTTATGCGAGTGCGCTCGGTGCGTCGGCCGACCGACCTGCCGCACTGGCAGAATTGATGGGCATCCTTGTCAACGACGGCCTGCGTAAGCCGAGTACGCGCATCCAGTCGCTGCACTTCGCGGCCACCACGCCTTATGAAACCCAGTTGCAATACAAACCGAGCAAGGCCGAACGGGTGCTGGCACCTGAGGTGGCGCAGGCCGTGCATGGCGTGATCCGGCTGGTGGTGGAAGACGGTACCGCTAGACGCGTGAAGCAGGCCTTTGTACGACCTGACGGTAGCTTTGTCCCGGTCGGTGGCAAAACCGGCACCGGTGATCAGCGTTTTGACAGCTACGGCACGGGTGGACGCCTGATCAAATCGCGCGTAGTGAACCGCTCGGCGACGTTTGTGTTTAATATCGACGAACGTTTCTTCGGCACCATTATCGCCTACGTGCCGGGTGCAGAGGCCGCAGGTTACGACTTCACCAGCAGCTTGCCGGTGCAATTGTTGAAGGTGCTGGCACCCAACCTCATGCCGTTGGTCAATTCAGCTAGCTCAGGTAGCTCAGGCGACTCGAGCAACGGCAAATCAAGCAACGGCAGCCCTTCCGCGCAGGGCCCTTGCTGTCAACGGCGATGACAAGTTAACTTTGCCAAGACCCGCGAGTGCGTGATCGACAACAATCCTCATGCCACGCTCCCGCACATCTGACTCCAATCGGCAAAGCACGTCGTCATCACCAACCGGTGATTCGATGCGCTCAGTGTGTGTCGGTAGTTCTGAAGTGGTTGTTGATCGTTGAAAAACTAGAAAGAAATCGTTGGACTGGGTTAAAACCCATACATCTTGATCATCAATGACGATCAGCCGGTCATGAAGAATTCCTCGTGGAGCTAAGCGAGCATCGACTGGGCGGGTGTCCTTAAACTGATTTCGCCAAGTTGCGAGCGCAGGCGAAAAAGAAGTCTTGACATCCTTCGCATCGGCCAGAAGTTCAATGAGGATACTTTCGCTGGCCAGGTGAGCGAAATCTGTTAACACCTTCGAGTCGAGCTAAGGATCAACTATTAGTGCTGATTTCCTCGCCGCCGAAAGCACCTTGCAAATTCGCTCAAATGCCTTAAAGGTTTCGCCAGGTGCGATGTACGCGCCTCGCATTTCAGGCGGAGCCTTCGATTCAGCGAGCGCCACTACACGATAAAATATAGAGGCAATTTTGTTGGCGCTCGATTCTCGTCCAATCAATAAATTGTCACAGGTTGATTCGACAGAAGCTTTGTCGAAGGAGCTGCCAGTTTCTGCAACCAATACGCAAACCCTACCCATCCAGGCGTGCATTTGGGGAGTTACCGGACTGGCTCTGTCTCCGAGTCCTTCAGGGAGTTCTACGGCCAAGGCAACTAGCTGCTGGTACAGAATGCCCCACTCAGTGGCGGTCTTTGAGGTTATTGCTTTCCGATTTTTTCTTGGGCTAAGTTTGCCGAAGGCGAGCGAAACATACTATGCCCTGAGTGCGACGCGCCTTTGTTTGAATAATGCCCGGCAGTTGCTTGCGGGCCAATAACGTCGCCTCGCCGAAGTAAAGTTTCGGCCTGTAGAGCGAACCTGATCGAAATACATCGTCGACGGCACTCTTCGAATTTACGGAACTTTTACGGAACTTTTTTAAGATCGAGCGCCGGAAAAAACAAAGGGTTAGCAAGTATTAACCTGCTAACCCTTAACTATCTTGGTAGGCCGTGCGGGATTCGAACCTGCGACCAACGGATTAAAAGTCCGCTGCTCTACCAGCTGAGCTAACGACCCGAAAAACTACAAAATTGTATCGGTCTTGGCGCCAATAACAACTATCTCACCGCTTCACGTTCGTGAAGCAGCAAAGCCTTAGATTATAACTCAGTTTGATTGATCCGCCAAGTTTGGTATTTGAAGCCAAGGAGCGAACCCAGAATGATGCCGCCGAAGGCGATAAAGGAGCCAAGCGCTAGTGTGGACACGCCACTTAGGCCTTGACCCACCGTGCAGCCGAGAGCCGTGACGCCGCCAACCCCCATGAGGGCCGCGCCTACCAGATGATTACCCGTGTCTTCCGCATCTCGGAAACCTTCCCAGCGGAATTGCCGTGTCATGAGGCTGACGACGAAGGAGCCGACCATCATGCCCAGCGTCGCGGTAATGCCCACCGTGAACAATTTGCTCTTATCGCTCCAGAACATCAACAGCTCCAAGGTGTAGGCAATTGGGGCGACAAAGCTGAACGATTCAGGTTTGCCAGAGTTGGTGCCTAAGAAGCGTTCTTGCAGGCTTTCTGGGTCTTCGGCGACGTAGCCGAGCTTGCCACTTAAATACCAACAGGCGATCACCGCCAAGCCGATCAAAATACTAGCGATCAATGGCTCAGCGCGGCGAAATTCTCTACCGAGCAGTGCAAAAATAATCATGGGCGTCGCGACGATTGCGGCAATGACCATCCTGGCGCTTGACGATACGCCTGCTCCAAAGAGAGCGGGTAGATCTTGTCCCTTGCCCAGGTCGAGGTAAACCTGGTCGATCGTGGCCACACGAGCCACGGCAAAGATTCCCTTCATGGTCATGTAAGCGAACAAGCCCAGCGTGATGAACACGACCAGGGACTTGAGTGAACCTCCTCCGATGCGCACCAACGTTTTACTGCCGCAGCCACTCGCCAGCACCATCCCTAGGCCAAATAGAAAGCCACCGACGAGATTGGATAACCAGGGCATTTTGCCGACCGTATAGAAGCTTTTGCTCAAATCAATCCAGCCCAGCGCCGCCAGGGTTTGAGTGCCAAGAATGGCAACGGCGATGGCACAGAGCCACATGCGCATGCGGGTCCAGTCACCCATGTTGACAATGTCCGAGACCGCCCCCATGGTGCAGAAATTACTTCGTTGCATCAGGGCGCCGAGCCCAACGGCAAGCGCAAAAACGGACCAAACGACTTGTGATTGAAGTGCCGAGATATCGGCCGGGGTAAGTGTGCTCATCCCGCTATTTTCGCAGAGTTGCCAATCGCTCCTTGGCTAGACGGGCTGAATCGGTATTCGGGTACTTTTCCATGACGGTTTCAAGAGATTTTCGGCCATTAACCCGATCATTCAGCTCAATCTGCGAAAAGGCAATATTCAGTGCCGCCTCGGCTGCTCTGGGATGATCGGCAAAGCGCGTCAGGAAGCGCTCATTGACGGATAGCGCGGCGCGGTAATCCTTCAAGCCAAACAAGCTGGTCGCATTCCAATAGAGCGCGTTAGCCGCGTAAGGGCTCTCAGGGAATTGGGTCTGAAACTGCGCGAAGGCGACGGCGGCTGCTCGGAAGTCACTGTTTCGAAGCAGCGCAAGTGCCGAGTCAAAGCGGCGCTTTTCTTCTTGGTCGACATTAAAGCTACGCTCATCGATCGTCACGGTAACAATGGTGGGTTCGACCTTCTTGACGCGACCATCTAAGGTGCTTACCCGCCCATCGACCGTGCTGATGCGATTTTCAAGCGCATTGGCGATGTCGCGCTGAAGCACCTGAGTACGGGCGAGTTCATTGGTTTGCACTTCTACCTTGCCGCGCATATCGGCCAACTCTCGCTTGAGGGTCTCAATCTGGCCTTGCAGTTCTAATTGCCCGCGCTGCGTGGCCTCGATGCGATCAAGTCGCTGCAAGAGTTCATCAAAGCGTTGTGAGAGCGCATCGAGTCGTGTGGTGAGCGTTTTGTTGACCGCTTCTACTCGACCGCGCAACTCAATGATCGCCTTGCGCGCCTCATCGTCGTCGAACAACCCGGCCTGCGCGCTAGCGGCAGAAAAAGCCATGAGCCCAACCAGGCCCAATCTAAGGGCTGGCAGAAACAAAGGGAAACGAATCGATCTCATCGAAAGGCCTTACAGTGGGCTGAGTTCAAAATCCATGCTCAGCCAAGAGCGATGCTCTTGGAGAATCAGCGCATATGCTTTTGCCTGGGCGATTACTGGTAGACCAGATCTGCACGTCGATTTTCGGCCAAAGAGCTTTCGTCCGCTCCTTGAGCCTTTGGTTTTTCCTCGCCAAGACTCACCGCTTCTAACTGAGTATCCGGGACGCCCAGCGCTGCAAGGGCGCGCCGCACGGCCTCGGCCCGTTTTTGACCGAGAGCCAAGTTGTATTCCCGACTACCGCGCTCATCGGTATTGCCTTGAATAATGACTTTCTTTACCTTATTGGTATTGAGATATTTGGCATGAGCTTCTACAACGGTTTTGTATTCGTCTTTCACCGAGTAGCTGTCGTAGTCAAAATATACGCTTCGCTTGGAAAGCGGATTGGCGGGATCGTTCATCGGGTCCGCTACGGTGACGGTGGGCACGGCGCTCTGCGCAGCGTTGCCACCCGGCACCGCTGAGGCCCTAGCTGAGTCGCCACGGTTCTCGATCGGCACGGGAGTTTTACGAGTGCCTAAAACGATGTCGGGATCATCGAGTTTGACGCCGGAGCTGCAGGCGGCGAGGGATGCGACCAGTCCGAGAATGATTGCGATCTTTTTCATTTGTTCTCCTTCAATGCTTTGCGACGCAAAGCCAAACCAACACAAAACCAAGTCAACGCAAAACCAAATCAACACAAAGGCAAATCAACACAAAGGCAAATCAATCCAACCTGCACCGATCAAACCCTTGTCACCCTAACCTAAGCTC
>JAYVKZ010000292.1:0-11435 GCA_043767985.1 Betaproteobacteria bacterium
CAATGCTTCTGACAGCAGTTTGAAAGTGGAGCAATCAACCGTCAAGCAGCTCTCTGATCAAGTCAAAAGCATGGAAGCCGAAAACGCTAAGCTGAAGGCCGATCTATCTTATTTTGAGCGACTTTTGCCAAGCGGTGGGCAGGGCGAAGTGATTGCGATTCGAAGCTTGGAAGTCTTGCCCGATACTGTGCCCAATCAACTACGCTACCGGGCCTTGGTGGTGCAGGGCGGTCGCGAAGAGAAAAGCTTCCAGGGCGCACTTCAAATCGTCATGACCTTGGTGAATGACGGAAAGCCCATGACGGTCGTGGTGCCCGACCCGAAAGTTGCGGACGCGAAACCCCCTGACAACATGAAGCTCAATTTTACTCGCTACCTCAAGGTGGATGGTCAGGTGGAAATTCCGGCCGGCGCCATCTTGAAAACGTTTCAATTAAGGGTGCTGGAGCGGGGCGCCGTGCGCGCTCAGCAATCGATTTCTAGGTAAAATAGAGTCTGCCCCATAAAGGATGAGCCGATGTTTAATAAAAAGACCACCGCAAGCAGTGCTGCGATTGAAAGTTTGATCAGCGCGGGTACGACCATCGAGGGTAATGTGCGCTTTAAGGGTGGGCTCAGAATCGATGGCACCGTGAAAGGCAATGTCGTGGCAGAGGACGGCGCGGCGTCTACCCTGGTACTGTCCGAGTCTGGCCGGATTGAAGGGCAGGTGTGCGCAGCTCATTTGATGATTAACGGTGCCATTGTCGGGCCGATTACCGCTACCGAGACCATTGAGTTGCAGCCGAAGGCCAAGGTGAATGGGGAAATCCATTATGTCGCCCTGGAAATGCACCATGGGGCGGTGGTTGATGGTACGCTCATGCATCTTGAAAACGGGCGGCCTGGCCTCAAGTTGGCTGCGAGTAACGAGAATTAATTTTACAGAGATGAGTGCCTTGCACGATATGGAGTTTTTATGAATGCGGTTGCAGAATTACCCTCGCCCTTTGTCTTTACCGACAATGCGGCAGCCAAGGTGAAGTCCCTGATCGAAGAGGAAGGCAATGACGCGTTGAAATTGAGAGTGTTCGTTCAAGGTGGAGGCTGCTCTGGCTTCCAGTACGGCTTTACGTTCGATGAGGAAGTCAACGAAGACGATACCTCTCTCATTAAGAACGGCGTCACGCTCTTGATCGACGCGATGAGCTACCAGTACTTGGTCGGCGCAGAGATCGATTATAAGGACGATATCAACGGTTCCCAGTTCGTGATTAAGAACCCGAATGCCACCAGCACTTGCGGTTGTGGTTCGTCTTTTTCAGCCTAAAAAATAGGCGGCCCTTGCTACGCGCCCACTAGGGCATGTAGAGAGCGCCTGCGATGTGCGGGCGCCTCGATCCTGTTACCGGACAAAAGTTGAGAGGCTGTTTGTTCCAGCGTTTCCACGCAAGCCAGGCAAACGCGCTGGCTTCCATCTGCTGAGGGTCGATGCCAAGTTCACTGGTATTTCGAAGCTTTAGGGGCATACCCAATAGGCTTGTGAACGCGGCTTGGATGTCACGCATCAATTGAATGTTTTTGACACCACCACCACAGGCGTAGACCGCTATTTTTTTTCTTTCCGCTCCTGATGAATAAGCACCAGTGAGAGCCCGCTGCGCTGCCTGAGCGATGGAGCGAGCGGTGAGCTGGCTTAAGGTGGCTTGAATATCGCGCGCAGAGAGTTGCTCTACAGGGCTGAATTGCGAAAGCTTGTCCTCCAGCCAAGACAAACTAAACAATTCTCGGCCAGTGCTTTTCGGGGCTGGAAGCGCAAAAAACGGCTCCGCAAGCAAGTGCTCCAACAATCGCTCGTTGTTTGAGCCTGAGGTGGCCCAGGCGCCGGACGGATCGTAGGCTTGTCCTAAATGTTTTAGCGCCCAGGCATCGAGCAGGGTACTGGCCGGCCCAGTATCAAAGCCCGTCACTCGGTCATCGTCCAGGAGGCTTAGATTTGCGACGCCCCCAAGATTCAGAATGAGGCGATATTCATCCTTCGACCCGAGGGCGTCTTGATGAAACAGCGGCACCAGCGGCGCACCTTGCCCGCCAAGAGCAAGGTCTGCGCTTCGAAAATCACAAACTGTCGGGAGTTCGCTCAGCGCCGCAATTCTTGCGCCATTGATAAGCTGGAGCGTGAAGCCGGATTCCGGTCGGTGGCGTATGGTTTGCCCGTGGGCGCCGATGGCTAGAACAGCTACGCTCGATGCCTTGGCCTGCAAGTCTTGAACGACTTTGACAAAAAGATCTGCGAGAGTATTCGAGGCCAGTGCGGCTTCTTCAATGACGTCTAACGCCGTAGCGCTTCCCTCCGATTGTCTGCAGTAGTCACCGCGAGCAAGATGCCCGAGTCGGCCACGTAGGTCAGGAGGCATTTCAATCGAAGCGCTGGCCAGGTTTTTTAATTGAAGTTGGCCTTGGGGCGATACTGAGAATTCAACCATGGCTCCATCGACTCCGTCGAGGCTTGTGCCCGACATGAGTCCGATGAAAATTTGTGGTGAAGATGCTTTCGCTGCGTTCAACAAGCTAGTGAAACTGGAGCTTACTGAAACTGGGCGAGCTTTGCTGTGCCTAGTTGGGCCATCAATGATTTAATTTGTTCAGACTTTTGAGCTAAAAGCTTTTTATTTGAGCCGTCCAGAGGGCCTCGAGAGGGCAGCTCGGCGGTCAGAGGGTTGGCTTGCTCGCCATCGACTTTGAACTCGTAGTGAAGATGAGGACCGGTTGCAAAACCCGTTCTGCCCACAAAGCCGATCACATCGCCTTGGCGTACTTTGCTACCCTCTTTCAGACCATCCGCGAACTCATTTAAGTGAGCATAGGTGGTGCTGAATTTGCCATGCTTCACGGTAATGACGTTGCCATAACCACGTTGCGTACCAATGAATTCAATGGAGCCATCACCCGTCGCACGAACTTTCGTGCCTAGAGGTGCTGCAAAGTCAACGCCGCGGTGCGCACGCCAATCTTTAAAAATTGGGTGTTGGCGAGCCTCGGAAAACTCTGAGCTAATTCTAGCGAACTCAATGGGGTATCGAAGAAAGCTTTTCTTGAGGCTCTTGCCGTCAAACGCAAAGTATTCGCCGCTATTGGGGTTCTTGGCATCACTAAACCACAGTGCTGAGTAAACGCGTTTGCCGCTCACCCATTCAACCGCCAAAACACGGCCGGGCACAGGCGCCTCAAGGCTCACAGCGTCGGCAAGCGTTTCGTAAATCACTTTGACTCGGTCGCCGCGACGCGCTTCTTTTTCAAAGTCGATGACGTCTGAAAATAAGTCAACGATTTGGTTGGCCACTGATTCCGGAACTTTTGAACTATCAGCAGCCGCAGCAAGTGTGCTGCGAATCGAGAAGACCTTGGTGTCGGTGTAGGTGATGAGTTTGGCTGCTTCTTGCTTTACAAAAAAGCCGTCATCTCCTCGGCTGATGGTAAAGCGTGTGCCGGGTGTTACGGCCCCGTCTTCGTCATCCGCTGCGGGTTGAACGTAATGCAAGGAGTAAATCTTGCCTTCGGAGCCAATTTCGGCTTGGACCATTCGGCCCGATTGAATCTTGGCAAACGGTTGCGCTACTGGATTTTTGGCAATAAATTTAAGGAGTTCGGAATCGCTCGCGCCCAGACGGCTGAGAAGCGTGGCAATCGAATCTCCTTTACGAACCTTTTCAGACTGGAGGAAGCGATCCAGGCGTGGCGGCAAGGAGAGCGTGCCCTCGGCAGTTTTATTGGCAACAGCAGGCTTCTCTGTAGAGGCGCTAGCCGCCGACTTGCTGGCAGCGTTAGGTTCTAAGGCAATAGGATTGTCTAAAGCCGAATCATTACTGCTGGCACTTAATCCGACGGGCGGTACCGAGCTTGATTCAGCAACCCACTTAACAGGAGCAATAGTTTCGGTCACTTGCTTGGAAGCTCCTTGAGCCGGAGTCTCCGTGACGTCTTCTGGTGCAACACCATAGGCCGCAAATGCCACCCCTAACAGGCTGACCATGGCCATGCCGCTCCATTTAACTTTGGACGGTACAGCGGCAAGCTTGCTGGCAATGATTTCGTGATTAGGCGGCATCTGCGCAACCCCATAGGTAAAATAAAGTGTCGAATCAATCTACTACGGACGATGCCCGGAGGGGGATTATAAGCGTTGGGGAGGATTTTGACCAGAAAGCCCCACGGTAACCCTAAGCCGGACGAGCGGTCGGTGCGCCATCAAACATAAGGCCGTTAATTTGAAAAACTTTAGAATCCACAAACTCGGTATTGGTGTGAAAAGATGATCGCCTTCTTACAGCGTGTCTCCCAGGCCGATGTCCGAGTGGGCGCCAAGCAGGTTGCCAAAATCGGCCTTGGGCTGATGGTTTTGCTGTGTGCCGAGCGCGACGATACTGAAGTAGACGCCGATCAGTTGCTGCAAAAACTTCTAAATTACCGTGTTTTCGCCGACAATGAAGGTAAGATGAATGTATCTTTGCTGCAATTGGCCGAAATGAACCTGCGAATGCAAGTTGTTCCCGATGTTGGCCTATTGATCGTCCCACAATTCACTTTAGCGGCCGACACTCAGTCTGGAACTCGCCCAAGTTTTACCCCTGCAGCCGCCCCGGCGCGAGCCAGGCAACTTTTCGATTATTTCGTCGCACAAGCGTTGGCCAGGAAAATTCCGGCACTTTCTATTGAAACCGGCGTGTTTGGCGCCCATATGCAAGTCGGCATCGTGAACGACGGACCAGTGAGTTTTTGGTTACAAACGAGAAAAAGTACACCCTCCCGACCCCCTGCAGCGTTAAACTGAAGTCATGAAAATTACCAGTCAATCTTTCGCCGACGGTGCCCGAATCCCTGAAGAGTTCGGTTTCGGTAAGTTCGATGTGAAGAATCATGTCGCTCTTTCATTGAATCGCAACCCGCATTTGGCCTGGTCCGAGGTGCCTAGTGGCGTGAAGTCATTTGTCTTGATTTGCCATGACAGCTCGGCCCCGACCGAGGGAGGCGATGTCAATCAGTCGGATCGCGAGGTGCCAGCGGATTTGCCAAGGTCAGATTTCTTTCATTGGGTGCTCATTGAGATTCCGGCGGCAACACGTGAAATCCCGGCGATGAGTTTTTCGAAGGTGGTGACGCCAAAAGGAAAAATGGGTCCTGCTGCCCTTTTAGGCGGGCGGCATGGTATCAATGACTATACCTATTGGTTCGCATCCGATCCCGACATGGCGGGAGATTATTTTGGCTATGACGGCCCTTGCCCGCCATGGAATGACTCGATCATGCATCATTATCATTTCACGCTCTACGCCTTGGATGTTGAAACCTTGCCCTTGCTAGGCAAGTTTGGCGGCAATGATGTGCGCCGCGTCATCGAGGCGCATACCCTGGACCAAGCCAGCTATTCAGGAACCTATTCGCTCAATCCTAGGCTGCTAGCGGCTTGAGAAATTTTTTGCTGTTGATTGTTGGAGCGCGAAGCTGTCTTGACCCCTGAACTCATTTTGATTCGTCATGGCGTCACCGCCTGGAACAAGGATCGTCGTTTCCAAGGTGGTATTGATATACCGCTCGATGAAGAAGGTGAGCGCCAAGCGCGTTTGCTCGGTGACTTTTTTAAAAGCCAGCCCGCCCCCGATTTACTGATCGCAAGCGATCTGGGCCGAGCGATCGCCACCGCCAAACCGATTGCCGAACTTTTTAAGCTGGACATTCAAATTGAGCCGCTTTGGCGAGAACGTCATTATGGTGATTTTGAAGGCAAAAACCATCTGGAGTTGCAAGCGCAGTATCCGGTTGATTTCGAACGCTGGCGCTCACGCGCCCTACATCACTCCTTCCCAGGTGGTGGCGAGAGTATTGCTGTATTTCATGAGCGTGTACACACTGCATTGAATGTGGTGCGCGCGCGCTTCACAAGCGATATCAGGCGCATTCTCGTGCTGACCCATGGTGGCGTTCTCGGCAGTGTTTACCGTATTGCGCAAGGCTTGTCGCCTGATGACCCTATCAAGGTTCCTATCGACAACACGGCCATTAATCGGCTCTTTTTGGATGGTGAGCTCGGGGCTGAGCGCTGGGCGATTCGAAGCTGGGGCGAGCTCACGCATCTGAACTTTCTCGCATAGGTATAAAATCTGTGGCTTGCGCGACTGGCACTGACCAGGAGCCCCTATGCTGGACCCCTATCAAATGTTTGACAAGAACGAAACTCTCGCTAAATCCGATCCCGAGCTTTGGAAAATTGTGCAGCTGGAAAATCAGCGCCAAGAAGATCACATCGAGCTCATTGCCTCTGAAAACTATGCCAGTCCGGCGGTCATGGAAGCACAAGGCACACAGCTCACGAATAAGTATGCCGAAGGCTACCCTGGGCGTCGCTACTACGGTGGCTGCGAGTATGTGGATATGGCGGAGCAACTGGCCATTGATCGGCTTAAGAAAATTTTCGGTGCGCAAGCTGTTAATGTTCAGCCCAATTCTGGATCGCAGGCCAATCAGGCGGTGTTCTTGGCCTTTCTCAAGCCGGGCGACACGATTCTCGGAATGAGCTTGGCGGAAGGCGGCCACTTGACGCACGGTATGCCATTAAACATGTCTGGGAAATGGTTCAATGTCGTGTCCTATGGCCTGGATGCTCAGGAAGCGATTGACTATGAGGCTATGGAGCGCAAGGCTCACGAGGCCAAGCCAAAGCTCATTATTGCAGGGGCCTCTGCCTATAGCTTGGGTATCGACTTTGCGCGTTTCGCCAAAGTAGCGAAAGACGTAGGTGCCATATTCATGGTGGACATGGCCCACTATGCCGGCCTGATCGCGGCTGGTGTTTACCCCAATCCAGTGCCGCACGCCGACGTTGTGACCTCGACCACCCATAAGAGCTTGCGCGGCCCTCGTGGCGGCGTGATTTTGATGAAGTCGGAGCATGAGAAGGCGATTAATTCGGCTGTGTTTCCGGGCTTGCAAGGCGGCCCACTCATGCATGTCATTGCAGCCAAGGCCGTTGCCTTTGGCGAGGCGCTACGCCCCGAGTTCAAGCAGTATCAACAACAGGTGGCGACCAATGCCAAGTTACTGGCTGAAACCTTAATTCAGCGCGGGCTGAGAATTGTTTCGGGTCGAACTGAAAGCCACGTCATGTTGGTGGATCTACGGGCCAAGAAAATTAGCGGTAAAGATGCCGAGACGATCCTGGGTCAAGCACATATGACCTGCAATAAAAACGCGATTCCCAACGATCCTGAAAAGCCGATGGTGACCAGTGGCATTCGCCTGGGTTCGCCTGCCTTCACGACACGTGGTTTCAAGGATGCTGAAGCCGTCGCGGTGGGGCATTTGATTGCCGACGTGCTCGACAATCCTCACAGTGCCGACAATATTGCTGCGGTGCGCGCCAAAGTCTCCGCCTTGACCGCGCGCTTTCCGGTGTATCGTTAGGAGCCTTTGGGTTGCTAGTTGTTTCGGCCCATTTGATCTTGTCGACCCAATAAGCGTAGAAAGCGAGCGTCCTTGCGTTGCCCTTTTTGTGACCATGCGGACACTCAGGTAATCGAAACTCGGGAGTCGGACGAGGGCGACTCGATTCGCCGTCGGCGGCGCTGCTTTCAGTGCGACAAACGCTTTACCACCTATGAAAAAGTCGAGCTGGCCCTGCCCGCCGTGGTCAAGAAGAACGGCGCACGCGTTGAGTTTGATCGTCGCAAGCTTAGGGCCTCGTTGTCGCTATCGCTTCGTAAGCGACCAGTGTCAGCGGAGACGGTCGACTCGGCCATTCACCGGATCGAGGAAAAGCTCTTGAGTCTGGGTCTAAAGGAAATCGGTTCTGAGAAGGTGGGTGAGCTTGTGATGCGCGAGCTCAAGAAGCTCGACAAGATCGCCTATGTGCGCTTTGCATCGGTCTATCGCAGCTTCGAAGACATTGATGAGTTTGCGGAGGTCATTAACGAGGTTTCGCCGCGCGCCGCGATGAAGGCCACGCCACAGAAGGTGTCGTCACAAAAGGTGTCGTCACAAAAGCCGACGCTGCGATCGCCAAAAATCAAAACTAGCTAATCGCCATGTTTTCAGAGTTAGATCACCTCCACATGAGTCGCGCGCTTGAGTTGGCCAGTAAAGGGCTCTTTAGCGCTACGCCCAACCCTCGGGTGGGCTGCGTCATTGTCAAGGACGGCGAAGTGGTCGGTGAGGGCTGGCATCGCCGGGCCGGCGAGCCCCATGCTGAGGCTTTGGCTCTCGCTCAAGCGGGCGCGCGCGCGCGCGGCGCTACTGTCTATGTCACCTTGGAGCCGTGCTCGCATTTTGGTCGAACACCTCCCTGCGCCAAGGCTCTTGTGGAGGCGCGCGTAGGGCGTGTCATCGCCGCGATGGAGGATCCTAACCCTCAGGTGGGCGGCCAGGGCTTTGCCTCATTGCGCACCGCTGGCATTGATGTTCGGTGTGGCCTGCTACATGACGAGGCACTCGCCTTGAACGTCGGCTTTGTCTCCCGCATGAGCCGAGGCCGCCCTTGGGTTCGAATGAAAATCGCCGCATCGCTCGATGGTGTCACTGCGCTAGCCAATGGTAAGAGCCAATGGATCACTGGGGAGGCGGCACGCCATGATGGGCACTATTGGCGTGCACGCGCCTGTGCGATTCTTACTGGCATGGGGACGGTCCGGCAAGACAACCCGACCCTGAATGTGCGTGGCTGGGAAACAGCGCGTCAGCCCTTGCGTGTGGTGATTGATTCTCGTCTCGAGATCAACCCGGCGGCTCAGATTCTTCAACAAGGACCTGGGCTGGGCGCGAGCTTAATACTCGCCTGCGCACCGCAAGGCGAGCCCAGCCTTACCCAATTAGCCTCGGCCGCATCCCTTCCCGTGGCCTGGATTGCAAGTGATGCGCAGGGCAAAACCGATCTCCTCGCGGCGCTTCAGTGTTTGGCGATGCGTGGCATCAATGAGCTTCATGTTGAAGCCGGTTATAAGCTCAACGGTTCGCTCATTAAGGCTGGTTTAGTCGATGAATTGTTGATTTATTTTGCACCGAAACTCCTCGGTTCCGGCATGGGGCTCGCGGCGATAGGCCCCCTCGACTCGATTGAAGATGCTGCGAAGTTTTCGATCCTCGAAATGACGCAGGTTGGCGATGATTTCCGGGTTATTTTGCAAAAACTCTTAACGACGTAAGCTGTATTTAAGTTTGCAGCGCGTTGCTTCTTCGCTTGCGTTGTTTAAATCAAACGAATGGGCGTCTTTTGAATGTAATTTCGCAAAAACTCTTAAGGGAGTGAAATCGTTGCTTTCATTTGGCTACACTATATGTAGTGTAAAATTCAAGTTAGAACACTACATACTGCGAAGTCTAGGGTTAGATATGTGCTCTAGAGTGGTGTTCGTCATACCACTTGAATCCTGCTCAAAGACAGAACAAACATTATTTCCTGGGAGGGATCTTGATTCATGCCGTTACTTGGGCCTTTAAAAAGGCCAGTGCTATTTGCGCGACAACCCTTATCGCTCTTGCCGGAGCAAACAGCCATGCCGCAGTCATTACGATTGATGGTTTCAATACCACCCAAGGCCCGGTGATCGACGTCGTGGGAGGCGGTGCAACTGTCTCAGCGACCACAGCTCCCGGCGATGGTGAGCCCTGGAGCAATCGCGCAGTTTCTGTCACTGCTGTTGGATCAGGAATTTTTGGTGGAGACCCTGCAGCCATTGTGACCGGAGGCCTGTTTGGTATTAATAACGATAGCTTGGAATCCAGCACCGTCAAGATTACCTGGACGCTGAATATCATTTCCGGCTTCTCGGTGTTGAGTGGTGGAAGTCTCGGGTTAGATTTTTTGAACAACAACCCCGCCAATTTAACGGCGACCAATGTTGCACTCACAATAGGTGCCGCGACCCTACCGGCGTTTAATCTACCGCCGATTCCTCCTGGCCCAACGAACTTGCTCATCCCTCTGAGCGCAGCACAAATTGCGAGCCTCACGAGTGGTGCCACTGCTAGTCTCACTTTCAATGGTGGCGATGGGTACGATGTTGTTCTTGATCGAGTGTATCTTGAGCAGTCGGTGCCTCTACCTGGTTCGATCACCCTCTTGGGGCTCGGTCTTTTCGGCTTGGGCCTAGGTAGGCAATTGAAGCGTGCCGGATAAAGTCAATGCTTCCCGGTGGTCATGAACTCCCGGTGATATCCTCTAGCCATGTTTACTGGCATCGTCACTGCACTTGGAAAAATCAATACCATCCAACCATTAGGGGGCGATGAGGCGGGGGTGCGACTTTATGTCGAGGCCGGAACACTTGGATTGCAGGATGTCGCAATAGGCGACAGCATCTGTATCCAAGGGGCGTGCATGACGGCCGTTGAAATGCAAGGCAATGTTTTCGCCGTGGACGTGTCCCGCGAAAGTCTCAGCAAAACGGCGGGTCTTGATCGGCTGGGCGAAGTTAACCTCGAAAAATCCCTCACCTTGGCGACCAAGCTTGGCGGCCATTTGGTCAGTGGCCATGTGGATGGCTTGGGGCATGTGACGCGGTTCGATGAGATCGGCGAGAGCTGGCTCTTGGAGATTGAGTCACCTCGCTCTCTGGCCAAGTATTTTGCCTATAAAGGTTCAGTGACGGTCAATGGTGTGAGCCTGACGGTTAATCAAGTCATTGATCGTCCAGCATCGGTTCTATTCCAATTGAACCTCATACCCCATACCGTGCAGGTCACGACCTTGCGCCATCTTCGTCCTGGGCAGGCCGTGAACCTTGAAGTGGATCTGATTGCGCGCTATGTGGAGCGTATGCTTTCGACTCAAGGCACGTAGCGCCGTCGCCATCAAAGCGCTGAGGAGCCAAGGCTGTGACTGTCGTCGAGAACGTAAAGCCATGAATCAAACGCAATCCTTGCTAAGAACTGAGTCGGTCGTCATTATCGGCGGCGGCCCGGTGGGTATGACCCTTGCGGCGCTCTTGTCCAGTTATGGCGTTGCCAATGTGGTCATCGAGGCGGATGAGAGCTATTGCACCGGCAGTCGCGCGATTTGTGTGTCACGACGGTCCCAAGAAATTTTGAGTTGGGCGGGTGCATCAACAGCGCTGCAGGCCAAGGGGTTGCCTTGGGCTGGTGGCCGTAGTTATTGGCGAGACCAGGAGGTGCTGCATTTTCAAATGCCGCATGAGCCAACTCAGCGTTTTGCGCCGATGGTCAATATTCAGCAGTTCTATATCGAGCAATATGCCCACCTCGCTTCTCAAGAGCGCGGCGCCTTCTCGCGGGTTTTGTGGGGCAGCAAGCTTATTGAAGTCGACAATCTTAGCGATGGTCCCTTGGTGACGTTCGAAGATGCCAAGGGGCAGCAAGAACAAGTGAAGGCCCGCTATCTCATTGCATGTGACGGCGGTCGCAGCACAGTGCGAGAGCAGCTTGGGCTGCAACTTGAGGGCATGCAGTAC
>JAYVKZ010000293.1:0-2816 GCA_043767985.1 Betaproteobacteria bacterium
GCAAAGAGCAGGGCCTGCGCATTCTTGCGGCGGCGCCCACGCAACCGCGCATTCTGTTCTCTAAAAAGCCGATTGGCAACCTGAACGATCTCAAGGGAGTCAAGATGCGGGTGCCGGAGATTAAGACCTATCTGACGCTTTGGGAAACCCTTGGCACTCGGCCTTCTCGCCTGGCCTGGGGAGAAATCTATCTAGGCTTAAAAACTGGCGTGGTTGAAGCTGCCGAAGGCCCGATATCCTCAGCCTATTCGGCCAAGTTTCATGAAGCGGCCACCCATGTCATTCGCACCGATCATTTGATGTCCTCGGCGCACATCACGGTGAACGACAAAACCTTTAGTGCGCTGGCGGCCGACTCGCAGAAACTCTTGACTGATTGCGCTCGCGAGGCGGTACAAAATACCCGTACTACCGCTCAAAACGAAACCAACGACGTGGTTCGCAAGATGGCCGCAGAAGGGGCCAAGGTCAGCAATATCGACAAAGCCCCCATTCAACAACGAGCCAAGGATGGCGTGACGACGATGGAGAGCGGCGGAGCATGGAGCAGCGGTCTTTGGGAGCAAATTCAAAAGCTCTAATTCGAAGCGCTAGAACGTGACTTTACTCAAGAGTATCCTTGATCGCATTGGCTTGATTGAGCGAGGCCTAGGTGTCGCGTTGATTGCCTTGATTGTGGTGGCGATCACGACCCAGGTGTTCACTCGCTATGCGCTCGGTCGGCCCCTTGCCTGGGTAGAGGAGTCTGCCACCTATGCCTTCATTTGGATGGTGTTCATAGGTGCCAGTTATGGGCTTAAGCAAGGGCGCCATATCTTGATCAATACCTTTGCCAGTCGTTTGCCCTTCAAGCTAGCCACTGCGATGCGGCTTCTGGTTTGGTTGCTGGTGCTTGGTCTTTTGGTGGTACTTATTGTTCAAGGTATAAAGGTGATGGGCGTTGAGGGTCGCTCTAAAACCATTTCCCTGCCTATCGAATTGCCAAGGAGTTGGTTCTACTCCTTGCCCTTGACGGTTTCCGCTGCCTCCATGTTATTGACGACTGTCTATCTAGTCCTGCTTGATGGTTTGACGCTGACAGGACGGGCCGTAACGCCCCCAAAGCAGGCAGGTAAGCTATGACGATGCTGGTGCTGTTTGGTCTCTTTGCCGTGCTGGTCGTCATCGAAATGCCGGTGGCCTTTGCGATGGGTTTGGCCTCGATTGCCACGATTTTTTTGACCCAATCGATTCCCCTGTCCTTAGTCGTGCAGCGCATGGGTACTGGTTTGGACAGCTTCGTGCTCATCGCGATTCCCTTGTTTGTGCTGGCCGGTCATCTCTTGAATCGCGCAGGTTTGGCGGACCGCATCTTCGACTTTGCAGCGGCCATGGTTGGTCATATTCGTGGTGGCCTGGCCCATGTCAATGTGGTGGCCAGCATGATCTTCGCTGGTATGAGTGGCGTCGCTCAGGCCGATGCAGCGGGCTTAGGCGTGGTCGAAGTCAATGCAATGCGAAAAGAAGGCTTTGATCCAGCCTTTGCTGCTGCCGTCAGTGCCGCCTCGGCCATCATCGGACCGATCATTCCACCTTCCGTTATCATGGTGGTGTACGCCGTCATGGTCCAAGTCTCGGTTGCTGACCTGTTCCTAGCGGGCTTTCTGCCGGGCATCTTGATGGGCGGCGCACTGATGGCCATGATTTACTGGTTGGTGAGTACGGGCCGTGTGGTAGCACCACCCACGCAAAAAATGTCCTATCCCCGGCTAGGGCGCACCTTCATCCGTGCCTTGCCTGCTTTGGCCGCGCCCGTATTACTTACGGTCGGTCTCTTGGCAGGTGTTGCAACACCCACTGAGCTGGGGGCATTGACCGTGGTCTACGCCATTGTGCTCGGCTTCGTACAGCGTGAACTAAGTTTTAAGGATTTGCTCGGTGCCGCCCAAGAAACCTTTGTGACCTGCGGGGTGCTGGTCTATATCATCGCCTGCGCGGTACCTTTCGGATGGCTAGTGGCCACCTCCCAGGCACCGATGAAACTGGCTCAGTTCATGATGGGTTTTAGCGAGAACAAGTTTGTGATCTTGGCGATCATCAATATCGCCTTGCTGGTGATTGGCTGCTTCATGGAAACCACGGCCATCCTTTTGATCGCCACCCCCACGCTTTATCCAACCATCGTTGCGCTCGGTGTGGATCCCGTACATTTCGGCATTATTCTGGTGGTGAACCTTTTGATCGGCACACTTACACCACCTTTCGGGGTGATTCTCTTCATCATGATGGATATCGCCAAGGTGAGCTTGGCGCAGATGACTCGTGCAGTGATGCCTTTTTATATTCCCTTGCTATTCACGCTCATTGTCATCACCTATTGGGCTGATTTTGTGCTGGCCGTCCCGAGGTTCTTTGGCAAGGCAGGCTAAGCATGCAGCGATTGCTAGTGTATCAATCGCTATGGGCGATGGAACAGCGCCGACCGGATAGTTTTGAATGGTCACTCGATCAAAAGCTGAACATGATTCATGCGGCTGGTTTTGATGGTACGGGAGTTCGTTTCGCAGACCGAGCGTTTGTACAGCAGGTCACGACCAAGCTTCGTGATTGGGGCCTGAGTTGGCAGGCGCAGTGTTATCCAAGCGCCGTGAACGATCTCAAGCCGATTCTCGAACATGTCGCGCAGTTTGGTGCGGACCATCTCAATCTTCAGGCAGACGTTCGGCCGCATACGGTGGCGGAGTGTGTGCCTCTCATCGAAGGCTGGCCGGACCTGGCGCGTCAAGCAGGTGTTGCACTACATCTTGAAACCCATCGCGACCGCATGACCACGGACC
>JAYVKZ010000294.1:0-3568 GCA_043767985.1 Betaproteobacteria bacterium
CCTTGCGCCGAGACACTAAGCCGACCCCCGTTCAATTGGCGCCGAAAGATGATCCCCGCGAGGATCGCGCAATGGTGAGCTTTGAGAGCTTAGATAGCCTTGAGCAGCAAGTCGCGGGCTGCCAAGCTTGCGGTTTGTGCAAAAGCCGCACCCAAACAGTGTTTTCAGCGGGGAATCCTGCTGCCCCCTTGGCCATCGTTGGTGAAGCGCCTGGCGCAGAAGAGGACCGAACCGGTCAGGCCTTCGTGGGTCAAGCCGGTAAGCTGTTAGATGGCATGTTGATGAGCCTCGGGCTCAATCGCGCTCAAGACGCCTACATTTGCAATGTTTTGAAGTGCCGCCCGCCAAACAATCGCGACCCGTCTGCGGACGAAGTGGCGAAGTGCGAACCTTACTTGCAAAACCAGTTGAACCTAGTACAGCCCGAAATCATCTTGGTGGTAGGGCGTTTTGCGGCCCAGTCCTTGCTTCGTACCGAAGCTAGCATTGCTAGTTTGCGCGGGAAATTGCATTCGTACAGCGTGGCGGGGCGCGATATTCCTGTGGTTGTGACCTATCATCCCGCTTATTTGCTCAGAAATCTTGGTGACAAAGCTAAGACCTGGGCCGATCTTTGTTTCTTAAAATCACAAATGACTCAATTGCCACAGCAATAGAGTATTTGGACCTGTTTTTCTATACTTGAGCCTATGAAAAAGATCTTTATCGACGGCGAAGCTGGCACAACCGGCCTTCAAATTCTAGAGCGCCTAGCCTTGATGCCTGACATCGCGGTGCTTTCCATCGCTCCCGAGCGTCGTAAAGATCCGCAGGCCAAGCGTGAGCTGTTTGCGCAAGCCGATCTCACGATCCTGTGTCTTCATGATGATGCGGCGAAAGATTCCGTTGCCATGATTGATGCCATGAAGGTTGCAGGGGAAAAAACTCCCAAGATTGTGGATGCCAGCACTGCCCACCGAATCGCGCCGGGCTGGGTGTACGGTGTCCCTGAGCTGAGCGCGGCTCAGGCCAAAGCGATTGCCCAGGCTGAGCGCGTTGGCAATCCCGGTTGTTACCCAACGGGAGGCCTAGCCTTGATTCGCCCCTTGGTGGACGCAGGCCTGTTGCCGAAGGACTACCCAGTGGTTGTGCAAGGGTTTAGCGGCTATTCAGGCGGCGGGCGTCAGATGATCGAGTCCTATGAGACCGAGGATCTGACTAAAAGAGCGCCGCCACTTGATGTGTACGGACTTGGGTTGACTCATAAGCATATTCCCGAGCTTTTTCATTACAGTGGGCTCACGCGTCGACCGATTTTTTTACCCTCGGTCGGCAACTTTCATAGCGGTATGGTCATTGAGGTGGCCTTGCATCTTGATTTGCTCCATGGCGTGAGCATGCTTGCCCAACTCGAGGAATGCCTACGCGCGCATTACGCCGGTAGCAAATGGATCAAAGTCGTCGAGCCGACTGCGAACGGCCGTGTAGAAGCTCAGGCACTCAATGGCACGAACAAGATGGAGCTCAGTGTGTTTGGCAGCGACGCTCAGGGCCAAGCCGTATTGATTGCGAAACTCGATAATCTGGGCAAGGGCGCGAGCGGCGCCGCTGTTCAGAATATGAGTTTAATGCTTGGCCTCGCCGATTAAGGCGACCGAGTCGAACTCGCGCTGATTTGCTTGATGGCGTCGTATCACCAGAAGCATGGTACCCGCTACAAATAAGCCGAACAAGACAATCACGATATTGATCGGTACATTGAGCATGATGAGCACGGAGTAAATGCCCAGCATGAGCAGAATGTTCAGGTTTTCATTAAAGTTTTGAACGGCGATCGAATGACCTGCACTCATCAGTACATGGCCGCGATGCTGTAACAAGGCATTCATCGGCACGACAAAGAAACCCGCCAAACCGCCGATGATCACCAACATTGGTAGGGCAAAGGCCTCTGTATTGACTAAAGTCATCAATGGCACAAACAAGCCCATGGCGACGCCCATCTTAGTCACGTTCAATGAGCGCTTGAGCGGGATGTAGCGGGCCGCCAGTATCGCGCCAACGGCGATCCCCACGGCCACGACCCCTTGTAGCTTGGCGGCCTGATCAAGAGGCAAATGCAAATGCGTCCGCGCCCATTCTAAAACGATGAATTGCAAAGTGGCACCTGCACCCCAAAACAACGTGGTCACGGCCAAAGAGATTTGACCCAACTTGTCTTTCCACAAAATCGTATTACACCGCCAAAAATCGTTGAGTAACTTGATGGGATTACTTTGCTGATGTTCATATCGAGCCCCTGTATCTGGGATTCGCGAATTGAAGAGCGCAGCAATAATGTAGAAAATCATGATGACCAGGATGGCGGCTTCACCACGTGTGTCCACCCCTGTGGTCATAAATAGGACATCAAAGCCAAGCAACATGGTCGACATCTTGGGGCCGACCAAGAAACCGCCAAGAACTACCCCCAAGATAATGGAGCCCACCGTCGTGCCTTCGATCCAACCATTCGCCGCAACCAGCTTTTCTGGCGGCAAAAGCTCGGTCAAAATGCCGTATTTGGCCGGGGAATAAGCCGCAGCGCCTAAGCCGACGATACCGTAAGCGATTAAAGGGTGAACGCTAAAGAGCATCACCGCGCAGCCCACCAATTTAATGGTGTTTGTGATCAGCATGACCTTGCCCTTGGGCATAGAATCCGCAAAAGCGCCGACAAAGGGCGCGAAAATGACATACGACACTGTGAAAAAGAATTTCAGCAGTGGCTTAATCCAATCAGGTGCGGCCATGTCCACCAAGAGGGCAATGGCTGCAATCAAGAGAGCGTTGTCGGCCAGCGAAGAAAAAAACTGCGCTGCCATGATCGTGTAAAAACCGCGTTTCATCGACGCGCAGATTACACTATTTAGACGCAAACCCTTTTTGACTTATTTCCGCTAGTCTGAAAATTCAGACACTCACTTGCCATGCCCCGTCCAATTCAAGCACAAATCTCACTTAAAGCCCTGAGGAACAACTTAAATGTTGCAAAGCAGCATTCTCGCGCGGGGCAAAAATCTGTACGAGTCTGGGCGGTCGTTAAGGCTGATGCCTATGGTCACGGCTTGCTCAAAAGTCGAGCAGCTTTCCAGGACGCCGACGGTCTAGCTTTGCTCGAATTCGAGCAAGCCGACCGGTTGCGACAAGCCGGCTATTGCGGCCGCCTCTTGATGATGGAAGGCGCGTTCGATGAATACGATTTGAAATTAGCGTTCGAGCAAGATCTTGGCTTAGTTGTTCATTGTCAGGAACAACTCGACATGCTAGAGGCGTTTTGGCGCGAACTTGCAGCTCAGGCAGTGAGCTTCAAACGCCTTGATGTATTTTTGAAGTTCAATAGCGGCATGAACCGGCTCGGCTTCAACCAGGCTGGGTTTCGTTTGGCACGAGATCGTTTGCGACGACTGCCAGCGCTGAAGGAACTCACCTTGATGACTCATTTCGCAGACTCGGACATCGCAGGTGGTGCGGACCAAGCGATTCTCAGTTTTGATCGTGCATGCGAGGGTTTTGACGACCCGCAGTCGATGGCAAATTCAGCCGCGAC
>JAYVKZ010000295.1:0-33405 GCA_043767985.1 Betaproteobacteria bacterium
GGCTGAGCGCGCAATCACCGCGAACGGCACACCTAATCTTTTTCGCACCCGTCCTCCTGCAGATTTTACGGGTGCGGCTGCGGGTACGTTTGTAGGCAAGCGGGGCGCCAAGACTGTTGCGGTCATTGGCTCACTGGATGTGTCTTTTTATAACCAGTACCTCGAAGCCTTCGAGCGCGAATTGGTCAAGGCGGGCGGCAAGATTGTGGCCAAGGAAACCTTTGGTCTCAAGGACCGGGACATGACGCCACAGCTCACCAAAGTGCGGGCACTTAATCCCGATGCTCTGCTGGTTTTGGGATACGTTGAACCCGCTGCCTTTGTCTATCGTCAAGCCACTGAGTTGGGTATGAAGTTGCCACGCTATGGCTTCACCAGCGGTAGCGAAGAGCAGTTCTTGCGGGTTGCGACCAGTGAGCAGATGGAAGGCGTCTGGGACCTGCGCCCAACCGAGTTGACCGTCGAAGCCCTGGACGCCTCAGCCAAGACCTATGTCGCAAATTACACCAAGAAATTTGGTGCGGCCCCCTCGCCGAGCTCACCTTATGCCTATGATCAGGTATATGTGCTTAAAAATGCCATTGAGGCTGCGGGTAGCGCAGAGGATACAGCCAAGGTTCTGGCTGCAATTCGCAAGCTGACCGTCCCCAAAGAGGCCGTGATGAAATATCTTCCGACCGCCGGAATGATGTTTGACGCAAACGGACAAGCCTACACGTCCAACGGTGCATTTCAGTGGCAAAAAGGCAAGTGGATTTATGTCTCAGATTTGCCCTCTGACACAAAGGTTTACTCAGACTTCCTGCGCAGTCTGCGCAAATGATTTCCGTCTGAACCTAGCCGTCTGATCATGACAAAACCTGCTCGAACTGTAACCGCAGCTGCGCGATGATTGAAGTTTTTCAGCAAGCGGTCAATGGTGTCGCGATCGGGGCAGTCTATGTCTTGATCGCCCTTGGTTTGACGGTGGTCTTCGGGATTCTCGGCATTGCCCACTTTGCCCACGGCTCAGTGGCGATGTTTGGTGGCTATCTCACCTTTGTGCTGGGTGAGCGTTTTGGTTTGCCATTTTTCCCGGCCATGGCGCTGGCCATGGTGGGCGGCGCCGTGGCAGGCTTGCTGATCGAGCGTTTGGCCTATCGCCCAGTGCGCGATGCGCCACACATCAATGCCTTCATTATTGCCCTCGGTTTAACCATGATGATTGAAGGCGGTAACCTGCTGATGTTTGGTGCCGACCAGATTGTGATTCAGACCCCCTACCGCGGCGTTTTTAATGTTGCAGGTATTGCCGTTGCTGAATTGCGACTGCTTGTCATTCTGACGGCCTTTGCACTAGTGGGTGTCATTGCCGTGCTCATTAGCCGCACCAAAACCGGAAAAGCCATTCGGGCGGTTGCTCAAAATCGTCAAGCGGCGGTGCTCATGGGCGTTAATGTCAGTATGGTATCGCTGGTGGTTTTTGCTATTTCGTCGGCCTTGGGTGTGGCTGCGGGAGCTCTGATTGGAGCCTTGCTGGCCATCGCACCTGGGGTCGGTGAAGGCCTCGCCATCAAGGGCTTTGCGGTGCTGATTTTAGGTGGGCTTGGGTCGATTCCTGGCGCGATTGTAGGCGGCCTGATTCTCGGTGTGAGTGAAGTCATGGCCGCGGGTTTTATCTCCTCGGCTTACAAGGATGTGATTGCCTTCATTGTCATGATCGTGGTGTTGTTGTTTCGGCCTGAAGGCCTATTGGGCAAACCATGAACTCCTCGACCAAACGTCATGTGGCGATTGTCGCTATTGCTGCTGTCGCGCTGGCTTTGCCCAGCCTGATCAAGACGCCGTACTTTATGCATTTGATTGTCCTGGCGCTGATCTGGGTGATCCTGGCCCAAGGTCAGAACCTGATTCAAGGTTTCGTAGGCTATGTCTCCATCGCTCAAGCGGGCTTCATGGGCATCGGTGCCTATTTCTCGACCTTGTTGACGGTCAAGCTCGGCTGGTCGGTCTGGGCCACCCTATGGCTGGCCCCGCTATTTACCGGGCTGGTCTCGATCCTCGTGGGCTATCCCAGCTTGCGAGTGAAAGGGCACTATTTCGCAATCGTGACCTTGGCCTACAACATGGTCATTTTTACGATCATGCTCACCTACAGTTCCTTGACCGGCGGTGAAGCAGGCATTTCAAAGGTGCCCCGGCCCGCTGAGTTTTCGCTACTGGGCTGGGTGCTCAATTTTGAAGGCCGCAATAACGCGAATTTCTATATGCTGGTGCTGGGCCTGGCGTTTCTGTCCACCGGGCTTTGTGCATCGATTCTGCATTCACGAGTCGGGCGGGTGTTGCTCGCCATCCGACAAAATGAGAATCTCGCCGATGCCATTGGCGTAAGCACTTGGCGTTACAAGCTGTTTGCCTTTGTGGTCGCAGCGGCCTTGGCGGGCCTTGCAGGGGCTTTGTATGCGCATTACACCGGCTTTGTAAACCCCGAGCCTTTCAGTGTCGATCAATCACTTAACGCCATTCTTGCGGTGATTCTTGGCGGAAGCGGTACGCTGACCGGTCCAGTAATTGGTGCCTTTGCCGTCGTCTTCCTGCCCGAGTACCTGCGTATCGCTGATAGTTATCGCCTGGTCACTTACGGATTTATCCTGGTCATCGCGACGATCTTTCTGCCGCGCGGACTGGTGCCGGTGGGGCAAACACTTTTCTTAAAGCTGCGCTCATTGATTCTTCGTAAGTAATACTCTAGGGCATTTTTAGGAATGCACAAACTCATGCTCTTTCCCATCGATCAACAACAGGCTCAAGCAGATAAAACGGCGTTTGAGATTTGCGAAACAGGTGAGCGGGTTAGCTATGCCCAACTTGAGGCGCGCGCCAATCAGGTCGCTCAGCTATTGCGCTCCTGTGGAGTCGCGCCTGGGGACCATGTGGCCATTCTTATGGAGAACCATCGTCGTTTTCTGGAGGCTTGCTTTGGCATGGACCGGGCTGGGGTTTATTACACAACGATCAGTACTCGTCTGAATACGGAGGAAGTGGCCTACATCGTTAAAGATTGCTCGGCCAAGGTTCTGATTGCCTCTTGTGCGCTTGAGGAGGTGACGCCACACCTCATACCCCTGTTGCCGTCAATCGTCCGGTGCTTTAGCGTAGGAGGCTCTTGTAGGGGGATGGACCGGTGGGAAAGCGCTGTGGATGGCGCGCCCGAGCAAGCGATTGCAGACCCTAGTCAAGGTCTCGATATGCTTTACTCTTCGGGCACAACGGGTCGCCCGAAGGGCGTAAAGTGGCCGATGTCATTGACACCTGCGGGCCAGCGAACCATGCTGGTGAATCTGCTGCAGCCTTTATTCGCCTACGGGCCTGAGTGCCGTTACCTGTCGCCGGCTCCGCTGTATCACGCTGCACCGCTGCGGCATTGCATGACGGTCATAAAACTTGGCGGCACGGTCTTGATCATGACCCATTTTGATGCCAAGCGATCCCTGGAGCTGATTCAGGAAAATCGGGTGACCCACAGCCAATGGGTGCCCACCATGTTTGTGCGTCTGCTCAAATTGGCCCCCGAAGTCCGACAGCGGTTTGATGTCTCGTCCTTGCAAGTGGTCGTGCATGCGGCTGCGCCTTGTCCGATCGCAGTGAAAGAACAAATGCTCGCTTGGTGGGGTCCTATCATTCGTGAGTATTACGCGGGAACCGAGAATAATGGCTTCTGCTCGATCACGCCGCAGGAGTGGCTGCAACACAAGGGCTCGGTGGGGCGTGCAAGCCAAGGGCGCCTACACATTTGTGACGAGGCCGGGGCTGAGTTGCCTGTCGGGGAGACCGGACTGGTCTACTTTTCCGAAGGCCCTGAGTTTAGCTATCACAATGACCCGCTTCGTACCGCTGAAACACGCAATGCCAAAGGCTGGACGACCCTGGGTGATATCGGCCGCATGGACCAAGACGGGTATCTTTATCTGGTTGATCGGCGCGCCTTCATGATTATCTCGGGAGGGGTCAATATTTATCCCCAAGAGGCTGAGAACATTTTGATCGGACATCCCAAGGTCTTGGACGTTGCCGTGATTGGCGTCCCCAATGAAGACTTGGGCGAAGAGGTGAAGGCCGTTGTACAACCGGTCGATGCTCGCGACATTGGCCCTGAGCTTGAGGCAGAATTGATTGCCTATTGCCGACAACGATTGGCAACTTTTAAATGCCCGCGTACTATTGATTTTGAATTGCAGCTACCTCGCCATGCGACCGGAAAGCTTTACAAGAAGCTCGTGCGGGATCGCTACTGGCCCGAAGGGCTGTTGACCAAGGGCTAGCAAACGCGGCCCCCGAAGGGTTGACTGTTGGCGCTCATCGAACATTGAGCACCTGGGGGCGCATGGAGTCAAGTACATAAAAGTATTAAATACGTAAGTGGTGGACCAAGATTGCGTTGAGGCCATTTGAGACGGGGGCAGAGTGCCTCTTGCATCTTACCTAGCGCGTGCGTTACAAAATCAATAAATGCTCGCAATTTTGGTTGCTGCTGAGACCTGGCTGGGAAGTAAAGAAACATGCCTGGATTCGTCGGGCAAAAATCGGCAAGCACCGACTCTAGCGAGCCTGCTTTCAAGGCCGCCTTCGCAACGTTTTCACCGGTGTAGGCGAGGCCGACGCCGGACTTTGCAAGCGCCAGCATACTCAAGTGATCGTTCACGATCATGCCGCCGGAGGTGTCAACCGAGACCTCTCGCCCTTCCTTTGTATTTAGGGAAGGAGACGCCTCAGTCAAGCACGGCGATCGCCTCAATCTCAATCAGCCATTCTGGTAGCGCAAGCGCTGAGACGCCAACGAGCGTACTAGCCGGTGGTGGTCTATTTTGAAAAAACGGCGCACGAGATTTCCCGATAATCGCTCTTTTATCTGGGGTGTAATTCACGACATAGGTGGTGATCTTCACCACGTTCGCGAAACTTGCTCCGGCCGCCGCCAGGGCACGCTCGACATTTAGCATCACTTGTAGTGTCTGTGCGGCTAGATCATCTCCGCCGACGAGACGTCCGTCGGCATCAATGGCGACCTGTCCAGCCGTGTACACGGTCCTTGTGCCCGACGCCGTGACGACCTGAGAAAAGGACGGATTATGAAAAATGCCTTCGGGCCTTGGGTAGTTAATTTGGCTCATGATCGGTTCCTTTGAATTGTGGAGAGTCGCTTCACGACTGAAAGTCTTTGCTGACGGGCGGGTAATACTGAGGCGCCTCGCCGCGCTCAAACATACCGTAATCGCGCATCACCTCAAAAACCCGAAAGTATTCAGTCGTTACATCAGAGAGTAGTTGCCGACCCACCTGCATGCCGAGTTCATAGGATGGCACGTCGACAAGATGAGCAAAAACGCCAGGCCGATAGACGCTTTCGAAGTCATCGCGTTTCCACGAGCATTCAATCCCTAGTTCTGGTGTCGTCGATTCCGTCGCAACGACAAAGGTCGGTGGCCGTCTTGTCGGATCGTTATATGGACTGAGTCGCTCAGGACGCCAAGGATCTTTTCCAACGCGCTCCTCATGGATGACCTGTGCGATACGAATACGATAGTCATCGAAAACTTTCTCACGCCCCGCTTCTTGAACAGTGTGGTGCTTTGCATCTACCCGCCAAGCAACCATCGAGCCTTCGTCTCGCCAGATCTGGTAAGAGAGAAGAAGGTTGGTTCGAGTCAAACTTTTAAACCTGTCAATAAAGAGACAGCCACCCATCGCATCTAGTGATGGTTTCAATGAAGCAGCGAGGTCCAGATAGCGATTGACTTGTCCTTCTTTGATTTGAACTTCGAAAAATTGCGCAATCATGATGTCGGTAGGCATTATCTCCATAGACAAGCTTTACTCTAGCATCATTTGGCACAGCACTATGCGAAGGCCTATGTAACACAGTTAGAGCTATGATTGATAGCTCTAACTGTGGCTGGCTACCTCAATCGTGAAGGACGCGCGTATTCAAACTTCGCAACCAACCTATCTACAGCGCTGGTATCTCGCAAGCATTGGCATGTTTATGTTGCCTGCGGGCATTCAGACCGTGCTCTTGCCCTATCTTCTTGCGATTGAACTCAATCAGTCGCCTGCGCGCTTTGGCCTGTCGCAAATGATTGGTCAGTTGCCCATCCTAATGTTTCTTCTGGTTGGTGGCTGGCTCGCCGATAAAGTCGGTGCGCGTCGCTTGTTAATGACCTTACATCTTATGGCTCTACTCATGCCACTGTGGTTGGCTTACGGGCTTTGGACCAAGCAGATCACCGAAGGTTTGGTACTGGCCTACGCGGTGGCGTGGGGCTTGGTTAGTGCGTTCGTTATGCCTGCACGCGACGGCCTGCTCAAGCAGGTCGCTGGCTCCGATATTCAGCGACTCGTTTCATTGGCAATAGGAACGCAGTTTGCGAGCCAAATGTGCGGCCAAGCCTTGGGTGGGTTGGCCGCCAAGTATGACTCCCTCGGCATTTTGGTGGTGCAATGTCTTGTACTCTTGTTAGGAGTGTGGGTCGCCGCACACTTGCCCGGTCATTCATCGAGGAAGCAGATGCCAGGCGAGGCAACCGCCAAGCCTGAGGCCATACGGCGCGAAATTGTTGGGGGACTGAGTGCCATTTTCTCTAGTTCGGCCATGCGCGCGACCTTTTTGATCACGATTGGTATGGGCGTATTTTTTGGCGGTGTGTTTGTAGTCTACATTCCTCTCGCCATTCGTGACCTATACGGGGGCAGTGCTCAGAACATTGCGATCGCCTTTCTCTTCTTTGGCTTCGGTACCCTCACCAGTATTGCCCTATTGATGCGACGGGGCGGGCTCCGGCAACCTGGGCGTGCCTTGCTGATTTCCCAGGTCATGGGCTGTTTGGCGCTGACGCCAATTTTACTATCACCACCTGTTTGGGCGTTCTACCTTTGCATTTTTGTGTGGGGCATGAGCGGTGGTGTCGCGGTCACGATGTCCCGTACGATATTGCAGGAGCATGCCCCGGCCTCGCATCAAGCGCGAGTCATGGCAGTGCTGTCCTTATCGACGGTGGGTGGTAGTCCGATTGGTGCGCCCATTATGGGCTATGCAGCCACCTTTCTGACGGTGCGATGGGCCGTCCTAGTTCCCATCGTCGCCGTCAGCTTAATCACTATGGCGGTTTCGTTTACCCACTCACTATGGTGGTTGAAGTCAAAGAGCCATTCATCTTCGTCAAACGAAGCACCTGCACAGCCCGTGCAAGAAAGACGCCACTAAACACACCAAACAAGGCGCTGAAGCCGATTGCAAACTCTAAATCTTTCGACAGGGTCGGGCTCATGGCAACCTCCACACCGGCCACATATTTCGTGATGAAGAGTCCTAATATCAGCCCCATCGGCACCCAGCTACCGGCGATGGTGAAAACTTGGGTCTGCGAATCAAAGCGGCTAAGTGACGGCGGTGCTAGCCTAAGCCATAGCACTAGCGACAGGGCCCCTGCGCTGAGCCACGCAAACAGCGCCAAGGGCCTCAGGCCAAAGGTGCTCACCGTGCCGTAAAGTGAGAAGATCATGAGGGCTATCGGGATGATCGTCACTCTCTTGATCGTAGCTTGACGGGTGACGGTCTGAATCAGGCCGAGTCCGATTAATGCGGCGAGAAGTATCCAAACCCAGGTGGGTGTGTTGATGATGATTTGAAAAAGCATGGTGAGCTCCTGTGCGTTGAAGGAATGGCTACAGTGTTCCTACTTCTTACCTAGCTCACCATCCCCGTGCGACGAAACAACCGGAAAACGTCGCCAAATGCATGCAGGCGGGTGCCGTAGTTCAGGCCGTGGCGCCAACATCCGCGATCAGCGTCGGCAAGGTACTTGCGGACGTACTTTAGGGACTTGGCAATTTCGATGTTCGCCGTAGACAGGCGCTCAATCTTCCAGCGTTGGTCGATGCAGGTACAGCATTGCTTTTTGAACATAGTTCATGAGTGCATCATCGACACCTACACAGAGCATTAGATCGGGTTCGCTAATAAACGCGAGGCGCACCCTTGCTTCCATCTCACCGTCCTCTCCAAAATAGGAGTCCCGAAACAGTTGTCGCCAGTACACCATGAGTTTTTGAACCGGGTCGATTTCGACAGCAGCGTCTGCTTCCATTTGGGTGCGTACTTGCGCCATGAGTCTGGGCCAGGCGTCAATGTGAGCGGAATTGTCGAGCTGTCGACGCAAAATACGGGCGCTTTGTTCAGGCGACAAGTACGCAGGGACGGGGAGAGCAGGCCAATGCTGTCATAGTGATGCAAGGTTCTGACAGTCAGACCAGACTTCTTGGACAGATCCCCGACCCGAAAGCTCATTTGAAATACCTCCCTATTCGCGTAAAAAGCCGATGCCAATTTGCGGAAGCAGTCCGCAAGCATTGAAAAACATCGGCGATATCGGCAGAGTGGACCCTCACGTTACGTGAGGAGCAAGGAGTTTTTAGGGCTTTTTTCTTAAGGCGTATCGAAAACGAGCAGATAAGCATATTAATTCAGATCAGCCTGGTCATATAAACACTGAACGGATCAAACTTGTAGTCGCCAAACGGACCACACACTTCAAACCCATTGCGCAAGTACAAGGCATGCGCTGGCTTGAAGTCGGCGGTCGATCCGGTTTCTAAGCTCAGTCGCGTATAGCCTCTCGTTGTTGCCTCTGAGACAATGATGGCGAGTGCGGCTTGCCCAACCCCTTGCCGTAGAAAGTTTTGCCGGGTGCGCATGGATTTGATTTCACCTTCCCTGTTGCCAAGATCCTTCAGTGCCCCGCAACCGGCCAGCTCGCTCCCCAGCCAAACCGACCAAAAGGTAATCTCTGGTTTGAGAAGTCCCTCCAAGGGGAGGGCGTGAACACTCTCTGGCGGTGAACTACTCATCATGCCGGCCATATGCTCACGCAGCAGGGCTTGAACCTCGGCACCGGACAAATCGTCGCGACGGACTTCTAACTTCACCGCAGGTCTCCGCTAAAAAGCTTAAGATAGGCGATCACACCGTGACCGATCATCGATAACTTTGAGCCTTCGCCAAAAAAGCTTTGCGCTCGACAAAACATTCTAACCTCAAGTTATGTCCTATCCCCTTCCCATTTTTGATCACCTCACCCTCAACGCTCGCGATGAGTTGGGCCCTTGCGTTGCAGCGCTCGAGTCGATGGGGTTCTTGCTCACGCCGCCAAGCTATTCAAACATAGGCGCGGTGAATCAATGTGTCGTGCTTGGGGATGCCTATTTGGAGGCCATAGCGATCAACCCTGAGGCTGCGACACCTCGTCGGGAGTTGATGTTGCAGCCCTTGGGTCTCAATGCACTGGTATTTAGGACGGAGGACGCAGGTGCTTGTTATGCCGATCTGCTCGCGCGAGGGCTGCCAGCCTTACCGGTACAGCCTTTCTCGAGAAGGGCCAAGAATAGCCTGGGCGAAGACCGAGAGGTGAGTTTTCGGGTGGTTCGTTTTGAGCCGAACTGGGGCGCCGAGACGTTTACCTTTGGTAGGATTTATTTTTGTCAGCACTTAAACCCCGAGGTTGTGTTTGATCCTGGCTTTGCGCGTCATGGGAACGGCAGTCGTGCCTTCTCGGGAATCTCTGTGGAGGTGAAAGAGCTTGATCAGCTTTCGCTGACCATGAAGCGCCTGTTTGGCGATGCTTGGGAAGGTGATACTTCACAGGCAAGGCTTCGCACTCAAGCCTTTGATATTCAGTTTGTTCGGTCTACGCATGATCGTATTGGTCCTTGTGCCTTCAAGGAGATCGGCGGTTCTACGGGGCGCGCAAGCGCGGTAGATGCGGTTTCTCAGAGTAAACCGGTGATTGAACCCCCCCAAGTTTTTGATAGCCGCTACGGCCGGTTTTCATTTGGAGTTTGAACCCCGTCGCGAGCTTCGCCATACACCCAAGAGGGGAAGTATCGGGAGACCGAGGCCAAATAAGCCTGCATCGGCTTAAGGCTTTCTTGAATGCTCGGCCGAGCAGCCATGTGAGTCCGCCACTCTGTCAACTTCGGTGTTTGCTGATCGAGCGCGCAACCCATACGATCACCGAACAGTAGAGCCATAAAGAAGCCAATATCGGCATACGAAAACGCGCCGGCCAAAAAGGGTGACTCGCTCAGTTTCTGCTCCACGGTTTGATGGTATTGCCGCATCACTTTATAGGCCGCTTGTGCCAATGGCACCTCACGCTCGTTCTGGAGTGAGAATAGCTTGATCACCTGAGCGAAATAGAACTCGTCCGCGATTAATTCCAGTTGCCTAGCTTTGACACGCGCAACCCTCTCCCGCGGCCAGAGTGGGGGTTCTGGGAACGCATCTTCAAGATACTCGAAGATTTGTGTCGAATCAAAAAGCTCTACATCGTGATGTATCAAGACTGGTACTTGATGCTTTGGGTTGATGCGGATGACGGTCTCATGTTTGGGCGAGTAGCCTTCGGCCTCTGAGAAGGCCACCATGACAACGTTGAAGGGGAGTCCCTTTTCGCGCAGCGCAATGTCAACCTTGGCGCCGAATAGGCTTAATGGTCCAGAGTAGAGTGTGATTTCTTTAGCTTGAGTTTTGGTCGACATGAAGATGTTCTAGTAGAGGATCATGATTATGTCGTTTTGAGGCTACTTAGTGTTCGCATTCCTGACGGTATTCCTTTCGAGGCCTGCTATCTCGGATGGCAGGAGTCGTTGCTGAATTTAGTGCGACTTGTCGAGCCTGATACTCCCAACTAAGATAGCTGTAACGAAAAAGCTGCAAACCCGCAATTGTTTTGTGGATTTGCAGGTGTGGACCATTGAACACCCAGACTGTCAGGCCCCCTAGTGATCAAGGAAGATGCATGAACAAAGACCGTGGCGTACTGAATTACTGGGACAGGCTGTCTGGGTTTCCTGGCGGCAAGTATTTATTTTCAAAAGTAGTGCAATTTAAGGCACCGTACTTTCGAACGGTAAACGCTATCGTCGAAGAGCTTCACCCCAACTATGCCAGACTGAAAATATCAAAGCGCCGATCAGTCGAGAATCATATTGGCACGGTTCACGTCATCGCCATTTGTAACCTCCTGGAAATGGCGATGGGGGTGATGGCCGAAGCCTCTATCCCGAGGCATTTACGATGGATTCCCAAAGGAATGACCGTAGACTACACAGCCAAGGCGGGTAGTGACATCACAGGTATTGCAGAGGTCTTCGCTGGTGACTGGAAGCCTGGAGAGCTTGAGGTTAAGGTCACGGCCCTCGATGAGTCCGGTATCACGGTGGTGAAGGGGATAATCCGATTGTGGCTCAGCGACAAGCCGCAAGGAAAGTAGCTTATCATCACGCCTCGGTGCGGTCTGAGTAAAGTGGTTTTGTCGGCCTATAGTTTTGTAAGGTAGGTCGTTCTTCCAACGACCTTGCCAGCTTGGTAGTCAAACTCGGGCAAATCGACTCGCTGAAGACCCAAACACTTCAGTCTGCCTAGGTCTTTGTCGGAAGTCTTTACAACATTCAAGAAATTTCTATTGAGGGTTTTTATGCTTGGCTTTTTAAGTACTTACAAACGCGCGTTCAATTCAGTCGCCTTACTAGTTGTTGCAATCAGTTTTAGTGCCGTTGCGCACGCTCAGCAAACCCTAAAAGTCACCACCATTCCAGAAGAGGCGGCTTCCGAGCAGGTTCGAAAGTTCGGCCCGATCGTCAAGTATCTTGAGCGCACCATGGGCATGAAGGTGGAATTCATTCCGGTGACAGATTACCCCGCTGCCGTCGAATCCTTGGTGAACAAGCAGGTCGATCTTGTGTGGTTTGGTGGCTTCACCCATGTGCAAGCTCAGCTTCGGTCTGGCGGCAAAATCTTGCCGATTGCCCAGCGCGAAGAAGATACCAAGTTCCGATCGGTTTTTATCACCAATAAGGACTCCGGTATCAAAACCTTGGCCGACTTGAAAGGTAAACAGGTGAGCTTCGGTTCGCAGTCCAGCACCTCCGGGCACTTGATGCCTAGAAACTTTTTGCTAGAGGCGAAGATTGACCCCGACAAAGACTTTAAGCGAGTGGCTTACTCAGGCGCCCACGATGCGACCATAGCCTCAGTGGTTGGCGGCCGAGTCGATGCCGCTGCGCTAGACATCACGGTGTGGGAGAAGTTTGTGAAGGAAGGAAAAGTGGATACTTCAAAAACGGATGTTTTCTATACAACACCGCCATACTTTAACTACAACTGGTCGGTTCATGCCGACATGCCTACAGCGACTCGCGAAAAACTGACCAAGGCCTTACTCGATCTATCGATGAATGACGCTGAAGGCAAAGAAATCCTGACTCTAAACCGGGCCACAAAGTACATTCCCACGAAGGCTGAGAACTATAAAAGCTTGGAAGTTGCAGGCCGAAGCGCTGGCCTGATCAAGTGATTTAAACCTTTGCAATCCTTCAATTATATTCAGGAAGTCCTTGACGTTTCGGTGTCCTTTGCCTGTCAGGATAAATCTTGAATGACCTTTGGGGCATTGACTACTTGAAGCTTTAACGTCGCGCCTTCCGCTTGGCTCAAGCGAAAAGAGCAATGCGGACCGACTTATGGTCGCATGTCGCCACTAGGTCGTGAAATTGAACTTGTACCTGTCTTCCATCATCCACTGCTTTTGAGATACGCACTCAGTTGATCCAGCGAACCCGTCCAGCCTTATGTCATGCCCGCATGGGCCGGGCGGCAAGGAAGTTTTTGCGCATCAATGCTGTGAAGATCTCCAGCGTTTAGATTGAGAGCCTTGCGAACACTGGTGGGCACCGTGGCTTCGTATTTGCTCGTTAACCTAGAGGCTTGAAGCAAGGTCTTGCTTTCCGACAGTATTAACGTATGTGATCTTACTCCGGGCTTTCTCACCGTTCAAGGGCAAGTGGCTTCAAGGGTGTCAGAGGCGAAGGCACAGTCAACTTAAGCGGACATTGACATAGCGCTGAGTTTGAGATTTTTTCGCACCTTTAAAGAGCTTTTTTCAACATCCAACAGTTTGACCCAGCGTGCGAGCGCTGTTGGATCGCTCGCAGCGCAGGCCGCAATGTAGGATCAGTGTTTCTAGTCAAAGTCGATGAGAGCACGGCCAAGCTTCGTTTACTCATTCTTGAGCCTGAGGCCCGGGGCATGAGACTGGGTGAGCGTTTGGTGCAGACCTGTATGGATCATGCTCGCACGCTGGGTTACCAACGCATGGTGTTGTGGACCCAGAGTCATCTAGATGCTGCGCGACGCATCTATGCGAGGCTGGGTTGGGAGAAGGTGGGTGACGAACCTCACAAAAGTTTTGGACTCGATTTGGTGGCCGAGACCTGGCGGGTCGAGCTTTGAACGCATTTTGGCGCCTTCAATCAGCAAAAACTCATGGCATATACGGGCGGCAAGAGCATGTCCGCAACTTGCCAGTGCTCCCCCACATCGTTTGAAAACCACAGATGCCCCGTGCTCGAGGCCATCGCCAACTTCTTGCCACTAGCGTCCACAATCAAGTTGTGGCGATAGATCAGATCAAAACAGGAATGCTGTGGCAAACCTTTACGAAATTCAGTGAAGGTTTCTCCTCCGTCATCGGTGCGAAGTACGCACAAGGCACCATCTACCGCAAAACGCTTCCCGTCGGCGACGGCCGGGACGAACCAGGCACGCTTTGAGTTTTTGGGATCGACGGCCACGGCAAAACCGAAATCTTTGCCCGAGCCTTGATTGATACGCTTGAATGTCTTTCCGCTATCGCTGCTTTGATACTGCCCACTATGATGCTGAATCCACATCACATCGGGTGACGCCAAGCACGACACCAATCGGTGTGGGTCTTGTTGATTCAGATTGGCAATTTGCTCGGGCGGCAAATAGTCCGCTTCTTGCCCTGCACCGATGATTTGCCAGTTCTGGCCTCGATCTCGGCTCTCCCAAACGCCACCGGAAGAAATGCCTATCGTGAGGTGTGTTGGGTCGTTAGGATCGACGAGAATCGAATGGATGCCCGGGTGGTCATAGCCGCCACCCATCCAATCGCGACGTTGTTCGTTAAACCAAAGCGAGTCCACAAGTTGCCATGATTGGGCGTGATCCGTCGAACGGAAGAGTCCGGCAGGAAGGCATCCCGCCCAGAGTTCACCGGGCAAATCGTGGCCACCCGCCACCAACTCCCACACTTGCTCCACGTTCCAGGGCGTGGGGTCATTGGCCCAGGGGCCTACCGTGGGCTTGACGGGAAATGCGGGTGCGGCAAGATCGTCCCAGCTTTTACCTTGGTCTTGGGAGCGCTTCATCTTGACGCCGAAGTGCCCGAGATTTTGCGCGGCGTACCAAACACCATTTCGTCGATCAACGAGTATTTGGCTGAGCGCGTCGCCCGGAAAGTCATGACGGACGATCTTTGATCGGGAGGCTTGGGTGTGGACCTCAAATAGACCCTTGCGGGTCGCCAACAAGAGTTTCATTGCACTATCCTCCTGATAAGGCTTGAATCACGTCGACGCGGTCCCCGGCCATGCAGCGCCGGTCAAGTTGCTCTCGCTCGCGGTGTAGCTTGCCGTTGATGAATATGGCGACGTGCTTTCGTATGTGGCCCTGGTTGTCGAGCACATAGTCTTTCATGGGGGGGGCCAGGAGGAACGCTACGCGTAAACACTCATCCAATGCGCCCGGCTCGACTTCCTGGTCAGGGCAGCGTACATGGCTTTGTAGGTGGGCGGCGAAGCGGATTAAGACCATAAGTGCATTCTCGCATGAGCGAGATTGACTAAACAAGACTAGAATGCCCAGCCCAACCCTTCAAATAAGTCACTAGCGATGAACATCACCACTGGCCGCCCGGTCACCATGGCTCCCTCAGGCATGGTCGCATGCCCCCATTCACTGGCCTCTCAAGCCGGTGTTGACGCATTACGCGCTGGGGGCTCCGCAGTCGACGCAGCCATTGCCGCAAGCAGTGCGTTAGCAGTGTTGTATCCCCATATGACTGGGGTGGGTGGCGATGCCTTCTGGCTGATTTACGACGCCAAGAAAAACCAGGTTCGCTACCTCGATGGCGGTGGACGCGGGGCAGCATCAGCGAGTGCTGAGTGGTTTCGAGAGCGAGGCCATCAAGAGATTCCCTTTCGAGGAATCTTGCCCGCGACCCTCACCACTCCAGGCGCAGTGTCGAGTTGGGTGGAGGCCCATCGAGAGTATGGTCGCCTCCCCTTGAAACGAGATCTAGAGGCGGCCATAGGCTATGCGCGTGACGGCATTCCCGTGACCGAGCGCTTGGCGGGTTGGATTGAAGCCACAGTCGCTGATCTTCAGCCCCACGCAGAAACTGCGGCCATCTTTTTGCCCAATGGCAAGCCGCCGCGTTCGGGCAGCAAATTATGTAATCCCAACCTAGCTCGAACCTTGACTGCCTTAGCTGAAAGAGGACACGCAGGTTTCTATGAAGGCGATGTTGCGAAAGAGTTGGCGCGTTTCTCGAAAGAAAAGGGAGGGTTTTTTACCGAGGCCGACTTGAAAGCGCAAACTGCGCGCTGGGGCGAGCCGCTTCAGGGCAAGTATCGTGACGTCACCATTTACGAAACCCCGGCGCCCACCCAAGGCTTCACGGTATTGGAGATGCTCAATCTCTTGGAACCCTTCGAGCTACACAAGAAGGCGGCTCTAGGCCCCGACCATGCACACTTGATGGTACAGGCCAAACAAATCGCCTACCACGACCGTGATCATCATTTGGCTGATCCGCACTTTGTGGACGTACCGATGGAGCGGCTCATTTCGAAAGCCTATGCAGACGAACGCCGTTCTCTGATGGATCCGGCACGGGCTGTGCCCTGGGACAAGATTCCCTCCTACGGGAGCTTGAAGGGCGATACGGTTTTCATTTCAGCGGTAGATGCTGAGGGCAATGCCGTCGCTCTGATCAATAGTCTTTACGGAGTGTTTGGTTCGGCGGTGGTCGCAGGCAACACCGGTATTGTTTTGCAGAATCGCAGTGCCTATTTTTCGCTAGACGCCAAGCACCCGAATTGCGTGGCGCCTGGTAAGACGCCTTTGCATACCTTGATTGCATCACTGGCCTTTCGCAATGACAAGCTATGGGGCGTGGTCGGATGTATGGGTGCGGATGGTCAGCCACAGATTCATGCGCAAACCTATGTATCGATAATCGACTATGGCCACAATATTCAAGAAGCGGTCGAAGCGCCTCGTTGGCTTTCCGGTCGCTTCGCCCTGGGAGAGGATCGCGATACTTTGCATATTGAGTCGCGCTTTCCAGAGGAGACGATCAGTGAGCTGATTCGTCGCGGCCACAAGGTTAATCGCTGGGGGGCGTTTAACGAACTTGCAGGCCATGCCCATGGCATCACGATTGATCCCGAGAGTGGCATGCGCTACGGTGGCTCAGACCCACGCAGTGACGGTGCGGCGATCGGATACTAGGGGAATCATTCAGGGGCGTAAAATGGCTCATGGATTTAAAGTCTAATAGCAACGAGCAAGGACAAACGCTCGGTGAGGAAATTGCCAATAGCGTGAGTCACGGTCTTGGGCTTGCGCTCGCTTTATCCGGCACGCCTTTTTTGTTGATGGCGACGGCTAAACGCGCCGATGGAATATCCATCGCTGCTGCGGCGATTTTTGGGGTGAGCATGATGCTCCTCTACGGGGCATCCATGATGTATCACGCGCTTCCCCACAATCGCGCCAAGCGAGTCTTCAAGGTGCTCGACCATAGCGCAATCTATTTACTCATTGCGGGAACCTATACCCCCTTCATGCTGGGCGTGATGCGAGGTCCTTGGGGCTGGACGCTGTTCGGCCTGGTGTGGGGTTTGGCACTCATCGGGGTGACCCTCAAGAGCATGAATCGCATGTGGCACCCCTACCTATCAACGGGGCTGTACCTGCTGATGGGCTGGCTTGTGCTGATCGCCATTAAACCTTTGATAGCGGCCTTGCCCGCTGCGGGCCTGTGGTGGTTAGTCGCCGGTGGTCTTGCCTACACGGCGGGCGTAATCTTTTATGTAGGCGACTCGAAATGGCGTTATGGGCATTTTGTTTGGCACTTATTTGTGTTGGCTGGCACGGTCTGTCATTTTGTGGCGGTGTATGGCTATGCATCCTGAACGCTTATTTGGCCGTTTGCATGACACCCCACATTGACTCCCAATCCCCGCCCGCCATGTCGGTCACTTTTCCGTCAGCCGCAAAAAACTTATTCGGGATTTGAAAGAAGGCAAGCATTAGTCCTCCCTTGGGAGACCAGGCCGAGTGACGGCTTCCTGCCGGTCTCCAGATAAACTGCCCTGCCTTGCATTCAATGCCTTCGTCGGGGCCGGCTTTGTCGACGAGGTGTCCCTCGATCACCCAAGTTTGTTCGATCTGCACATGTTCATGATCGGGCAGCATCGAGCCAGGAGCCATGCGCATCAACGAGCTGGCGACACCGCTGGCGCGGTCAAACAAAAGAGTCTTGATTTCAATGCCAGGGTAGCGAGTGGCTTGCCAGGGAAGGGTCTCCACATCCACGAGTCGCGAGGCTAGTGGCGCTAGGCCAGCATGGCTGGGAACATTAGGAGTGATGGCGGTGGTCATGAGCAGGCCTTTTTACGATGTGTCACGTTACACTGGAACCCAATTTATCAGAAAATCGCGAGGAGGCTAGATGATTGATCTACATTTTGCGCCAACGCCCAATGGTTGGAAGATCTCGATCATGCTCGAGGAGTGTGGCCTGCCTTACCGTGTGCTGCCCGTGAACATTAGTACTGGTGAACAATTCAAGCCGGAGTTTTTGGCGATTAGCCCGAATAACCGCATTCCGGCCATTGTGGATCACCAGCCTCTTGATGGCGGCGCGGCGATCAGCGTGTTTGAGACAGGCGCGATTCTGCAGTACCTGGCAGAAAAAACCAGTCGCTTTATCCCTAGCGATTTGCGTGGCAAAGTAAAGGTCAGTGAGTGGCTGATGTGGCAGATGGGTGGCCTGGGTCCGATGCTTGGACAAAATGGGCATTTCAAACTCTATGCCCCGGAGAAAATTCCCTATGCGATTGATCGCTACGAGCGTGAGGCTGATCGACTCTTCAAGGTGCTTGATACCCAATTGGGAAAAACTGGAAGCTTTGTGGCGGGTGACTACTCCATCGCCGACATCGCCATCTTCCCATGGGTGATGACCCATAAGCGCCAAGAGATTAACCTCACCGATTTTCCCAATATAGCGCGCTGGTACGCACTCGTACGTGCGCGCGAAAAAGTGCAGGCTGGCCTGGCCGTGATGCGCGATGTTGTACCTAAGGGTGGCGCACAACATGATGAGAAGGCTAAAGAAATTTTGTTTGGCATCAAGAAGGAAGCATCACAATGAAACAACTCGAGTTTTTCTACGACCTATCTAGCCCCTGGACCTATTTGGCCTTCACCAATGTGCAAGGGGTTTTGGCTCGCACAAGTGGGTCGATCGTCTATCGCCCGATCTTGGTCGGCGGTGTGTTTAACGCGGTCAATCAAGCGGTCTACGCTCAGCGCGAAAATCAAGATGCGCCGCGGATGAAGCATTACGGAAAGTCACTCAAGGATTGGGCGGCATGGAGCGGCCTGACCTTGAAGTTCCCTTCGGAATTTCATCCCGCCAAAAGTATTCACGCGATGCGGATGGCCTGTGCCTTGGAAGACGATCAAGCGGCACTCTACAAATTTACGAAGGCGGCTTTTGAAAGCTATTTTCTTAGGGGGGAGAATCTTGATGACCCGGCGGTCTTGGTTAGCGTTGCCAATGGCGCAGGGCTCGATGGCGCAGCTATCCGGGAGCTCTCCATCACGGATGTGGTGAAGACTCGTCTCAGGGCGAATACTGAAGAAGTCATCGCGCGCGGTGCGTATGGCTCGCCGACGATGTTTGTGAACACCAACGACATGTACTTTGGCAATGATCAACTACCCTTGGTGGAAAGAGCGTTGGCACTGGCCTGAGTGGGGCGCTTCCTTAAAAGGTAGCGATGTACGCCCTCTAATACCAACTCACTCTTTTGATTGTGCACCGTCGCTCGCATGGCGATGAGCCCCGTCGTATTCTGCGCCACCACCTCGGTAATCTCCAGCATCGGATAAAGCGTGTCACCCGCATGCACGGCGCCTAAAAACTTCGCGGAGCATTCCAACATGGCCACCAGTGAATCACTCACCATATGTGGAAACACACCCGCACCCGCAGCGGTTTGAATCATGACCTGAAGGCCATGAGCCAGCAGGTCAGGGTGGCCACGGCGCTGACAATATTCGCGGTCGTAGTGAATCGGATCGTTGTCGCCCGAGGCTAGTTGGAAGGCTGAGAATAGCGCGTCGGTTTGGGTTCGGGAGGGAATCCAAAACTTCTCGCCGACCTGAAAATCTTCGAACCAACGGGTCTCCGAGAAGCGATGATCTCGGGTCACGTCAAAGTCTTGGATCATGGCGCCGGGTCGTCAAGAAAAGACTGAACGGCTCTAAAGAGTTGCAGACGATTTTTCTCAACCAGAACCGTGTGTGTTCCCTCGCCAATTTCAAGATAGGATTTGTATGGCGCGTTCTTCATTTCGGCGAAGAGACCTTGCGCCATGTAAGCGGGCGTGTCTGCGTCCCACTCGGCCTTGATCAGGAGTGTCGGTACGCGAAGCGCTGCGGCGTCGTAAAGCCTTTGTCCTTTCAGCCAGCCACCGAGAATATCGACCATCACGCCATTGGGTGCACGAAGCACAGGCGGGCTTTGCTTCGCACCTTCTGGGTCGCTTTCAAGCATTGCTTTTGCCCAGGTGTCAAACCATCCAGCAGGAATCAAAGACGCTTGCTTGTCGGCAGGTACGCCGCGATACCAACGCTCCTTCGCCGCCTCAACCGTGACGGTGCGATATGCGGAGGTGGGCGCGGGCGGCACCGGTGTAATGTTTGGTGGTACCCAAACCGGTGCGAACAACACTAACTTATTGATCAGTGCGTTGTTGCGTGTGGTGAACAGCGCCGTGGTGGTTGTGCCCCATGACCAACCTAGCAAGTTGAGTTTGCTCACGCCACGTCGCTTCAAAATAAAATCGACCGCTGCCGAAATGTCGCGTGATGCTTCCTCAGTATTGGCAAAAGGTGGATTGGCGGACGGCGCTTGCGACATCGACGCAGGTCGTGTGGATCGGCCATAGCCTCGCACGTCGAGCATATAAACATCGTAGCCGCGCGAGGCAAGGTAGTCCATCCAAGAAAATCCACCCACCTTCAGGTCAAAGTAAATCTCGGAGGGGTAGGTTGCACCGTGTACAAACAATACGGTTTTCTCGGCGGAGAAAACTTTCATATCGCTTGGCGTTTTGTTGCGAAGATAGAGTTGAAGGCCAGTGTCTGAGGCTGGGATCATGAACTCTTCGGTGTTGAGCTTGGTCGCGTCGCTAGGAGCCATGGCGGTACACCCCGTGATGGATAAGAAGATGAGGGCTGCGAAGGATGTCGAAACACCCCGAATCAAGGTGCGAGCCTTGCCCAGGCAAGATACATAAAAGTTGGCGAAGCGGCATAGTTGGGAGAGGTTCAAACGATTTCCTTTTTAAGGCGAGTCGACTTTTATTTTGCTCGCCTTTTCGAGAATGAGCACTTACACGAGGTCTTGGGTGAAACGTCTGTAAATCTCATACTCAGCTGCCGCCAGAAAAGCGTAACCAACTGGTACCGTCATTCGCACTTTAGTAGCTCGTGAGCGGGCGCGGCGTCAATATCGAATTAGCCGACTAGCAATCAGAATTCTACAAGACCAGCTATCTTTTCCAATCTTTGAAGCGGGTCCTTCTCCATCAACAAGACAAGCTTGTTCTGCGGGGAAAAAGGGAGTAATTCGGCCCATCGATTCGCCACCCAACCCGCTTCATCCAGGCGATAAGGCGCTTCAAAAGGAAAATTGCCACTAATGTTCTGCTTTTGTGCATTGGCGATTAGCTGACCTAATCGCTCAGCAAGAAGAGCATACTTTTTCGGAATCTCCACTGGCGGATCTTGAGCTTCATAAACAACATTGCCATACCAAACACCAAAAGGCCCCAACTCGCTCGATTCAACGGAGAAGCGCAACCCACCTGTGCAGCGCACTTGCAAAAGCGAGGGATGAACCCGACCAACACTATTTATACATGCCAAGGTGCCATGGGCATGAAACACTTGCGCCTTACCTGCAGTTTGAATTTCAGATCCCTCGGCCAGCCAAACCACGCCGAATGGCTTACTGCTTTTCTCGCACTCTTTCATGAGGTTAAGGTAGCGCACCTCAAAAATATTGAGCATTAATAAGCTATCTGGAAATAGGCCATTCGACAACGGGAACAGAGCGATTTTTTCCAATTGAGGTACAGTCATTTCAATCTTTGCAAGTCAGTTGATAGGTAGAAAATAGTACATCCGAAAGCAATGCCCCACCAGCCAGACTGGTAAAAGTATTACGCCTGAGTATTTAAGCCTCTTGACCCCTGCGGCATTGGAAAGATAAAGACAGGTAGTAGGGGCATTAAGTAGCAATAGGTGTGCATCTTGAAAACACTAATATGATTCGGGCGGAGGCTGTCTGTGCAGAGGTATCTGCAGAAGTTAGAAGCTCTTACTCCGCCAACCACAAAGAAAGACTATTTTTAATAGATCGACGTTAGCTACCATGGCCCCCGAGTATCAAAGTAACTTATCCAATGAAATTGGCTACCCATCCGACACAATGTGCGTCATGTTTGATGGCTCCTGCCCTTTATGTCGTCGCGAAATCAGCCTTTATCAGTCCATCAAAGCAATTGAACCGGTGCGATGGATAGACGTGAGTTTGCCCGGCCAATGCTCTGAGGCTGATCGCGGGCCGCTAATGTCGCGTTTTCATGTTCAGGAAAGTAGCGGGCGCCGGCTCAGCGGTGCCGCCGCGTTTGTTGCTCTATGGTCAGTGATGCCTGGCTGGCGCTGGCTAGCATCCATGATCAAGACATTGAGATTGACCCGATTTTTAGAGGTTCTGTATGTACGGTTTTTGGTAATACGCCCCTTATTACAGCGCTTAGCGATGGCGACTGATACGAGCCATCTGCCGCGTGCGATGGTTGCTGATATTCGCTCTGATCACGCTGGCGAGACCGGAGCAGTGTATATCTATAAAGGTATTTTAGCGGTGACGCGCGACGCGGCTGTGGTGGAGTTTGCACATCGGCATCTGGCTACTGAGACGGAACATTTAAGCCACCTCAACTTGCTTTTACCACTTTTTAAACGTAGCTGGCTTTTGCCCGGTTGGAAAATAGCGGGATTTATTACTGGCGCACTACCTGCCTTGTTTGGCGCTCGCGCCATATTTGCAACCATCGTTGCTGTTGAAACTTTTGTTGAACAACACTACGAACACCAAATTAATGCTCTAGCTGGCTCAGTTCAATACGCTGAGCTTAAGAGGCAGCTCCTAACTTTTCAATCAGACGAAGTTGATCATCTGAATGAGGCCCGGGCAAAGCAAGGCATTGACAACGGAATATTACTCAATTCGTGGGGTATGACGGTCGCATCCGGTTCTGCGATTGCGGTCAAGCTTGCTCGACTGATTTAGGTCACCCCGAGATCTGGCTAGCTTAAACCAACAAGCACAACTCCTAATGCGACAATATGTCCAAGCGAAATGAATATCGTAATGTCTGCGTATGGGGATCTATGACAAAACAGTACACGAACTTTATCCAATCGAAGATTGCAACAGTTGTAGATTACACAGACATCAGGCCAACTTTAGTAGGAGGGCTTTTCCTAGCAACATAGGCCACACAAAGCAGCGCTGAAACACCCGCAGCCTATTAGGGGAACTCTTGCGCATACCCTCAACGAATCTACAATCATCTGATGCGTAATTTTATTGCTAGCCAAGCTGCCGGTGCTCTCGCCCTAGAACAATTTGTCGACGGCGGAAAGGCTGGTTTAAAGTACGAGCGTGATCGCAATACAGATTTTGGCCCAGTACCAAGCTCGGCAAACACCCATTGCGTTTCGCGCTTGTCGCCGTATATTCGGTATCGAATGTTGCTCGAAACACAAGTTTTGTCTAAAACTCTGGCGCGCGAAACACGACTAACGGCAGACAAATTTATCCAGGAAGTATGTTGGCGTACTTATTGGAAAGGTTGGCTAGAGAACCGTTCTGAAGTGTGGCGGAGCTACACCCAAGAACGTGATGACATCAGCGCCATTAATCCTGCACTCGCCAAAGCGATTGACCAAGCTATCCGAGGTGCGACCAACATCCAATGCTTCGATGCTTGGGTTGAAGAACTTGTTTCTACTGGCTATTTGCACAATCACACCCGCATGTGGTTTGCGAGCATTTGGATTTTTACCTTAAGTTTGCCCTGGGCGAGAGGTGCCGATTTCTTTATGCAACACCTTTGTGATGCCGACGCGGCCTCGAATACCTTATCTTGGCGTTGGGTGGCAGGTTTACATACCGCAGGAAAGCATTATCTTGCGCGTGCAGACAATATTTTCTGTTATACAAACCATCGATTTAATCCAAGAGGTCAGCTCAATGAATCAGCGCCACCAAAAACAGAATCAGTAGGTGCGCAATCACGTCTTACGGGCTCAAGCAATGTTTACCCAAATTATCAATCAATGCCAATCAGTTCCGCGACGGTTCGAGAGAAAGGGATCGACAAGCGTGCTTGGCTATTACTACATGATGAAGACTTATCGCCGGAGGAGTGGCTGGTGCAAGATCAAATAGCGGGCATCATTGTGCTAAACAGTGCGACCGCACGAAGTGCGAACGGCATCGGGCACGTTTCAGCTAAGTTTAGCGATGGCGCACTTGACGATGCGACCAATCGTTTAAGAAGGCGCTGGCACTTGGACGATCAGCAGGTTATTTATTGCGCTAGTCCTACTCAATTAGCCAAGCAACTCGGCGAACACCAAACGTTCGCCGAGGCGCCTATTGTGCACGCTTGGATTCCAGTTGGCGCAACCAGAGATGCGTTGACGGACCCCGTTAACCAGCTGCGCAATCAAGGCATAACCTTCCAGTCGGTGTTAAGTGAATGGGATCAAATGGCATGGCCTCATGCCACCGAAGGATTCTTTAAATTTCGTGCGCGAATTCCGACTTTACTTAACGATACTGTCCAGGGGTCACTCTGAATCAATTGCCGCGCGAATGGCATTAAAGAGCGCTGTGCGCGCGGCGAGTGACGCCGGCGTGAAGTCTGCGTTTGGCCAGGCGCTATTAACGACGATTACCATCTGTCGACCTGGGTCAACCTGAATGTGCTGACCGTGAATGCCTAGAGCGTTGAATGATCCGTCCGCTCTTGTCCACCACTGATAGCCATAACCCATTGCGGGGTCGCCAAAGTCTGCCTGCTTGCGAGTCGCGGCTTCCAGCCAACCGTCCGCGGTAACTGCTTGGCCATCGATTCGCGCGCCATCGAGCATAAACTGGCCCAGCCGCGCAAGGTCGCGGGTTGAAGCTTGCACGCAGCAACCGCCGTGCTCATGGTTAGTGCGGTCGAGCATCCAGGAAGCATCTTGTTCCATGCCATAGCGTGACCATACTTTTTCCGACGCGTAGCTTGCCAAGCTCTTCTTAGTAGCCCGAGCAACTAGCACGCCGATCAGGTTCGTCTCACCGGTGTTGTAGCGCCACTTTTGGCCAGGGGCCGAGTCGCGGACGAGTTTCTTCATGTAGCTAGCGGCCTCATCCAAGCCGGGTTCTAATGGCGCGGTATAAAAGAGTGCAATATCGGCATTAGGGTCTGTGTAGTCCTCGTTCCACTTCACGCCCGAGGTCATGGTGAGTAAATGATGCACCGTTACACCATCGTAGGCGCTTCCCGTGAGCTCGGGAATGTAGCGGGTGACAGGATCATGCACGCTAGAGATAAAACCGTCCTTGATGGCTGCGCCCACCAAAGTGCTGGTGAGTGATTTGGTCACGGAGAACGATACCCAGCGTCCCGAAGCGCTATGCCCTAGCGCGTAGCGTTCGAGCCGCAATTTGCCGCCCTGTAACACCACAATGCCCGCTAGTTTGAAGGCATCGATATTGCGCTGAAGTTGGACGGCACCGTCACCGCCGTTTTCGAACGTGGGCAATGAAGCACCTTCGGGCAGTGGGCGCACTTGCCCGCCGCGTGCAATTCTCCGCGCAGGGAAGATTTGATCCCAATGAGCAAATCCGTACTCTCTGTCGGCTTGGCTCCAGGTAGCGATTGGGCGCCTCAGAGCCTGCGCATTGATCTCACTCGGCGAAGTGTCTTGAGCCAATAACTGACAGGTGAGGGCAGCGCCAAGTACACCTAGAACAAGGTATTTACCGAGTAACATTGCTGCTCCTCTCGACGAGACGATCGAAATGTTACACCTTATTGAACTTTGGGCCCGCAAAGCGGTTAGCCGAAGGGCCAGAGTCATAGCCTCGTAGCTTCGTCCAAAGCCAGGGGCCGACGACGAGGGCCGTGCCTTTCCGTCCGCTACTATAATGCACGCTAAAGCGTTTTGGAGCCACCCGTGAAAAAGCCTGTCTGTCTCATCCTAGGTGCCGGAGCCGGTATCGGCGGCAATGTGGCCAAACGCTTTGCCCGTGAGGGCTATCATGCCTGCCTCGCCCGACGAACTGATCAGGGCGGTCTGGACCGTTTGGTGGCCGAGATCGAGACTGATGGGGGTTCAGCCACTGGCTTTATTCTCAACGCAGTCGAGGAGGGCAGCATCGAACAACTGGTGACCCACATCGAGGCCAACATCGGCCCAATTACGGTAGCGGTGTTCAACCTAGGTGCACAGATTGGTGATCGCGGGCTGGCCAGCACCACTCAAGGCCTTCGAGACTGGGTGGCGTATGGCCACTTTCGGGCTGTTTCGTCTCGCCCAGGTATTGTTTCCGTACATGGAAGCCCGTGGCAAGGGTGCACTGCTCGTCACCTCCGCGACTGCCGCTATGCGTGGCAATGCTGGCCAGCATTCACATGCGGCGGCCATGGGCGGACGGCGTATGCTGTGCCAATCACTCAATGCTCAATTTGCGGCGAAGGGCATTCATGTGTCCCATATCCTCATCGACGGTGCGGTGGATGCGCCGGACACCCTGGGCAAGATGCTGGGTGCCGAGCGCTTCCAAGCCTTGCGCGAACGCAAAGGGCTGGACAACGACGGCTTGCTGGTGCCAGCCGAGGTGGCGAACACTTATTTCTTCCTGGCTCATCAACACCGTTCTGCCTGGACTTTTGAGCTGGACTTACGAGCCCATTCTGACTTGGCTTGGTGGAACCATGCCAGCAACCCTGACCTCAAGTGAGAGCCATCAATGAGCTTAATTCCCGTCGCTATTGATATTGATACTGGTACAGATCAATTAGCGCGAGCGCACGCTGACCGCATCGGCTTGTTCAACCGGGTGGTCGCTGACGATCGGTTGCAAATCGAAGCCTTTACCCTCGCACGTTCTTTGGCAAATGGCCCCGTGCTGGCCTTACGCCAAATCAAAAAGAACCTCGACGAGGCAGCTTCTATTGATTTCGATACGGCCTTGGTACATGAAGCGGAAGGCATCGTGAAGCTTGCTGCGACCGACGACCATCGCGAGGCGGTTCAGGCCTTTATTGAAAAGAGGAAACCAGTATTTACTGGGCGATAAAGGCTTGCTTTCAGGGCCCCCAACGCAGTACCACCGGGGCCAAACGTCGCGCGACCCCTAGTTAGTGGAATGATCATGGACAAACGCTTGGTTAGCCATTAGTCTCAAAACTTGCGCCCATCAAATCAAAGCCCAAGGAGATTCTCATGATTCAAAGCATTGTTGCCACCTTAAAGGCCAAGGCAGGTCAAGAGGCAGAATTTCAAGCCGCAGCACTCAACTTGGTAGCGGCTGTGCGAGCCAACGAGCCGGGTTGCCTTTTGTATACTTTGAGCAAAGCTGAGCAGCCGAGCACCTTTGTGTTCATGGAGCGCTATGCCAGTGAGGAAGCTATGCAGGCGCACAGGGCGACTGAACATTTCAAGACGCTGGGAAGGGCGATGGGTGCCTTCATGGATGGTCCGCCCGCGGTTTTGCGCATGGTCGAGTTGGGTTAATCATGCTGAGCAATAGCCTCGAACAAACTTTCGAGACTGATTTCTGGAAAGATGAGCAACTAAGGAAAGTTTGGGATCAAATCATCCCTGGTGAACCACGTAAGACTATTCCGTATTTGTTGACGCTAGAGGCCATTCAAAAATATTGCCGTGTGGTGGGCGACCTTCATTCGCTTTACTTTGATGAAGCCTATGCCAAGACCACACCCTATAAAGGCTTGATCGCTCCACCGGCGATTCATATTTTGCTGATGTTTTCATGCACGCCCGCCGACGACTGGATGCGTAGCCCAGGCACGGTTAACGCAGGGCAGTCCTGGAGTTATAACTTGCCTGCCCGTCCTGGGGACATGATTCGCCTTGAAGCACGTGCCTTGGATAAATTCATTCGTAAGGATCGACTCTTTGTTGTGCACGACAATGTGTTTTTCAATCAACACAATCAGGTGATTTGTTCGGGGCGTGGCCAGACCATCCGCCCGGCCTGACAAGGAGCACAAGATGAACCCAACATTTGACAGCATTGCGGTAGGCACGCGAATCGAAGGAGTTCCCTTTTCACCGACCCGCGAATCGATTCGAGAATTTTGTGAAGCCTCACTGGATTTCAATCCGCTTCATCTCGACGATGAATACATGAAGAATAGTTTCGGCAAGACTCAGTTCGGCGGCATTATCATGCACGGGATGAATAATTTCGGCGTGATTAGCAAAATGCTGACTGATTGGTTGTATCCTCTGGGAGGCCTGCACCGAAGGCTCGAAACCCGTTGGAAAGCTCCCGTCAAACCTGGGGACACGATTATCGCTGTCGCCGTGGTCACCAATCGAAAAGTCACCGATAAAAGTAAATGGTTAACACTCGATATTGTGGTGCGGAATCAGCGCGACGAGATGGTGGCACAAGGTGAGGCGATGGTTGAATTTCCTTCAATGAAATGAATGTACAAAGTTCCGCCTCTGTCTGCCTTACCCGATGATCGTCACGCCGCCTAAGCTAAGGCAGTAGTGTCATGAAGATTCTGATTGCAGGGGGTGGCATTGGTGGACTAACCACCGCATTGAGTTTGCATTCTGCGGGCATGCATGATGTGCAGGTACTCGAAGCGGCGACACAGATTCGCCAATTGGGCGTTGGCGTGAATTTGCCACCTCATGCCATCCGAGAGTTGACTGAACTTGGACTCGGCCCGGCCTTGGCTAAGATCGGTGTTCCAACTTCTGAGCTCTCTTATTACGATCGTCAGGGTAAGTTGATCTGGGCTGACCCGCGCGGGTTGATTGCTGGATACCTCTGGCCACAATATTCAATCCATCGTGGACGTTTGCAACAGTTGCTTTACGATACAGTGAAGGAGAGGTTGGGTGAACACGCGGTGCGAGTCGGACAGCGGGTTACCGGCTTTCAGGAAGAGCTAAATAGCGCTAACCCCAGTCTGGCAATTGTCGCCAAGGTGACGAACCGCTCCGGCGCTCACTACGAACAAGGCTGTGATTTACTGATCGCAGCCGATGGTATCCGTTCAAGCTTACGCGAATGTGCTGATCCAACTTTAGGCAAACTTGCGACCAATGGCTGGATGATGTATCGCGGTACGACAAGATGCGCTTCCTTTCTGAGCGGCACCTCGATGGTAATCATTGGCGATGAGCATCTACGGGTGGTTGTTTATCCAATCGAACCGGGTGTCAATAATTGGCTACTTGTGCGTCCGCACCAGGCTAAAGGTGTTGGTGATGACAATACCAGTATCAATATCAATATCAATGAACTGGGACATTGGAGTCGCGAAGTCAATGCCATTGACGTTGCAAAGACCGTAAGCGATTGGCGCTTCGACTGGCTAGATGTTCCGGCGATGATTGCCGCCTCGGACCTCGCATGGGAATATCCCATGGCCGACTTTGATCCGCTGCCAAGATGGACCTTTGGTCGTATGGTCTTGCTCGGCGATGCTGCCCACGCGATGTATCCGTTTGGTTCGAACGGCGCCTCGCAGGCCATCCTAGATGCACGCGTGCTGGCCTATCAACTGTACCGTCATGGAGGCTTGAGTGAAGCCCTGGTAGCTTTTGAGGCCGAAAGACTGCCGGTCGCTAGCGCCGTGCAACTCGCCAATCGACGCCAGGCTGGTGATGTTATGGCCAAGATTAGTGCCCTGGTGCGACAAGATGCGCATGCCTCCGCCAAGGCGGAGCTTCAGGAGGTCGAAGACAAGTACAAGCAATTGGCGGGCTTTGATGCGCAAACCCTCAATGCGCGCGCTTCGTGGAGCGTGACCGAGGTGGAGCGCAAGCTGTAATTCTTAGGAAATTCTGTCAAACTACCTGCTCATCCCACCACATTAGTGGTGCTGGCGGGAGCTTCACCTGGCTTAAGGACTCATGATGTTTCGTCGTTCACTTTTCGTCAAGTTCGAGATTCTTGGGTTGATGGTAATAGGTGTAGCAGGGGGTGTTTTCCTGTCGACTGAGCCATCCCGTCGCTTAGGCTTAGACGCCGCCGGAACGATGGATCGCGTTGAACCCACGGCCCTTGTCTGGGCAAATGTGGAAAGTCCGTTGCGCGAAGTAGAGAACTCCGTGGCCAAGGCAGAGAGCCCCTTGGTCAAAACAGAGAACCCGTTGACGAGAGCAGAGACTCCCTTGGCGATAATTCCTGCGGAGCCTGGTTGTGAATGCCAAGGTGAATGCGGCTTTGCCGAGCAGATGCGACAGAGCGAACATTGATGATGAATCCTTCGGCCCTGCCTCTGGATGTCATCAAAGTGATTGAGTTGGCCCAAAACTAGGCGGCATTTGGTGATGAGGCTTGTGCTATCAGTCTTGATGTTATCTACTAATGCGCTCACCTCGCTCAAGGAGTTGTTCGCCCGACTCGGCGGGAATAGATAGGCCGTGGTGGCTGCAGCAACGGGATAATCGTTCAACTTTGGGTGGCCCATCGTCGGCAAACCCTGGCCAAGCGAGAAAACTCGACGCTGAAAGACCCCCTGTTGTCTTTGGACAAGAGCAAGTCCTGAGGCAAGAAGTATTCGAAGCACTTTGCGAACGTTACACGAATCTACACGCAAGTACCATACCTTGCAGCATCTTGGAGAGTGCCTTGGCTATTTCGAACAAGTGCGTGATCTGGCCCAATATCCAGCAGTCTGAGTTAGCCCGAGCTGGCGTTGCAGCTCAGTCAATGGATCGTATCAAGTCCTTGATCATGGCCACTTGCCATTCCGCCGCTCCAATGGAGCCAGACCAGTGTTTGCTAGTGGATATCGATTTATCGATCCTCGGTGCAAGCGAAAAACGGTTCCAAGAATATGAGCGCCAGATCCGTGAGGAATATTCATTCGTGCCTGAGACGATCTTCATTCAAAAACGGCGGGAGATCCTTAAGTCGTTTTTAGCTCGCCAAAGAATCTACAGCACGTGCTATTTCTTCGACAGATTAGAGTCCCTTGCCCGGCGCGACCTGACCCAAGCCGTCCGCGCTTAGGGTCGACCCAGAGAGATTGCGATTCGAGTGACAACTCAGCAAAAAATTGCCTTACTGGCCATTGCCTCGGCAAGTATCTTGCCGCTCGTGGATGCGATGGTAAAAATTTTGGTGCAAGACTATTCCGTGGTCATGCTGGCCTGGATACGCATGGGGCTGAGCGCTACGCTCTTGGGTAGTCTTGCTGCGCGAAAGAGTGGGCTCGGCATCTTTAAGCCCGTCGCTTTCCGTTTGCAAGTGCTACGAGGTTGCGCCGCGGTCCTGGGGACTTCGCTGGTGTTTCTTGGCTTTCGGGTGATGCCACTCGCTGAGTGTTTGGCAATTGTCTTCCTCGCACCTGTGCTCGCCAACTTAATGTCGCGTTACGCATTGAACGAGCCGGGCAGTGCGCTTAGTTGGTGGCTGGCCTTGCTTAGTTTTGCCGGTGTACTGGTCATTGCTCGGCCGGGCGGTGCACTCTTTTCATGGAATGCATTGTTTCCGTTGATAGGGGCCTTCGGCTTAGCGCTATTTCTCACCCTTACCCGTGCGGTCGCCGCCTGCGACCCGCCAGGCACGACCGCATTTTTCGGACCCTTTATTGCCTTCCTGGTATTTTCACTCGCCCTCCCTTTCTTTTGGAAAGCGCCATCGTCCAGGCGTGATTTTGCGATGTTCTTGGCGATCGGCGTGTTGGCGGCAGCAGCGCAATATGTACAAACCATTGCCTTCCGCATGGGTACGACACACCAAGTGGCACCCTTTGGCTATCTGAGCTTAGTGTTTGCCTCCTTACTAGGGTGGGCAGTGTTTGGGGATATCCCCGATGTGTTTTCATTTGTTGGCATGGGAATGATTGTGGCGGCTGGATTGATCTTGGTGGTGCGAAAATAAGTCGTGGTCTTATCTCGTGATCCTGCTAATGTACTCAATCCTGTACACACTACCCGTCGGTGGATAACGCATACGGCACTAGGTGAGGCACCAGCAAGACCCCTTGCGCATTGGGCACCGCCTCAATCTGGATAGTGGGAGCGACGCCACGGACACCTCCAAACATCGTGGCAAAAGCCGAGTCGGCGGCATCGCGCCCGGTACCGAAACGCACTAAACCCATGGGGATGGCTACGCCAGAAGGATCAAAAATGTACCAGCGCTCGCCCACATAAGCCTCTACATAAGCATGGAAGTCGGTCGGCCCTAGCGCCGGGTCGGCACCGTAGTCGATGCCAGTGGCAAAACGCGCTGGTATATTCACGGCGCGACACAAGGCAATCATCAAGTGGGCAAAGTCGCGGCACACGCCCACCTGCTCGACCAGAGTGTCCGCTGCCGTGGTGTTGCCTGTAGACGAATTAGGAAGAAAGCGTACGTGGCTGGTGACCCACTGCTGGATTGCCTGGACACGTTGGTAGCCACGCCCCAAGTGACCAAACTCCTTGACGGCGAAACGGTGCAGCCGGTCGCTCTGGCAATAGCGGCTGGGATAAATGTAGGGCAACACTGACCCTGGCAGGTTGGCCACCGCAACCTCGCTCAGTTGGTCTGGCTGGGCGCTATCGTGGTCGATGTCCACTGTTGCTTCATACCGTAACATCAACGGCCCAGCGAACGCCTTGAGCCGCAGGAAGCGCGTGTGGGTGGTGGGATCGGTGTAAAAATTGGGGGTTAACGACTGGCTCATGGAGAGCGACTCTTTAACAATAGTTTGGTGCTTCGTCTGCGACGCATGGACGTTGAAGATGAAGTCGCAGCCGGGCTGGTCGATATCGTAATTGAGCTCGATGGAGAATTTCAGTCGGACCATAGGCAGTTTTCTCGAGGATTGACATGGAATGGCTCGCTGAGCCGTGGCGGAGAGGGCGAACCTTAGCCGATTATGGGCCGAGGCGAGTGAAACTTATGTGCGGTAGCGTACGCATTTGCAGGCTAGCTAGAAAAGTTCGTCGGCCCCTTCGCTGTGAATCACCAACCCCAGCTAAATCTAAAGTACTCGAATGTGCCCAAGCACGCCAAGCCGCTTGGCTCGCCGCGCAAGCTTTTTGTCATCAAAAGTAACGAACTTTTCGGCGTGTGCGGAAAGCGTGGCGTGAAGCACATCGGCGATATCGAGACCCTGGCAGGCGAGTTCAGCCGCTGTGTTGACTTCTGCCCAACGCTCGACTTCAACGTTGGGTAAGCCCGTCAGATGAGTGAGCACGTCTCGCAAATTTTGTGCGGAGAATTCATAGAAACTTTGTAGCACCCATGCTAGCTCCAAAACGACTGTGATTGGAACGAAGATCAAAGACTCTGAACTAAACAAAGCTAAGGCCTTCTTTCGCTGAGCATCACTCTCATTCGCGTTCACCGGGTCGACATAGAGACGCACTATCACGTTAGTATCAACAGCAATCATTTGCGCTTGGTCGCGTGCTTGCGCATTTCTGTCCCGATATCGAAGTCTTCCAATCTCTTTTTCCCGGAGTACTTCAGCATACCAAAACCGTCCGCCAACTTGCTCTGCGGACGCATGCTTTTTAGTCTAATCATCACACCGGAACCTTCACGACGGACTTCCACCTCGCTGCCAGGCGTTATGCCTAGCTCGATTCGAATGGCCTGGGGAATAACAACTTGCCCTTTGGCAGAAACAGTTAAAACATCGCGTGCGCCCATTGCGTACTCCTAGCCTAGGAGCGTGAGTTTAACTTGGTTCAACTTGAAGCGCAATCTTCCGCCAGCGTGCCTATGCCAAGCTCATGGCAGGCCAATCCCTTGTGGCGATTGGCGGGATTGATTTGGATCGAGTACCGAAGCCAGCGCAACCCGATTGGCTGAATTAATGAAAAGCGCCTAGGCAGACCAAGCAAGCTAGTCTTGGCTGAAC
>JAYVKZ010000296.1:0-2883 GCA_043767985.1 Betaproteobacteria bacterium
GACCATACCGGACCAGTCGCCGCATCAGAGCGCAATGCGGCCCGTATCTTTAACGCCGATCACTTATTCTTTGTCACCAACGGCACGTCGACCTCCAACAAGATTGTGTGGCACTCCTGTGTGGCCACCGATGATATTGTCTTGGTTGATCGCAATTGCCATAAGAGTGTATTGCACGCCATCATGATGACCGGCACCGTGCCGATTTTCTTCCAACCGACCCGTAATCATCTTGGCATCATTGGCCCGATTCCTTTGGATGAATTCGAGCCGGCTAGCATTCAAAAGAAAATCGATGCGAACCCCTTGGTGAAGAACAAGTCGGCGCGCCCAAGGGTCATGACGATAACGCAGTCGACCTATGACGGTATTCTCTATAACGTTGAAAAAATCAAGAACACGCTCGGCAGCTTTGTCGACAATCTTCACTTTGATGAAGCTTGGCTGCCTCATGCCACCTTCCATCCTTTCTATCATGAGATGCATGCCATTGGTCCGAATCGACCACGCTCTAAACATGCACCAGTGTTCTCGACGCAAAGCACGCATAAGCTGCTGGCGGGTTTGTCGCAAGCCTCGCAAATTCTCATTCAAGAGTCGGACACTGTGAAGTTGGATAAATTCCGCTTCAATGAATCCTACCTGATGCATACCTCCACATCGCCGCAGTACGCGATTATCGCTTCGCTCGATGTCGCAGCGGCAATGATGGAGCCTCCTGGAGGTACGGCCTTAGTGGAAGAGTCCATTTCTGAGGCTCTGGATTTTCGGCGTGCGATGCGTAAAGTGGATGCGGAGTTTGGTGATGAGTCCTGGTGGTTTCAAGTCTGGGGCCCAAAAGAGTTCGAACATATCGGTGTTGGCAAGCGCGAAGAATGGTTCCTGAAGTCTTCAGACAAGTGGCATGGCTTTGGCAAGACGGCGCCGGGCTTCAATATGCTGGACCCGATTAAGGCCACGATTGTCACGCCAGGGCTTGACATCAATGGTAAGTTCTCGAAAAACGGCATACCGGCATCCATCGTCACCAAATACCTGGCCGAGCATGGTGTGATTGTTGAGAAGACTGGCCTTTACTCCTTCTTTGTGATGTTTACGATTGGTATTACGAAGGGGCGTTGGAATACTCTGGTCACAGAGTTGCAGCAGTTCAAAATGGACTATGACACCAACGCGCCGCTGTGGCGGGTGATGCCTGAGTTTATTCAGGCCCATCCGCGCTATGAGCGTACGGGTCTGAGAGATCTTGCCCAGCAAATTCATGAGGAGTACCGTAAGTATGACGTGGCTCGCGTAACCACCGAGATGTATCTCTCGACCATGGAGCCTGCCATGAAACCCTCCGATGCCTTCGAATGCTTGGCTCGCCATAAGGTTGATCGCGTGCCCATAGATGAACTCATGGGACGGATCACGACGAATTTGGTCACGCCCTATCCCCCGGGCATCCCGCTGTTGATTCCTGGCGAACGGTTTAACCGCTCCATTGTGGAGTACCTACAGTTTGCGCGTAACTTCAACCTGGCCTTCCCTGGCTTTCATACCGACGTTCATGGACTGGTAGTCGAGAACGTAAAGGGTGAGGATCAGTATTTTGTAGATTGCGTCAAGGTGAGTCCTTAGGCTTGCAAGCCATTCTAGAAAGAATCGGTCGACGGATTGCTTTGCCCACTTTTAAGGTTTAAGGGGAGGGCTGTCACTGCTTGGTTGTGGCACTGCATTCAGCGTCTCAGTGCCGTCGTTGCTAGCCCCAGCCTCAACATCGCCGCCCGCCTCATCGTCACCGTCTACTAAAGGCTCATCAGGACTCTGATCGCCTCCAGCCGCTTTTTTGGCTAATTTCTCAGCTTTTTTCTTCTTTTTTTCCAGCTCTTTTTGCCGCTTTTGGAAAGAGTAATTCGGCTTCATCGCTTGTGTCCTTCTTTGTTCATGGCAGCACAATACCCCAATCGGGCCAGTTCACCCAATTGACCCGGAAATCAGGCTCTGCAAATGAATCGTTTTTTGGTCCTTTGGGAGAGATCAGTCTGAGTTTTAGACCCTAATCTCCGCCGCCGCAACCCCCTCCGCATCCGCCCCCGTCGCCGCCGCTGTCTCCTCCCGAGTCCGAAGACGCCGAGCCGCCATCGTCACCAAAACCTTCGGTACCTCCATCAAAAGAGCTGCTTGAGAAGTCGCCGCCACAGTAAACAACAGCGGCGGTCGCGGCGGTTGCGGCACTGCCGACCTGAAGCCGCCGAATGCCATCACAATTAGCCAGATAATGAAAGCCATTGGCAATCTTTAGTTTTTGATCAATCGCAAAAAGGAGCGGCAGGCGCGCAGGTTGCTTCGGGTTGATGTTATCGTCCTTGCATGCGTACCACCAGCAACGACGCAAGCCCTCATTGCTCGGCTTGTTTTTGCTCAATGTCACCGCCGGGCTGTGATGCATAAACTGTCCGAAAGCTTTGTCACAAAACGCCTGATAGTCCTTGGTGTAAAGAATGAACTCATGCCATAAGCTGTCGACGACTTGGGACGGCATCGATACAAATCGCCGATTGCTTTTCAGGTGGGCAAGAAAGTATTGCCGTAAGGCCCTGGAGACTAATTGGCAATCGCGGCTACTTAGGCTCGGGTGTTGTTCCTTGAGCTTTGCAAACAACCCCATCGGAAAGCTATAGCGACGAATAAAGGCTTCACGTTGGTAGACCAAATACCGCTTACGCAGAGACAAGATCACGATCAAAGCGATGATCGTCAGGATGATAAAGAATGGGACCATCTTTCGCCTCGGTTAAACGGTACTAGGATTTTGAGATTGTCCTATATTGGGAGTGCTTGCAGCTCGAGCTCGTACCGAAGAATATTGCTCATGACGTCTTTGAGCGACATGCTGGG
>JAYVKZ010000297.1:0-7120 GCA_043767985.1 Betaproteobacteria bacterium
CAACGTCGTGCTGATCAACCCCATCGCGATGGAGCAGGGCTTGCGCTTTGCGATTCGTGAAGGTGGTCGCACTGTTGGTGCCGGTGTTGTAGCCAAGATTTCTGAGTAACGAATTGAAGTAGTACGAAGTAAGCTCGTGAGGCCCGGAGGGGCGTAGCTCAATTGGCAGAGCGACGGTCTCCAAAACCGTAGGTTGGGGGTTCGATTCCCTCCGCCCCTGCCACCGCTCACAAGCTCCTGCTATTTCAACATTTTTAGATCTCTCAAGCCTCAGCGTCAAAGACAAGATTAGTAAAAAAGATTAAGCGACAACATGTCCACCACAAACGCCAATATCGAAACACTCAGCAGTCCTGCCGATAAGGGCAAGATTGCTTTGGCCGTTGCTGCGGTGATCGCGGGCTTGGTCGGCTTCTACATGCTGGCCAATCAACCGATGATTGCTCGTGTCGGCTCAGTACTCGGCGGACTGATTGTCGGCGGCGTGATCGCCTGGTTTTCTCAGCCAGGGCAGCAGTTCTTTGCCTTCCTGAAAGATTCCTGGTCAGAAGCCAAGCGCGTAGTCTGGCCGTCCCGCAAAGAAACCATTCAAATGACCTTGGCAGTGTTTGCCTTTGTACTCGTCATGGCGATTTTCCTGTGGGTCGTCGATAAAACCCTGGAATGGGTCCTGTACGACTTAGTTTTAGGCTGGAGAAAGTAGTGACCAAACGTTGGTATGTTGTTCATGCTTATTCAGGCATGGAAAAAAGCGTGGGTCGCGCCATCCAAGAGCGCGTCAATCGCGCTGGTATGGAAGATAAGTTCGGCAAGATCCTGGTGCCTAGCGAAGAAGTGGTGGAGATGAAGAATGGCGCTCGCGCCATTACTGAACGCCGCTTTTTCCCAGGCTATGTGCTTGTTGAAATGGAAATGAATGATGATACCTGGCACTTGGTGAAACACACCAATAAAGTGACCGGTTTCGTGGGTGGCGCGGGTAACCGGCCTAGCCCTATTTCCGAGAAAGAAGTCGAGAAAATTCTTGCTCAAATGCAAGAAGGTGTCGAGAAGCCTCGTCCTAAAACGCTCTTTGAAGTGGGCGAATTGGTGCGTGTAAAAGATGGTCCGTTCACAGACTTCAACGGCAATGTTGAGGAAGTGAACTACGAGAAGAGCCGCTTGCGTGTGTCCGTGACGATTTTTGGTCGCGCTACGCCAGTGGAACTTGAATTCGGTCAGGTCGAGAAGGTCTAAACACTTTCTCCTCGTGTCCGGCGAGGAGCGCAAGTAGGTCACAGGCTCGAAGTCTTTCATCAGACTCAAAGCCCGAAATCAAAAGCGCGTTTGAACTCATTTTAGGAGTCGCCAAAAATGGCAAAGAAAATTATAGGCTTCATCAAGCTGCAAGTGCCAGCGGGTAAAGCCAACCCATCCCCACCGATCGGCCCGGCCCTGGGTCAACGCGGCCTGAACATCATGGAATTCTGTAAGGCGTTTAACGCCCAGACGCAAGGCCTCGAGCCCGGTCTGCCGATTCCTGTGGTGATCACCGCCTTCGCTGACAAGAGCTTCACCTTCATCATGAAGACGCCTCCGGCGACGATCCTGATCAAGAAAGCTGCCAAGATTGAGAAAGGCTCTCCGAAGCCTCATACCGACAAGGTCGGCAAGATCACTCGTGCTCAAGCTGAAGAAATCGCCAAGACCAAGATGCCCGACCTGACCGCTGCCGATATGGAAGCCGCTGTGCGCACCATCGCTGGTTCAGCTCGTAGCATGGGTATTACTGTGGAGGGTCTATAAATGACTGCCAAGCTCACTAAACGCCAAAAAACCTACGCAGGTAAGGTTGAGGCTCAAAAACTTTATCCTATCGTTGATGCTCTCGGTCTGGTCAAGCAATGCGCGACCGCCAAGTTCGACGAGTCCATCGACGTTGCTGTGCAACTCGGTATTGACGCCAAGAAATCCGACCAGTTGGTTCGTGGTGCGGTGGTTATGCCCGCCGGCACCGGTAAGACAAACGTGTTGCGGTCTTTACTCAAGGCGCAAAAGCTGACGAAGCCCGTGCTGCTGGTGCTGACATCGTCGGTATGGAAGACCTCGCCGAGCAAGTTAAAGCCGGCGTCATGAACTTTGATGTCGTGATCGCCAGCCCGGACGCCATGCGTATCGTGGGTACTTTGGGTCAAATCCTGGGTCCCCGTGGTCTGATGCCTAACCCGAAAGTAGGCACCGTGACGGCTGACGTCGCCACCGCCGTGAAGAACGCCAAAGCGGGTCAGGTTCAGTACCGTACCGACAAGGGCGGCATTATTCACGCCACCATCGGTCGTGCTTCGTTCCAGCCTGCTGCACTTGAGCAAAACTTGAAGGCCTTGATGGAGGCTTTGAGCCGCCAAAAGCCAGCCAGCAGCAAAGGTGTGTTCCTGCGCAAGGTTGCAGTGTCCAGCTCCATGGGTGTGGGTGTCAAGGTTGACCTCGCTAGCCTGTCGACTGCGGCTGCTTAATTGCAATAGTTACATCAGATTTAGTTAAAGAATTATTGAAAGAACTTTGGGCCGTTGTGGCTGAGTTTTAGAGGCCGGTAAGACCAGCGCAAGCCAGTCTTTCCAACTAAAGAAGCACAGACACAGCGGGTTATCAAAGACCGCAGGCGAAGGGTGGGATTGGTGAATCGAAGGATAATCTTTCGAAACCTCAAGCGCACACTTCTTAATCTTGAAAACAAGCCCAGCACATCGGTTGAGCTTGCAGACATACCCGGCGTAGATGGCGTACCCGAAAGCCGTTGATTTCTGAAAAGGGATCTAAGGCTCGGTGCTCGCCGTGTTAGAAATGCACTAGAGAGTCATCCCGACTCAACAGTGTTTAACTTGGAGAAAGACCGTGGCTCTTAATCGAGCAGAAAAGTCCGCCGCTATTGAAGAAATCGCCGCTCAAATCGCGAAATCTCAATCTGTCGTGCTGGCCGAGTATCGTGGTCTGGAAGTCGGACAAATCACAGCTTTGCGCAAGCAAGCTCGTGGCTCCGGGGTTTACTTGCGCGTGTTGAAAAACACTTTAGTGCGTCGTGCAGTGGTTGGCACGCCTTTTGAACAACTAGCCGACAAAATGTCTGGCCCGTTGATCTATGGCATGTCCAGCGACCCAGTATCGGCTGCAAAAGTGCTCGATACTTACGCAAAAACCAATGACAAGCTCAAAGTCGTAGCGGGCGCCTTACCCAACAGCATCTTGGATGTTGCCGGGATCAAGGCCTTGGCAACATTGCCAAGCCGTGAAGAATTGTTAAGCAAGTTGTTGGGCACCATGCAAGCCCCAGTTGCCAAGTTTGTTCAAACTCTCAACGAAGTGCCTACAAAGTTCGTACGAGCTTTGGCGGCCGTGCGCGATCAGAAAGGTGCTGGCTCAGCACCCGAAGCTCCTGCTGAAGCAGCGACTGAAGCGGTTTAAATTTAGCCCCTTCACTCACTACTCGTTGAACCGACAACTAGATTGAATATCCCTTTTCGAAAATTTTGGAGTAATTAAATGTCCCTAGGTAAACAAGAAGTTCTCGACGCCGTTGGCGCGATGAGCGTTCTCGACCTCTCTGACCTCATCAAGATGATGGAAGAGAAATTCGGTGTATCCGCTGCTGCTGCCGTTGCAGCTGCTGGCCCTGCTGCTGCTGGCCCTGCTGCCGCTGCAGTTGAAGAGCAAACCGAATTCACCGTCATTCTGCTCGCCGCTGGTGAGAAGAAAGTAGAAGCAATTAAAGTTGTCCGTGCTGCGACTGGCCTTGGCTTGAAAGAAGCTAAAGACCTGGTTGACGGCGCACCTAAAGCTGTTAAAGAAGGCATCAACAAGGCTGACGCCGCTGCCCTCAAAAAGCAGTTGGAAGATGCTGGCGCGAAAGTCGAAGTTAAGTAATTTTACTGATTCAGTATTGTTGTTGAACTAGATTTCGCAATAATCACCCGGCCAATACCAGGAAGGCGCTCCAAAAGAGTGCTGAAATGGATGGCCGGGCGTTTGTGTCTCTGCTGATAGTTCGTAGTTTAGTTTTTGCAATTTTGTTTTTCAATGATCGGAAATTGACAAAGCAAGCTTGAGTGAGACCTACTCCTCAGTCCTGCTCTCTCAACGTCTGACCGCCCACGAGGAGTGCCAATGGCAAACTTGCCAACCGCTGCTTTAAACGCAGTATCTGCTTCTTCTACCTATTCCTATACCGAGAAAAAACGCATTCGCAAGAGTTTTGCGAAACGTGAAGCGGTACTGGATGTGCCCTACATGCTCACGACTCAGCTTGAGTCCTATGATGCGTTTTTACAAACCGGAGTCTCGGTTGCTAATCGTCAGGACGAAGGCCTTCAAGCCGCCTTTCTGTCGATTTTCCCAATCGTCTCTCATAACGGCTTTGCTCGCTTAGAGTTCGTCGAGTACAACCTCGGCCAGCCAGCCTTCGACGTCAAAGAATGCCAACAGCGTGGCTTGACGTTCTGTGCCCCTTTGCGTGCCCGGGTTCGCTTGATCATTATGGACAAAGAGTCCTCCAAGCCTACCGTCAAGGAAGTGAAAGAGCAGGAAGTCTATATGGGCGAAATCCCATTGATGACCACCACCGGTTCTTTCGTCGTGAACGGTACCGAGCGCGTCATCGTGTCTCAGTTGCACCGCTCACCCGGCGTGTTCTTTGAGCATGACCGCGGCAAGACCCATAGCTCCGGCAAATTGCTGTTCTCGGCTCGTATCATTCCTTATCGCGGCTCCTGGCTCGATTATGAATTCGACCCTAAAGACATTCTCTATTTCCGTGTCGACCGTCGTCGTAAGATGCCTGTCACCATTTTGCTCAAGGCCATTGGCCTGAACCCCGAGCAAATCCTGGCGCACTTCTTTGTCTTTGATAATTTCCAATTGATGAGCGAAGGCGCTCAAATGGAATTGGTGCCTGAGCGCCTCAAAGGCGAGATGGCTCGCTTTGACATCGTGGGTAAAGACGGCGTCGTGATTGTCCCCAAGGACAAGCGCGTCACCGCTCGCCACATCCGCGATCTCGAAAAAGCCGACATGAAGCGCATCTCGGTGCCTGAGGACTTCATCCTCGGTCGCACCATTGCCGTCAATACCGTCGATCCAGAAACCGGTGAAATCGTGGCCAAGGCCAATGACGAGATCACTGAAGACACCATGTTGAAGTTGCGCGAAGCCAATATCAAGGATATTCGCACCCTCTACGTGAACGACCTGGATCAAGGCGGCTTCATTTCGCAAACGCTGCGCGTGGACGAATCGGCCGATCAAACGGCTGCTCGGATCGCCATCTATCGCATGATGCGCCCTGGTGAGCCACCGACCGAAGATGCGGTTGAGGCCTTGTTTAATCGCCTGTTCTACGCACCAGAAACATACGACCTGTCGAAAGTCGGTCGTATGAAGTTCAATCGTCGCGTCGGTCGTGAAGAGCTGGTCGGTTCAATGACCCTCAGCAATGAAGACATCCTCGCTGTGATCAAGATCCTGGTGGACCTGCGTAACGGTAAGGGCGAAGTCGACGACATCGATCACCTGGGTAATCGCCGCGTACGTTGCGTCGGCGAATTGGCCGAGAACCAGTTCCGCGCTGGCCTGTCACGTGTTGAGCGTGCCGTGAAAGAGCGCCTGGGTCAAGCCGAGACCGAGCAGCTGATGCCGCATGACCTGATCAATAGCAAGCCGATCAGTGCCGCCATCCGTGAATTCTTTGGCTCCAGCCAGCTCTCACAGTTTATGGACCAAACCAATCCGCTCTCAGAGATTACCCACAAGCGTCGTGTGTCCGCACTCGGCCCCGGTGGTCTAACGCGTGAACGTGCTGGCTTTGAAGTTCGTGACGTACACCCAACCCACTATGGTCGTGTGTGCCCGATTGAAACGCCTGAGGGCCCGAACATCGGCCTGATCAACTCGCTGGCCTTGTATGCTCGCCTGAACGAATACGGTTTCCTCGAAACCCCGTATCGCAAAGTGACGAACCGCCAAGTCACCACTGAGATTGATTATCTTTCGGCCATTGAAGAAGGTCGCTTCGTGATCGCCCAGGCGAACTCCGAAGTAGACGGCACCGGTATGTTGATTGGTGACTTGGTCTCCGTGCGTAAAGCCGGTGAGTCCGAGTTGACCAGCCCCGAGAATGTTGAGTACATGGACGTTGCACCTTCTCAAATCGTCTCGGTCGCGGCTTCCCTGATTCCCTTCCTTGAGCATGACGACGCCAACCGCGCCTTGATGGGTTCCAACATGCAACGCCAGGCGGTGCCTTGCTTGCGCCCAGAAAAGCCTGTGGTCGGTACCGGTGTTGAGCGCTCTTGCGCGGTCGACTCGGGTACAGTGGTGACAGCGCTGCGCGGTGGCTTGGTCGACTATGTCGATGCCGAGCGTATCGTGATCCGTGTCAACGACGACGAAGCCATTGCTGGTGAAGTCGGTGTCGACATCTACAACCTGATCAAGTACACCCGTAGTAATCAAAACACTAACATCAACCAACGCCCCATCGTCAAAAAAGGCGATGTCTTGGCTAAGGGTGATGTGATTGCTGACGGCGCCTCCACCGATATCGGTGAGTTGGCGTTGGGCCAGAACATGATGGTCGCCTTCATGCCCTGGAACGGTTACAACTACGAGGACTCGATCCTCATCTCCGAAAAAGTCGTGGCCGATGATCGCTACACGTCGATTCATATCGAAGAGTTGTCGGTTTTGGCGCGTGATACCAAGCTGGGCTCGGAAGAGATCAGCCGCGATATCTCGAACCTGTCAGAGAACCAGCTTGGTCGGTTGGACGAGTCCGGCATTATCTACATCGGTGCCGAAGTCGAAGCCGGTGATGTGCTGGTCGGCAAGGTCACTCCTAAGGGCGAGACACAACTCACGCCTGAAGAGAAACTGCTGCGCGCCATCTTTGGTGAAAAAGCCAGTGACGTGAAAGATACCTCGCTACGCGTGCCTTCCGGCATGAATGGCACGGTGATTGACGTTCAGGTGTTCACCCGTGAAGGCATTGTGCGCGACAAGCGTGCGCAAAGCATCATCGACGACGAGTTGAAGCGTTATCGTCTCGACTTGAACGACCAGCTGCGTATTGTTGAGGCTGATGCGTTTGACCGTA
>JAYVKZ010000298.1:0-9837 GCA_043767985.1 Betaproteobacteria bacterium
TTGATCTCGGAGGTGGAAATCATCTGGATGTTGATGCTTTCTTTGGCCAAGGTCTCGAACATCAAGCTGGCGATGCCTACGTGGGAGCGCATGCCGATACCCACCAAGCTCACTTTGCAGATTTTGTCGTCGCCGATGATTTCTTTAGGTTTGATCTTGTCTTTGACTTCAGCGTTCAAGACCTCCATGGTCTTTTTGAACTCATTGCGATGTACGGTAAAGGAGAAATCGGTCGTGCCGTTGATCGACTGATTTTGAATAATCATATCCACATCGATATTGGCGGCAGCAACAGGCCCAAGGATCGAAAAGGCGATGCCAGGTTTATCGGGGACTTGAATTAGGGTAATTTTGGCTTCATCGCGGTTGAAGGCAATGCCGGAGATCACGGCTTTTTCCATCGCTTCGTCTTCCTCAAAGGTAATCAGGGTGCCGGACTTGGCTTCGACGTCCAAGTCCATATCATGGGGGGTTAGGCTAGAGAGCACTCGGGTTTTGACGCGGTATTTACCGGCGAACTCGACCGAGCGAATCTGCAAAATTTTTGAGCCGAGGCTGGCCATCTCAAGCATTTCTTCGAAGGTTACTTTATTCAATCGGCGAGCGTCGGGGACGATGCGCGGGTCGGTGGTGTACACACCATCGACATCGGTGTAGATGAGGCATTCTTCGGCTTTTAAAGCAGCTGCGATGGCCACTGCGGAGGTGTCGGAGCCACCGCGACCAAGGGTCGTGATGTTGCCATTCGGGTCCACGCCTTGAAAGCCGGTGATGATGACCACACGGCCAGCCTCAAGGTCGGCTCGCACTCGCGCGTCATCAATCGACTCGATACGCGACTTGGTAAAGGAGGAGTCGGTCTTGATCGGTACTTGCCATCCGGCGTACGAGACTGCGTCGACGCCAATGGCTTTGAAGGCGATGGCCAGTAGGCCCACCGAGACTTGTTCGCCGGTGGCGGCGATCACGTCGAGTTCACGCGGATCAGCTTCTCGGCCGCTACCCGCTACGATCTCGCTTGCGATTTTAAGTAAGCGATTGGTCTCACCCGACATGGCCGAGGGCACTACCACCATCTGATGACCAGCGCGATGCCATTTGGCTACTCTTTGCGCGACGTTTTTGATGCGCTCGACCGAGCCCATCGAGGTGCCGCCATATTTATGAACGATTAATGCCATGGATCTGAAGGTAAGTAGGCAGGCAAGGCGGAATCCCTGGCTGCGCAAAGCTTTCGATTATAAATCAGGCAGGAACTCGAATTTCCAGGGGGCGTCAAAGGCCGTCCCCAAGCCCGCCACAAAGAGCACTTCTTCGCCATGAGTGACACAAGGCAATCGCTTGCGTAGTTCGGCAGGAATGCCTGACGCTTGAAAGAGGTTTTTGAGGGTTTTTCTGGGAGTGTTGGCCGCGATGCGCATTTTCTGTGCGCTTCGAGGTGCGGAGATGTTGAGACCCGAAACCTCAGAGATTTCCTCCCCAGTATTGCCGTGCCGCTTGATCAAAAGATAGCCCCTAAACTCAGGTAGCCGCCAAATCCATCCCTGCGGGGTCTTTTCCGGACTGCCGCTCGCGGTTGATTGTCTCGCGTGGCTTGATTCGAGTTTGGGGCCCGCCAGCGCAAGTTCGCTTTGATGTCCCGTTTCTATCCAGAGCCTGTCACGCTCCCGACACAGGCTTTTACCTTCATGCTGAACACAGACTGTCGCAGTCCGACTCTGGACCATTTGCTTGCGAATTTCTTCGAGCTTGGTTTGACTCGGTGCCCGCAGCTGATGAGCTCGTAGCCAGGCACGCAGGGCGAAAGCCTGCTCTGGCGTGCTTATCGCTTTTAAGGCACTTCGGCTCAACTGCAATGAAGCTCCCAATGTCGGGGGCGATAGTCGTAGTAGTTCAGCTGCTGCTCGAAGATGAGCAAGGCTTCGACTAGCTTGGTCGGCAAAGGCTGGCAGCGTCTGGCGCAGTACGGGAAGGAGATCGAGACGAATTCGGTTGCGCAAAAACCTTGGATCTTGATTACTCGGGTCTTCGATCCACTGCAAGCCATGCTCAAGAGCGTAAGTCATTAACGAAGCACGTGGGCATGCCAAAAGAGGTCGGTGTAGGACGATTGCATCCAAATCCGCCGAAGATAAATCAGTATCAAGTTGCAGGCGTCTATTCGGTGCGATACCTCTAAGCCCATCGAGGCCCGCCCCTCGCGATAGGGCGATCAGCAAAGTTTCGAGTTGATCGTCCTGATGATGGGCGGTAAAAACATGCTGGATGGCGAGTTGTTGAGCCGTTTCCGCAAGCGCCTGATAGCGAGCCGTACGAGCCCAAGCTTCAATGCTCTCACCTTTCGAGGGTGAGGCCTTCAGACGCTTCACCTGAAGTCGAATCCCCCAGTCGCGACACGTGCGCCTCGACTGCGCCTCAAATTGCTCAGCAGCCGCTTGCAAACCATGGTTGACATGTACGGCGAGGAGCGATTCGGGACCAAAGAATACCGCGCAAAGATGTAGCAGCACGGTGGAATCCAGTCCACCGCTGAAGGCGACAATAAATCTCGGGGAAGGTGCCGCCTTCAAGCGAGCTTGGTTTCCTTGAAGCTGCCAAACTGGGAGATACGTTCTAAGCGCTGGGCCAATAAATCCTTCATAGGCACGCCTTGAAACTGACGCAAAGCCTCGGACAGGCCTCGTTTGAGTAACTGAGCCGCCGCTTCATGATCGCGGTGCGCACCCCCGACAGGTTCGCTAATAATGCGATCAATTAAGCCCAGCGCCTTCAAGCGATGCGCGGTGATGCCCATGGCTTCTGCGGCCTCGTTGGCCTTATCGGCAGTACGCCATAGAATCGCGGCGCAACCCTCAGGGGTGATCACCGAATACACCGCATATTGAAGCATTAAGGTGATGTCACCGACACCAATCGCGAGTGCACCGCCCGAGCCGCCTTCACCAATGACGGCAGTGATGATGGGTACTTTCAACTCCGCCATCACAAAGAGGTTACGACCAATCGCCTCCGACTGACCGCGCTCTTCGGCATCCATCCCAGGAAAAGCACCCGGCGTATCGATGAAGGTGAAGATAGGAATCTGAAACTTCTCGGCCAGCTTCATCAGACGCAAGGCTTTGCGGTACCCCTCGGGACGTGGCATACCAAAATTGCGAGCGACTTTCTCTTTGGTGTCGCGGCCTTTTTGGTGCCCAATCACCATCACGGACTGACCATTAAAGCGAGCCAGGCCGCCTACAATGGCTTGGTCGTCAGCAAACGAGCGATCTCCATGCAACTCATGAAAATCGGTAAAGAGCATACGGACATAGTCCAAGGTATAGGGGCGCTGAGGGTGCCGGGCCACCTGCGAGATTTGTGCCGAGCTTAATTTGGCATAAGTCTCTTTGACTAAGCCATCACTCTTTTTTTGGAGCCGATCAATCTCGTCCGCAATATCCACCGCCGAATCGTCCTGCACGAAACGCAGGGAGTCAATTTTTTGCTCCAGCTCAGCAATGGGCTGTTCAAATTCTAGGAAACTAGTCTTCATACGCTCGTGTTGTGATCTCGTTGGACGCTAATTTACCGCAATCAGGCCTAAAAGTCTTTTGAATCACTCGCGCTTTGGGTCTAACTGCGCCGCCAAGTCGTCCCCGAGGGCGCGTCTTCAAGCATGACGCCTTGCGCCAATAAATCGGCTCGGATGGCGTCAGCTTGAGCGAATTGCTTAGCTTTTTTGGCCTCGTTTCTTTGCGTGATCGCGCTCTGAATGGCCTGCTCGTCTAAACCGCCAGCCCGCGCCGCGCCTTGCGGCAGAAGCCCCGAGCGCTTCACATGCTGTGGATCTTGATAGAGGATATTGAGTACCGCGGCCAAACTGCGTAGCTCCGCCCCAACCGCTGGATCTGCGGCCCGGTTGAACTCGGTGGCCAGATCGAACAACACGGCCAGCGCCATCGGGGTGTTGAAATCGTCATCCATCGCAGTTTTGAAGCGCTGCGCCGATGGCGCCATCCAGTTGATATTTTGCGAAGCAGCCTCTTGCGAGGCGCTACCCTTTTCGGCTATATCATTTACCTCTGAGCCCGCGCCAGCAATAGCGTTATAAAGTCTGAGAAGACCTTGCCGTGAATCTTCTAGGGCGACATCCGAATAATTAAGGGGGCTGCGATAGTGCGAGCGCAACACAAAGAATCGCAACACCTCTGGATCAAAACGTTGAACGACATCTCGGATAGTGAAAAAGTTACCCAAGGACTTCGACATCTTTTCGTTGTCGATATTGACGAAGCCGTTATGCATCCAATAGTTCACAAACTTGCCGTGCGTCACGAAGTGCAAAGCGCCCTCGCTCTGGGCGATTTCGTTTTCATGGTGAGGAAACTGCAGATCAGCCCCTCCTCCGTGAATATCAATGGTGTTGCCCAGCAGGCTGGAGGCCATGGCCGAGCATTCGATATGCCAGCCCGGTCGACCGCTACCGTAGCTTGAGGCCCATTTCACATCGGCTGGCTCCTCAGGCTTGGACGCTTTCCACAGCACGAAATCTAGCGGGTCTTCCTTACCGGTGTTCACACTCACCCGTTCACCAGCGCGTAGGTCCTCCAGTGACTTGCCGGACAGCTTTCCGTAGCCTGGGAAGCGGCGAACCGCAAAGTTCACGTCGCCATCGCTGGCTTTGTAGGCTAAGCCGTTCTTCTCGAGCAAGGCCACCAAGTTCAACATCTGCGGCACAAAGTCGGTGGCACGCGGCTCATGGTCAGGGGTAGCAGCCCCCAAAGACGCCAAGTCCTCATGCATGGCAGCGATGTAACGCTCGGTCAACGCTTTGGTGGTTTCCCCGTTTTCCACGGCGCGCTTGATAATTTTGTCATCAATATCGGTGATATTGCGAACATAGGTCACCTGATACGCGGAGGCACGCAACCAACGCTGAATTAAATCAAACGCGATCAGCATGCGCGCATGGCCGACATGGCACAGGTCGTACACCGTCATGCCGCATACATACATCCTGACGATTCCGGGTTCAATGGGACGAAAGTCTTCTTTCTTTCGGCTCAGGGTGTTGTAAATCTGGAGCATGGCGCGGTACGAATTAAGGTCAGGACACAAACCCTTAGCAAACTAAAAGTCTGCGGTTAGGGGGCAGATATCAGCTTGATCAGGTGAAAAGTTAGAATCTAGGGCAACCGTAACTACTTTAAAGGGGCCAGGGTGGCGAAAAGTCAATCAACGAGGCCTGCTTTTGGAAAAACCAGTATAGCATCGGCGTTAGCGTCAAATCTTCCCGCAATACGGGCTTGGGTTGCTTCGATCCAACCTTCGGTCGCTCACATTTTTGCGCTTGCCGTCGCCTTGATGCTGCTTACCAGTATGACAAGCACTCCGAGCTTGGCTCAGACTCCTATTCCCAGCAGCACTTCAGAAAATGACAAGGCGGCGCCCGACCCAGTTGTCCTGGCTCTAACCCGCGCGCGTGAGTTTCGCGCCAAAGGTGAGTTCAACGAAGCCATGCGAATGATCGATAAAGCGCTGGAGAGTGTGCCCAGGGACCTTCAATTGCGCTTTATGAAGGGCCTGATTTTTTCAGACCAATCGCAGTCCGATCCCACCAAGGGAGATCAGGCGATTGCTGTGTTCGAATCGTTAACGCAAGACTACCCTGAGGTGGGCGAGCCACACAATAACCTCGCCGTGCTTTTGGCGGGCAAGGGCGAGTTGGAGAGGGCCCGTTATGCCTTGGAGCGGGCCATCCTCGCCCAGCCAAACTATGCCCTCGCCTATGAAAACTTGGGCGATATTTATCTTCGCCTAGCCGAAAAGTCCTACGGTGAGGCCAACCTCAAAAACCCCAGCTCCAAGAGTGCCAAGACCAAGCTTGATCAGGCGCGAGGCTGGGTAAAAGCCGTTGAAAAATAAAGATATTTCCCAATATTCCACTTACCTCCTTTAATCTGACCATTCATGACCATGAACAAACGTACGCTTCTAAAACTTCCATTGATTGCTCTCATGGCCGGTACTTTCTACGGTATGTCATTTGACGCGGCTGCGGCGAATCCGCAGGTACTTCTCAAGACCAGTATGGGTGAAATGACCATTGAGTTGTATCCCGACAAAGCACCGAAAACCGTCGAGAATTTTCTTAAATACGTGGCCGCTGGCCACTACAGCGGTACCATTTTTCATCGTGTCATCGGCAATTTCATGATTCAGGGCGGAGGTTTCACGCGCGATTTTTATAAGGGGTCCCCTGCGCCTAAGCCGACCCAAAAACCCATTGAACTAGAGTCACAGAACGGTCTAAGAAATGATGCGGGCTGGGTCGCGATGGCCCGCACTGCGCGGCCAGAGTCGGCGACCTCACAGTTCTTTATCAATACCGTTGACAACCCAAGTTTGAACTACCCGGCACCCGATGGCTATGGCTATGCTGTGTTCGGAAAAGTCGTCAAAGGGATGGATACGGTCGCCAAGATTCGTGGGGCACAGACGATTGCGGTGGGATCCTTTAGTGATGTACCGTTTGAACCCATCATGATCGATTCGGCGACGCTCGTCGGAGGCAAGTAAGCCTCTTGGATTTTAACGTGTTTGCCCTTTTGATTTGTCCAGTGTCTGCGCTTTGAAATTAGAACCGTCTGATGCGCTATCAAGCGCAGGCTTAGAACCTCTTGCCTCGCTCTCGGGAGCGAGTCGTGCACTCTTTATGTCGGATATGCATCTGGGCGAGCATGATCCTGCCACGGCCCAAGTGTTCTTCAAAGCGCTTGAAGACGCACTGAAACATCAAGTCAATGCCTCCTACGACAGGAAACCCGGCAAGGAGGTGGGACCTGCGTATAGCCACATATTTTTACTCGGCGACTTGTTTGACATTTGGGTGGGTGATGATGATTTGCCGCATGCCTATTCAGAAGCCTTAGCGAGCTTTCTGCGACAAGCAGAGCGAGCTGGCTCGCAAATATTTGTCATGCACGGCAACCGGGATTTTTTGCTCGGTAAAGCACCCATCGGTCAGCCCACTTGGCTGGGGGCAAGCGGGGCTCGCTTCTTGCCAGATCCCTGTGTGATCGAGGCCTTTGGAAACCGTATTGTGCTCACCCACGGCGACCTACTGTGCACTGAGGACAAAGACTATCAAAACTATCGCAAGGTGGTTCGTGCTGAGGCCTGGCAGCTAGACTGCTTAACCAAGCCACTGAGCGAGCGCCAGCGACTTGCCGAGAGCATTCGCAGCAAAAGCACGGTTGACAAAGAGGACAAGCTCGCCGAGTGGATGGACGCCAAGGAAGATGCCGTATTTGCGATGTGCAATGCGGCGCAGGCCGAAACGATGATTCATGGCCATACCCACCGCCCTGCCCTCCACCAGCACCGCAAAGGCGCGCAATTTGTCAAACGCTATGTCCTTCCGGATTGGTCGGCTGCTCACGGCGCGGACAAACCTCAGCGCGGCTATTTTTTAGTGCTCGACGAGAAAGGACTTCACTCGTTACAAGCTACTCAACCATCTTAGCCAAGACCTTGGTATCCAAAGGCTCGCAATCGCCGAAGCCCTTAGCACCCATCTGACACAGCGCATTTTGTAACTCGCTGATCTGGCGATCTTGCTCAGCGACATGAGAGATCAGCTGTTGCAGCGCCTTGGAGAGCGGATCGTCCGCGCCTTGCGTCACGGCATAGGCTGAAAAGCCCAATTTTGCGGCTTGTTCCTCGGTGCGCTTATCAGCATCCTTGGCGATGATGCGTGCGGGTATTCCCACGGCGGTAGCACCAGCGGGCACGGCTTTAATCACGACCGCATTCGACCCAACCCGAGCCCCCTCACCCACCGTGAACGGCCCCAAGACTTTGGCTCCCGCGGATATAACGACGCCACGCTCCAGGGTGGGGTGACGCTTACCCGTATTCAGCGATACCCCGCCCAGGGTGACGCCTTGATAAATAGTGCAATCGTCGCCAATCTCGGCAGTCTCCCCGATCACCACACCCATCCCGTGATCGATAAAGACCCGGTGCCCGAGTTTAGCGCCAGGATGAATCTCGATGCCGGTCAACATTCTTGAAAAGTGCGACACAGCGCGCGCCAAGGTGGTCCAGCCCAGGCCCCAAAAACGGTGGGCACGGCGATGTAGGACCAGGGCATGAATGCCTGGATAACAGAGCAAGACTTCAAGCGTAGAGCGAGCGGCGGGGTCGCGCTCACGTACCGCCGCAACATCTTCACTTAAGCGACTAAACACCATATTCTCCACAATCAATACAAACCATCGTCGGGCCAATATACCTGACCACTCATCAAACGCCTGGCGCTTCCTGAAAGCAAGGCCCGGTCCATGCGCCAAACCCCTGCCCGTAGCGATAACTCGGCACCGACTGCAAGCGTACCTGAGACATGGCCTATCCGGGTGGCAACCCCAGGCAGCGTCCGGGTAATTTCGTTGACGACCGAGCCTGGCAGCGCCGAAGCTGCGGCTAAGGCAATGGCCCCAGCCCCGGACATGCCCGACTGTAATTTACCGATAGAAAGCATACGCGCCAACACGTCGATTTGCTCGGCGCCGACATCAATGCCTGCACTGGAGCGATAGGCCTGTGGCATCGCCACCCATGCAAGGACCGGCGAGCTGGGGAGATGGAGACTAGACAATGGCGGGCTAGACGCCAAGCCCATGGCAACGCTCGCTTGGGCGCGAATCGTCTCCAAGACTTTTAGTTTGGTATGCATACGATTGAAACTTTCCGGTGTTTCCTTGCCGGTCAAGCCAATCGTATCCGCCCTTAGAAAGACGAAAGGGTTTGGTGCACAAATCATGGTCACCCGACACTGGCCAAGACCCGGTACCTTGAGCTCATTGATGGCTTGGCTCGTCGGCAGCAAACTTGGGTGCTCCTCGAAACTTTCAGGCTCAAAAAACTCTATCTGCACTTCCGCGCTTTTAAAGCTAGCGCCATCTTCTTGAAACTGTCCGACCTCGAGCACGCTGCCATGCTGAACCGGGATTAAGGCATCCACCCTTTGTTGCTGACTACGCATCCAGATACGCACTCGGGTGATGCCGTCTTCGGGTTTAACCAAAGCTTCTTGAAGGGCAAAAGCGCCTACCGCGGGGATTAAATCACCTCCATGGGCACCGTAGTTGATTTGTGCGAGATTTAAAGCCACCTCTCCCATCATGAATTCAACATCGCAATCGGCCCGTTTTGACGCGCGCACAAGCACCACCTTACTGGTGTTCAAGGCGCCACCGCCCATGCCATCGATCTGCCGCTCCGACGGGTCCGGGCTACCCATCAGGCGTAGCAACAGGCGATCTCTGGCCTCGCTGCGGCCTGGCAGATCGCCTTCATGCAAAAACAGCGCCTTACTGGCACCGCCACGCATGTACACGGCACGGATGGAACGGGACGAATTTAAAAGAGGCGACATGGAAAAGGAAGAAATGGAAGCAGACGAAAAAAGCAGACGACGCCAAATTCATTGGCAGAATCGGGAAATTATTTTGAGTCAGACTTTCTTAGACACCTGACTAAGAATGCCACGAAGAATATCAATCTCCTTATTGGTCAGGCGCGAGCGTGCGAATAAACGCCTGAGTCTGGGCATCAGTTTTTTCGGATGCGTGGGATCCAGGAAGTCTATTTTGACCAAGGTGTCTTCCATGTGCTTGAACATGGCTTCGACACTCTGGTCGGTGGCCCAAGCTTCCAAATTTTGGGCACTGTCGTGAGCATTCTGGCGAACCGGTTGAGGCAGTTGCAACACACCGGCGTGTCGTCCCAAAACATACGCGAGCACTTGCACGGCTTGGGATAGATTCAAAGAGTTGTATTCGCCTAGGGTGG
>JAYVKZ010000299.1:0-3513 GCA_043767985.1 Betaproteobacteria bacterium
CGCCATTCGTCAAGCTGTTGGCCTCGCTCGCCGAGATTCTGAGCAATTTGCGATGTTGAAGGTAAAGAGACGTTGCGCTGGTCGCCATGGGGCTATCAAGATAAATGGGAAGGTTTGCCGGGATGTCACCCGCAGCCTTAAGCCGTTGCAACACCAGCATCAGCGATTGAGCTCGACCCACCGCAAAGGACGGCAAGAGAATGGTGCCTTGGCGTTTCAATGTTTCCCGAATGATGTCCCCAAAGCGAGCTTGATAGTTCTCAGACTGATGAAGTCGATTGCCGTAGGTCGATTCGATAAGAACAATATCGGCTTCGTCGATCAGGTTGGGCGGGGGCATCAAGAGATCATCATTTCGGCCCAGATCCCCCGAGAACACCAACTTTTCGCCAGCTACCGTCAGAGCGATAGAGTTTGCACCCAGCAAATGCCCAGAGGGTATGAGTTCAATCCGTACATTGTTCATCCACGCGCCTTTGGCCGGTGCGACCGTCACTATTTTGGAGATTGCTCGCTTGGCGTCCTTTACGTTATAGAGGGGTTTGGCGGGGCTGTGTCGAGTCCACCCTCCACGATTGGCGCGACGGGCATCCTCTTCCTGTAAATGCGCGCTATCGAGTAGGAGCAGTTCGGTAAGGTCGCGAGTGGCCTTTGACGCGTAGATTGGCCCTTTAAAGCCGTCTCTCACCAAAACGGGCAACCATCCTGAGTGATCAAGATGGGCATGGCTAAGTACCACCGCATCAATTTCTTTTGGGGGCACTTCGAGTGGCTTCCAATTGCGCTCACGCAGAGGTTTAAAGCCTTGGAACATGCCGCAATCGAGAAGAATCTTTGAGTCGGTAGTCTCTACGAGATGTTTCGAGCCCGTGACCGTTTGCGCTGCACCGAGGAAAGTGATTTTCATGGGGAAATCCGATACCGAAACTAAGCCCGGAAATTGAGCTTGCTATTACTGACTTTAGGGCGATTACGGATTGCATACCTTGACTAATGTCATCAAGTCTTTGACAACTCCCAAGCTTCTCTTTACGTATATTGATTTGGATCAACTCCTGCCTATCGAACTGGCGCAAGATCGAGCTGTTCTAATTTGAGATCACCCCATGCATACTCTTCGATCGTGGATGTTTAGCGATGCCATCGCGGCGCTTGATCGCGCCGATCAAATGCATCGTCGGTTTTTTGAACTTGGCTCAGTATCAAGCGGTTCAAATGGTGGTTGGGAAGCGCCGGTTGATATTCTGATGAGCGACGAGGCTCTGTTGCTGATTGTCGCTTTGCCTGGGGTTTCCCCAGATCGAACGGTCGTCGAGATTGATGGCTCTTGGGTGCGGGTCAGAGGAGATCGCACCTTGCCTTCTTTGTCTACGAAAAGTCAATTGCTTAGGTTCGAGATTCCGCATGGTGTCTTCGAGCGCAGTGTGGTGCTACCTCCTGGAGGGTTTGTGCTTGCTTCTCAGGAAGCACGAGATGGTTGCCTGTATCTTCTCTTTAAACGAACTGACCCGCCCTTATGAATAGCGTGAATCCAGCCGACGATCCCGTCCTTGACCAGTCGTCTCCGGCTATCGTCGTCCCGAGTGGGACGCCGGTCGGTGAGGCAACAAAGTTGAATGGCACAGATCAGTTGCCGATCCTTGCAGTCCGCGATTTAGTCATGTTTCCTGAATTGATTGTGCCGATTGCCGTGGGTCGACCTGCATCGGTTGCGGCCATTGAATATGCCGTTAAGAATGATAGTTTGATTGGCGTGGTGCTACAAAGAGGTGCAGACACAGAGTTGACCCAAGCAGATCAGCTTTTTAGTGTAGGTACGCTTGTCTCGGTGATTCGCTATATCGCGTCTGCCGATGGCTCAAAATTTGCGGTCTGCCGAGGAATCCAGCGCTTCCGATTAAAGGAATTGCTCGAACAAGAACCTTTCTTTTTGGCACGAATCGAGCGCCTTGAAGATGTGCGCAATGTTACACCGAAGCTTGAGGCCTTGGGCTTACACCTTCGATCGCTGGCAGGAGAAGTGTTGTCCCTGATTCCAGGGGCACCCAAAGAACTTGTCGCCATGATTGAATCGCTTCGCGACTTCGGTGCGCTCGCCGATGCGATCACCAACTTTCTTGATATTGAGCCTTCAGTCAAGCAGGAGGTACTTGAAGAAATCGACGTTGAAAAGCGAATCGAGAGATGCAAAGAACTGCTTGAACACCGATTGTCCGTGTTAAAGCTGTTCCACGACATCGATCAGCGCACGAAGACCCAGCTCGAAGGCCGTGAACGCGATTTCATGTTACGCGAGCGCTTGAAGGCTATCCAACGGGAGTTGGGTGAGGGTGGGGAGGGGAGTGGTGATTTTTCGGATCTTGCTGACGCCATCGCTAAGTCCGGTATGCCCGAGGAGATTGAGGGGCAGGCTCGCAAGGAATTGAAACGATTAGAGCGCGTCTCTGAGGCTTCGCCTGAGTCGGCTCAGATTCGAACCTATCTTGAGCTGTTAACTGAGCTTCCTTGGAAGCTTGGTGATACGCCAGTGATCGACCTTGCGACAGCACGCAAGGTTCTCGAAAATGATCATTTTGGCCTAGCCAAGGTGAAGCAAAGAATTATTGAGTTTCTTGCTGTTAGAAAACTCAATCCCAGCGGCCATAGTCCAATTCTTTGTTTTGTCGGTCCTCCAGGGGTCGGCAAAACCTCACTTGGTAAGAGTATTGCTGCGGCCACTGGACGAGCGTTTGTGCGCGCCAGCCTAGGTGGAGTGCACGATGAATCGGAAATTCGGGGTCATCGACGAACCTACATTGGGGCGCTTCCTGGTCATATTATCCAGGCGATTCGAAAGGCAGCCTCTCGGGATTGCGTATTGATGCTCGATGAGATTGACAAAATTTCGGCAAGCCATCAAGGCGATCCAGCAGCCGCCTTACTGGAGGTACTTGATCCAGAGCAGAACAATACATTTCGAGATAACTACCTGGCCTTGCCGTTTGACTTGAGCAAAGTCATGTTCATCGCGACAGCGAACCAACTCGATTCCATTCCCGGCCCGCTTCTTGATCGTATGGAAACGATTGAGATTCCGGGTTATACACAGGAAGAAAAGCTACAGATTGCAAAAGGTCACTTAGTCCAGCGCCAGCTTGAGGCCAACGGACTCATGGGCGGTCGATGTGAAATCACTGACGCGGCCTTAGCTGCGATCATCGCTGATTACACTCGAGAAGCAGGCGTAAGAAGCCTGGAGCGAGAAATTGGTCGGGTCATGCGTCATGTTGCAATGCGTATCGCCGAGGGCTTTGAGGGCAATGTTCAGGTCGGGGCTCCCGACTTGGGCCGTATTCTGGGCCCGATTCACTTTGAAAACGAAGTCGCCTTGCGGGCGTCTGTTCCCGGCGTCGCCACCGGCCTAGCCTGGACGCCTGTGGGTGGAGATATCTTGTTTATCGAAGCCGCGCGCGTGAGTGGATCCGGGCGCTTGATTCTGACGGGACAACTGGGCGATGTCATGAAAGAAAGCGC
>JAYVKZ010000300.1:0-11581 GCA_043767985.1 Betaproteobacteria bacterium
GCAGGTACACGTCAAAATCTTGACTGCCGTCTGGGCCCATATCGTTCCACCAACTCACATAGTTGGGTTGCCACTGCTCGAGTGCACGCTGTAAGGTGCGGTCTTCACTGAGGTTGACATTGTTGGGGATTTTTTCGCTGTAATTGATACCACTCACGGTGTCGTTCCTTACGGTTTCGTTAATTACGGGTTCGTTACTTACGGGTTCGTTTCTATTTAAACTCGGTTCCAGTCAAAGGCGACTTTTTCGCCCTTGCCATAGACTTTCAATGCGCCTTTTTCGCCCACGGCATTGGGGCGCTGGAAGATCCAGTTCTGCCAAGCAGTCAGACGACCAAAGACCCGGGTAAACATATTTTCGGGGCCATTGAAGCGCAGGTTAGCTTCCAAGCCTGTGAGCGCGTCGGGCGACATGGCCACACGCTCTTCAATTGCAATGCGCGTCTCGTCAGCCCAATCGATATCGTCCGGGTTACTGGTGGCAAGGCCCACCGCGAAGGCTGCATCGGCATCCAAGGCAATACCGGCCTTGGCGCGAACGGCTTCAAGTGCTGGCTGCTCATCATAGAAGCGTCGCCCCAAGCGGCTTTGCTCAGTCACCATCGGATAGAGTCCAAAATTGGTATCGCCCACGGTAATCGTCGGCGCTTTATCGCCATCGTCAGGCAGGGCCAAATGGTAAATTCGGTCGCAAGCCAGTGCAAACTCCAAGAAGGTTCCCGCAAAGCAAGACCCCTCTTCGATCAGGGCAAAGAGGCTGCGCGAAGAGACATCAAAACGGCTAAAGGTACGACGCAGCAGACCAATGGTTTCACGCACAAGCCAATGGTTTTGATGGGCCATCAGCACAGCGTCCATTTCTAGTACAGCAGCAGGCTCACCTAAGGTTCTGATTAACCAGACACCGGTATCTAGCTCGTTCGTGCGCATATTCAGAATGGCGTCTTCCAGTTCACGAGCAAGGGCGAGTGGGTACCACGCTGCACCTGCAGCCTCAATGCCTGCGATGTCCTTTGGTTGCGAGCCAGTCGGCCCCTTCACCAGGAAACTCGCCGTCCGCTTGTCGCGATCAATCGTGACGCTCACATTGGGGTAAAGATAGGCATTGGCTTCGACGGTGCGCTTCACCTCAGTCAACTTGACACCCTTACCTTGCGCGGGTCGATCACTCTTCTCAGCCAAGGCGAGAGCACGCTCACGTACCTTCGGGGCGAACACGGCGGGCTTGGCAATCTCATCCACCAAGCGCCAATCTTTCGCCTTTTGACCGCGAACGCCTTCTGTTGTGGTGCAAAAAATATCGGCGAGATCATGACGCACATGGCGCTTGTCGGTCACTCGGGTCAAACCCCCAGTGCCTGGCAACACGCCGAGCAAAGGTACTTCAGGCAAGCTCACCGCGCTGGAGCGGTCATCCACCAAAATGATTTCGTCGCAGGCAAGCGCCAATTCGTACCCGCCGCCCGCGCAAGCACCATTGACCGCTGCCAAAAATTTCAAGCCACTATGCTTCGAGGAATCCTCCAAGCCATTGCGTGTCTCGTTAGTGAACTTGCAAAAATTGACTTTCCAGGCATGGCTGCTTACACCCAACATAAAGATATTGGCACCGGAGCAAAACACTTTGTCTTTGAGGCTCGTGATAACCACCGTACGAACCTCAGGATGCTCAAAGCGAATACGGTTGATGGCATCGTTCAATTCAATGTCGACGCCGAGGTCGTAGCTGTTCAGCTTTAATTTGTAGCCGGGACGCAAACCAGCGTTCTCGTCGAAATCGGCCGACAGGGTGGCAACAGGAGCATCGAAGCTCAACTTCCAGTGCTTATAGCGAGCAGGTTCAGTTCTGTAATCTACAGAAGCTAAAGGGGCGGCGGCTTGATTCATTCAATAATCCTTGATGGAACAAATGCCATTAAGTAGGCAATATATAGCAACGCGATGAGTGATTGTAGCATCATAATGCACGCAAAGGAAAGATGCAAGCATTATTTTGCTAGCTTGCCCTATTTTTTTGTTACTTTTTTACGTGGTTCTTATTCTTTGGCGCCGAGCGGAAGTGCGCCTCTCAACATTGATCGTAAAGCTACAAAACTTGCCTCAAGATCTTGCTCACTCGTATTCAAACGAAACAGCGCCTTGGCGTAGAAGGCAGATCGCCCTGACAAGATCGCCTTCAAGTCTTCCATCGCCTCCTTACTCGAGGCCATCGGTCGCATATCTCCCTGGGCGATGACGCGATTCATATGATCTTCAGGGCTAGCCTCTAACCACACGGTGCTGCACTCTTTGAGCATTAAATTGAAGCTACTTGAATCCGCCACGATACCACCTGGGGTCGCGATCACCACCTCTGAGTAACGCTGAATCACCTCCGTCATGGCTCTCATTTCATAACGCCTGTAGGCACTGACACCATAAAGCGCTTGGATTTCACCAATTGTCCCGCCCGCCAATTTTTCAATTTCCCGGCTAAGCTCGACAAAAGGAAACCCTAAGTCCGTTGCCAGCATCTGACCAAGTGTGGACTTACCTGCACCACGCAACCCGATCAGCGCGAGCCTCAGGCTCATAGGGTTTTTGGCAACATGCTCATTGAGCATTTGAGCCAGGCCAAGTCGCAAATGCCTCAGAGTCTCTTCGCCTTGCTCACGCAACATCTCGTCGATCAGCAAGCCTTCAGGCGATCGGCTCGCGCTTTCGCCGATGAGTTCGGTAAGCGAACACTGCATCGCTCGGGCAATTTGGAGCAACACCAAAATCGACGCATTGCCTATCCCATATTCCAAGTTGGCAAGATGGCGCTCGGACACATCAGCCGCTTGGGCGAGCGCCTTTCGGGCCATCCCACGCCTGGCGCGCATTGCTCGGACGCGATCCCCTAGCGCCACTAAGAAGGGGTTCTTCTCTTCAGGGAGGGCGCTCCGCAGTGCTTCGGTGTCAGGGATCGCCTCAGGATGCAAATGCAATATACTGCTTGACATGAAATAGCCATGGATTTAGAATTCGTGAATGCATAATACTGCGTCTTTTTATACAGTACAAGTAGCATGTAAAAATCGACCAAAACTTGCATGACAAGCTGCCTACCTAGGCAGCGCTTATAAAATGGTCGGTAGGAGATACGGCATGGGTCATCCAGCGGCACCCGAAGCGGGTGCTAGTTTTAATTTCGCGCAGTATCTTCTTGAATGCAATCAAGACAGGCCTCAAAAAGTCGCCTTCATTGACGATAGCGGTGCACTGAGCTACGGCGATTTAGCCCACCGCGTTCGCACCCTGGCTGGAGCCCTGCTCGCGACAGGTTTAAGGCGAGAGGAGCGGGTCCTACTCTTGATGCACGATTGCAATGATTGGCCCATCAGCTTCCTCGCCGCGCTGTATGCAGGATTAGTGCCGGTGGCCGTCAACACGCTTCTCACGGTCGATGACTACGCCTACATGCTCGAACACAGTCGCGCCCAGGCTGCAATGGTGTCCAATGCTCTCTTGCCCGCGCTTAAAAGTGCGATGATGAGAAGCCGGCATGAGACGAAGACGGTCATTGTTTCCGGTGCCAAGCCGAACACCCTTGAAGCAGGCGAACTCAACTTTAAAGTCTCTAGCCTCGATCAGCTTGTTGATCGCGCCAAGAACCAGGCGCTGGATCATCCCGTGACCACTTCTGGCGATGACCCAGGCTTTTGGCTTTACTCCTCAGGCTCAACCGGTCGCCCCAAAGGAACCGTGCACACCCATGCCAATCTCTACTGGACGAGCGCCTTGTACGGCACACCAGTGATGGGGATTTCAGAAAACGACGTTTGCTTTTCAGCCGCAAAATTGTTTTTTGCCTATGGCTTGGGCAATGGCTTAACGTTCCCGATGGCCGTAGGTGCAACAACGATCTTAATGGCGGAACGTCCCACGCCGGACGCGATCTTCAAGCGCTGGCGGGGTGAGATAGGCGGCACCAAGCCAACCATTTTCTTTGGCGCGCCGACCGGCTTCGCTGGTATGTTGGCCTCACCCTCCTTGCCCCCCAAAGGCGAGGTCGCACTCAGGCTGGCCTCCTCCGCTGGCGAAGCCTTACCGGCCGAGTTGGGAGAACGCTTTAGTAAGCACTACGGTATCGAAGTGATTGACGGTATTGGCTCTACCGAGATGCTCCATGTCTTTCTCTCAAACCGCCCAGGCAAAGTGCGCTACGGCACCACAGGCTGGCCGGTACCTGGCTACCATTTAGAACTTCGTGGAGATGACGGCAGCTTGGTTGCCCGAGGCGAAACCGGCGATCTTTACATTCAAGGCCCTAGTGCAGCCCTCATGTACTGGGGGAACCGGGAAAAAACCCGAGAAACATTTCAAGGCACCTGGACCAAGAGTGGTGACAAATACGTGTGCAATGAGGATGGCAGCTACACCTACTCAGGGCGCAGTGATGACATGTTGAAAGTCAGTGGCATTTATGTAAGCCCGTTCGAAGTGGAATCCACTTTGATGCAACATGCATCCGTGTTGGAGGCCGCTGTCATCGGGGTGCTGGACAGGGAGGGCCTAACCAAAACCAAGGCCTTCGTGGTCCTCAAAGCTAATCAGACGGCTACCGAGCTTGAGCTCAAAGAGTTCGTCAAAGAGCGCCTTGCGCCCTTCAAGTATCCGCGCCAGATTGAATTCATTCAAGAACTTCCCAAGACCGCAACAGGGAAAATTCAGCGCTTCAAATTACGCGACCTGGAGAAAGCGCTGAGTCAGTAGCACCCAATACGCGCCGCCGACCGACAAGTTTTGATCGTTGAAATCATAGCTCGGATTGTGCACCATGCACGATCCCGTTTGCCCCCCGGCGCCATTACCAATCATCAGGTAACAACCTGGGCGACGCTCAAGCATAAAGGCGAAATCTTCGCTGCCACTGACCTGCGGCCCTTGTAGCACCACCTTGTCTGGGCCAACCAACTCCAAGCCCACTTGGCGGGCGAAGTTGGTCTCGTCTAAGGTATTCACCAAGACAGCATAACCTTCACGCCAATCGATGTTGGCTTGCACCCCGAAGCTTTCCGCCTGCGCGGTGATGACCGCTTTTACTCGCTGTTCGACTTTTTTACGCACCTCTCGATCCAGGGCACGCACGCTAATTTCTAGCGTCGCGGTCGCAGGAATCACATTGTTCGCCAGGCCGGAATGCATGGCACCGACCGTAACCACCGCCATCATCAGAGGGTCTACATTACGAGAGACCACCGTCTGCAAGGCCATCACGATACTGCTGGCCGCAACGATGGGGTCGGCCGTGTGATGCGGCATGGCCCCGTGCCCACCAATACCGGTCAGGGTGACTTTCGCGTAATCGGAGGAGGCCAAGGCTGGCCCATCACGGAACACCAGCATGCCTTGCGGAACACCGGGTGCGTTATGCATCGCAAAAATCGCATCACAGGGATAGCGCTCGAACAACCCATCCTCCATCATGCGAACCGCGCCGCCCGCGCCCTCTTCGGCGGGTTGGAAAATCAAATTGAGGGTGCCGTCGAACTCACCATGCTCGGCCAAATGCTTGGCGGCCGCGAGTAACATCGCGGTGTGACCGTCATGTCCGCAAGCATGCATCACGCCCGGCTTTTTACTGGCCCAAGCGGCACCGGTTTCTTCCAGAATAGGCAGGGCATCCATATCGGCCCGCAAGCCAATTTTGCGGGTACCTTTGCCGCGCACCAATTGCCCCACCACACCCGTGCCACCCACGCCACGCTCAACCTTGTAGCCCCAGGCTTCAAGCCGCTCGGCAACCAGAGCGGCCGTGCCGTGCTCTTCAAAGGCAAGCTCCGGGTTACTATGAATTTCCCGCCTCAAACTGACAAACTCGCCGACGCGCGCGTTTAACGCCTTGAGAAGATAGGTTCCTACGTTTTCCCCAGCACCCATACTGCAATCCTCTACTTTACAAATACAATACCAAGTACAAACGATGGCCCGCTCACACTTTATGCGGAACGGGAATGACGCCGCGACTAATCGAGCTGAATACCGGTTGTTTTAATCGGCTTTTCCCAGCGTTGCAGATCGGTACGTTGCGCCTCGGCCAAACCTGCCGGCGTGGATCCAATGACCTCAAGCCCTAGGTTCTTCATCTTGTCCGAATTGGCGGGCTTTTTGATGGCCGTGACGATCAAGCCATTCAAACGCTGCACCATCTCCGCGCTCATGCCTGCCGGGGCATAGACCGCAAACCAAGCTGTAGACACCATATCGACACCCGACTCCTTCAGCGTTGGCACCTCGGGAACCTGAGCGTCACGCACATTGCCAGTGACTGCGATCAAGCGAGCCTTGCCTGCACGGTGCAGTTCAACAGATTCTGAAACCACGTCGATCTTGTAGCCAATATGGCCGCCTAGCAAGGCCACGTTGGCAGGAGCCCCTCCTTGAAAGGGCACATGAACCAGGGTCGTGCCGGAGATTTGCTCCAGCATCACCCCGAGAAAGTGCCCTAAGGTACCCTGCCCCGACGAGCCGTAGGTCGCGTTCTTTGGATCCTTCTTGGCGTTGGCAATCATCTCTGCGACGTTCTTCACATTGCTTGCCGGTCCAGCAGTAATGCCAAACTGAAACACCCCAAGCTGAGAGATCGGAGAGAAATCCTTAACAGGATCATATTCAAGCTTTTTGTAAACATGGGGAAAGACCACCATCGGGCCGCTCGGAGCCACGATCAACGTCTGACCGTCGGGTTTAGAGTTTTTGGCTTGTTGCAAGGCAATGCGCCCACCCGCACCGGGTTTGTTTTCAACAATGATGCTGCTGAAATCGTCGCGCAAAGAATCGGCGAGAAGTCTAGCGATCACATCTACTGAGCCACCTGGCGGATAGCCTACGAGGATTTTTAGAGGTTGTTTGTCTTGGGCCTGTAGCGACACGCTACACAAAAGGGCGATTCCAAGGCCGAGCGACTTCAGGCTCATCTTCAAAGGCTGTTTCATAGGGTCTCCTTCATACTGAAAAAATACTGGGTGTTTTTCTTGGTATCTTTCATTCTGACAATTATCATATCTCAAAGGACTTCAACATGATTCATGAAATCGCCATCATCACCATCAAACCCGGCACCGAAGCTGAATTTGAAGCCAATGCTGGCAAAGCTGTCGAACTCTTCAAGCGCGCCAAAGGCTGCCTCGGGATGGAGCTTCAAAAGGGCATTGAAAGCCCGCTGGTGTATCGCCTATGGGCGCGCTGGAACACGGTTGAGGACCACACCGTGGCTTTCCGCGAGTCGGCGGACTTTCAGAGCTGGCGTGGTTTAGTGGGGCATTGTTTTGCTAGCCCGCCACAGGTCGAGCACACTAAGACGGTGGTTTCTGGCTTCTAAAGCGGCTTGAGGCGAAGCACTTCTGCAAAGTGCCTCGCCCCCGCCCGCTCGCCGACGCCATCAAACGGCGCAATATTTTTCTTGAATTTCTTGGTTGGCGAGCAACTCAGAGCCGACCCCAGAATGAACAATCTGCCCCTGATCCAAAATATAAGCACGATCAGAAATCGACAGCGCCCGCTCCACATTTTGCTCAACGAGCAACAAGGTCGTGCCCTGCTTCTTTAGCCTCAAGAAAAGCTCAAACATCTCGTCCACCAAGATGGGCATGATGCCTTCGCTCGGCTCATCCAAAAGAATCATCTTGGGCTTGACCATCATTGCCCGTGCGATCGACAACATTTGTTGCTCGCCGCCCGACAAGGACGTGCCCTCCTGATTCATGCGCTCCTTGAGCCTTGGAAAAGTCTCAGCGATTTCATCTACCATCTGGTTCAGGTCATGCCTATTGCGGCTCCCCAAAAGCCCTAGCTGCAAGTTTTCGCTCACGGTGAGGCTGGCCACAATGCGCCGATCCTCGGGTACATAGGCCAAGCCCTCGTGGTAACGGGTGTGTGGCGGGCTGGCCAGTAGCTCTTTGCCCGCGAAGCTCACCGCTCCACTGCGCTTGGCGACCAAGCCCATGATAGTTCGCAAGGTGGTAGTCTTACCCGCGCCATTGCGACCCATTAGAGTAACGATCTCGCCTTCTCCGACTTCGAACGAAATATTTTGGACAACATGGCTGCGGTCATACCAGGCATTCAGGCTTTCAACTTTAAGCATGATCAGTTTTGCCCCAGGTAAACGCGCTTGACTTCCGAATTATTGCGAATCTCGTTAGGTGTGCCTTGCGCCAAAAGCTGGCCTTGATGTAACACGATTAAGCGCTGGCAAATACCCATCACCAGCTTCATCTTGTGCTCCACCAAGATGACAGTGCGTTCTACCGCCAAACTAGTAATCAAGTTCATCATCACCCCGGTTTCTTCGGGAGACATACCTGCCGTCGGCTCATCCATTAGAAGCAGCTTCGGCTTGGCAGCCAAAGCCATCGCCACCTCCAAGCTGCGTTGCTGGCCGTGGGCCAAATCGGCAGCAGGTTTTGCGCGCGCATCTTGTAGACCCACCCGATTAAGTAGCGCATCCGCAAAATCGTTGATCTCAGTCAAGGTATTGCGAGGTTTCCAAATATTAAAGCGACTACTCATCGCTTGTGCAGCTACGCGCACGTTTTCATGTGCGGTCAGTTGCTTGAACACATTGGTTATTTGAAAACTCTTGGCAATCCCCTGACGTGCATATTCATGGGGCTTCAAGGCAGTGATCTCACGGTCCTCGAACCACACTCGCCCGGTGCTGGCCGGGATCGCTCCGCTAATGACATTAAAGAAGGTACTCTTACCCGCGCCGTTCGGTCCAATAATGGCCGTGAGCTGGCCGGCTGGGAACTCAATACTGACGTCACTCAGCGCCTGGAAGGCTCCAAACTTACGACCTAAGGCTTGTGTTTTAAGAATAGTCTTCATGGGGATTTCTTCTCCATGCGGGCGAGCCAGTGCATGATCGATCCCCAAATACCCTTGGGGAAGAACAGCACAAAAAGCATGAAAATCGCACCCACGATCGACATCCAGAACTTGGTCGCATTGGTCACGACGTCCTCAAGCAAGAGGAACACCGCCGCACCCACGAAGGGTCCGAAGAAGGTACCCATACCGCCGAGCAAGCACATCATCACGGCTTGTCCGGATTGCAAATAATGCAATGAATCGACCGGCACGATGGACAGGTGCAAAGCACGTAGGGCTCCAGCCAATCCACAGACCGCTGCGGAGAGCACAAACACCAGCCATTTGGAGCGCGCGACGTCGTAGCCGCAGGCAGCAGAGCGCTTGTCGTTCTCACGAATCGTCTCCATGACCGCACCGAAGGGCGAATTCAACAGCCGTGAAACAAACCAAAGTGCCAATACAACAAACACCAGAATAATGTAGTACTTGGTAGTGGGGTCGAGAAAGTTAAGTGGAAAGCCAAAAACATTGATGGCATCCACTTTCACACCGCGCAAGCCATTCTCGCCACCGGTGATGTCCTCGGCCTTGTAAAAAGCGTAATAGACAATTTGCCCAAGCGCTAAGGTGACCATCGAAAAGTAGATGCCTCGCGAGCGAATCGCGAGAAACCCAATGATCGCTCCGGCGAGCGCAGAGGAAAGCACGCCGATGATAATTGCCAACCACCAGGGCACACCAGCCTGCACAATGCTAATGCCTGCCAGGTAGCTACCTATCCCTAGGAATGAAGCATGACCGAAAGACAATAAACCGGTATAGCCAAACAGCAGATTAAAGCCCACCGCATAGAGGCCAAATATAAGAATATTGACGGCCAGTGCTTCGTAAGGCAATAGCCACGGCATGATGATGAGAAAGATCGTGGCGAGAAGCACGCGATGCTTGGCGCCAAAGGTCATCAGAGAAAAGTGGTTGTTCATTAACTCATCAATCCGGCGCGACCAAAGAAGCCCTGTGGTCGAATCAAAAGCACCAAGGCCATCAAAACGAAGATCGACATCTCAGCATATGCAGGGGCAAACAAAGAGGTCATCGCGAACACGATGCCCACCAAAAGTCCCGCAATTACTGCACCAGGTAGTGAACCCATGCCACCGACCACGGTGACCACGAAGGCATCAGCCAGGATCGGAATTCCCATTTCAGGGTTCACCGCGCGCGTAGGCGCAGCCAGCACACCCGACAAACCAGCAATCGCCGTACCCAAACCAAATACCATCAACCACACCTTCGAGACATCAATGCCCAGCACACGCACAATCTCAGGATCGCGTGCGCCCGCGCGAATGATCAGGCCGTAGCGGGTCTTCTCTAAAAAGATCCAGAGCGCAAACACGATCATCGCTGTCACTGCGATTAGAAACAAACGATAGGTTGGGAACATTCCAAAGCCGAGGTTGGTCGAGCCGCGCAGCAAGGCAGGCGTGCTTGAGGGCAGCCCTTCGATACCAAAGGCATAACGCATCGCATCGATCATCACATAGCTCAGACCGAAGGTCAGCAAAAGCGGATAGTCAATGCCGCGCCCATACAGTGGCCTAACGAGAAAACGTTCGACTAACAACCCGAAGCCACCCACCACGAGCGGCACCACCACCAAGCTCAACCAGAAATTACCGGTGAGCCCAAGGAAATACACGCCGAGAAAGGCGCCGACCATAAAGAAGGCGCCGTGAGCGAAATTCACCACCGTTAGCATGCCAAAGATGAGTGACAGACCAATCGCGAGCAAGGCATAAATCGAGCCCAGCGCAATGCCGGTAACTGCCTGCAAAGCAAGCAGTTGAGGAGTGAATTCGCTCAGATTCATTTAGGTCGTGATCTTATGGCCAAGCTCATCGCATGAGCGAAGTTTCTTTTCATCTGCGCCTTCGATAGACACAACTTTGAATACGTCGTACTTATCCTTCATGTCTTTAGACTTCGACTCGAGAATAACGACCGATTGCATGGACTGATGATCGCACTTGCGATATTCCTGCGGGCCCTTGTACCAGTCATACTTCATTTGACGCATGGCGATACTTACGGGAATCGACTCAGTCGTTTTCGCGGTACGCACCGCTTGCAAGATACTACGCACACCGGCATAACCTAGGGCGCCATAGTCGGAGGGCACGGTGCCGCCATAGGCTTTACGGAATTTGTCATTAAAGATCTTGGCGCTCGGGACAGTGTCTTCCATGCCCCAGTAGTAGGAGGTACCACCAATCATGCCCTCAAAGGCTTCTGGACCCGCTGCCAAGCGGGCGGTATACAACAGTACTGGGGTAATGATTTTAGTGTTCGCTTTCAAACCAAAATCGGTCGCTTGCTTGGCCACGTTCACCAAATCGCGGCCGAAGCTGCACACCACCAATACATCGGGCTTTAAGGCCTGAATGCGTGGGAGGAATGCGGAGTAGTCTGAGGCGCCCAAAGGGTGGCGGATATCGGCCAGTGTTTGCATGCCTAGGGGTGTACCCGCACGCTGGAAGCCGCGCACCATTTCATGACCATAGGCGTAATCAGCGGAGAGATACACCACTTTCTTGCCGAACTTAGGGAACGCATAGCGTGCGACTGCACCGGCAGTAATATGCGGATTGAGCGCCTCGTGGAAGGTGTACAAGCTCCAGTCCTTCGCCTCGTTAATCGCATCGGATTGGCTGATTGAGTTGAAGATGATTTTGCGCTCACG
>JAYVKZ010000301.1:0-14149 GCA_043767985.1 Betaproteobacteria bacterium
TGACATCGACCGTAGCGGCCAAGAACTCGCGAATTTGCTCCAAAGTAGCAAGCCGGGAATCGTTCATGTGAATCACCATGTTTATATGGTCGATCCAAAGTCGCTAGTTTAAGTCTCCTATCCCGTTGGATAAGGCTCGCTCTTGGTTCCCAGCAACATTGCCTGAATCGTTTGCAGAATATATGAATTGAAGTGACAATCGAGATTCGCTAGATGAATTGTTAAAGGAGATCTACATGGGTGGTGGGAATGCTCCAATTCGACCTTGGGCGAGGGCGCAGCCCAATCCCGTTCGACCCGGCGTAGCGCCCGTGCAGATGACGCACCGCCCGCCCGAACCGCTAGTCCCCAACGTGACCGATCCGCAAACCTTTCGTGCCATGCGTGGTTTTTTAACTGCCGCGAACGGTGACGGGCGAAGTCGCATGGTGAAGGAGTTTACTCAGTCGAGTCTTGGCTTAGGAGATGAGGATAAAGAGCTTAAGGGTGGAGTTTGTGCCGCGATCAGTATGCAGTGGATCGCTAAGTCGGCCAGCTCAGAAGAGTTTTGGAACTACATTGCAACGGACACCGGCAAGGCCAATACGATGGCCCTACAGCGACGAGTTCAGCAGCCGGTAAAGGCTATGAAAGCCGTGAATGATGTTGCTTTGGCGAAGGTGGGTGAATTCTCTCCCCAAAAATTCAAGGCCTTGCCTACTCAAGATGAACGGGCAAGGTTTCTGTCGGAAGCCAAGGCAGTTCCTGTGAAACTCGGCGAAGAGCGTGCTTGGGTCTACAGCCTAAACAATGATTTTCGAAAAAATCATCTCGCGGAATCCAAAGCGCGCTTGGTGCGGTCGGGAGAACCCGTTGAATATCATTCCATCATCGATGCCTGTGACGCAATGGCAGGCTTTAAAGGCTATGTGTACATCAGCGTCACCGGGCCGGAGGCATCCCATGGTATTGCGGGCTATTTCGGCGACCAAGTGAGAATCATGGACCCTAATCATGGCGAGATCCGGGTCAAAGATAAAATTGCTGCGGCCTGTGGATTGGAGGATCACATTAGTGATCTGGCTCAGACCCTCTTGGGTGGCCTTGAAAAGGTCTCAGTTGATTTTTATCCGTTTGCCCAAATACCCGGACGTCTCGAAAGTACAGTATCTTTGGATCAGTTGGATTCGCCGCCGCAAGGCGAAGAGAGTGTGACGGTCGTGCAACCCTCGACCTCTCAGTCAGATGTGATTCAAAACTCAAACAATTAGTTGATTCCTTTTTCACCCGAGTCTCCAACCCGGACTTGGAATCTTATACAGTTGCAACGCCAAAATTCAAGACCTAATTGCGGACGATACGTTCGAGCGTGCAAAGCATCTTGTTGGCAAAGTCTTCCCTTACTTTATTCAACGCCTTTACAACTAATACGCCTTTGATCCGAAAGTAATCTTCGACAAACGCGATTCCCAGTATCTTCTAGCTTTAAAATGCCATCTATTGACCTTTCAAATTACGAAGAACTTTTTTCTTTCTTGATGCAATGTGTTGGTAGCAGAACGAACAGTACTGCGACGATTGATCATTCTGATAAGCGCGGGTTGTAGTGTTGTATAAAAAGCGCGCATGACAACCGATTCGGCTCATGATGCCTCGCTCGATTTTCAAGGGTCATTCCGTTGCCAATAGTGTGAGTACAAGCGGGTTTGCGCGTTCCACGTGATATCCTGGGCGGGTTGTGGAGCGTGCTCAGCGCGGCGCTGAGTCACGCTGGACTTGCGGGCAGGGTGACGATAAGTGTAGGCCGCCTCGATGAGCAACCTGCGAACCTGACCATTGCCGCTCTTGGTGATACCACCGCGCGACTGTTTAGATCCGCTCGAATGTTCACCGGGGACGACACCCAGATAGGCCATGAGTTGTGGCGCGCTCGCAAAGCGCGTTAAGTCTCCGATCTCAGGCACGACTGTGGTTGTGGCCAGTAGGTTTATCCCTCGCAAGGCCATCAGAGCTTCATCACCGGCCAGAAGACGGATTCGCTGGCTGCCTTCTGGATATGCTCCTCGAACGCTTTGAAGCGCTTGCTCAAGGCGAGCACGCACTCGACATATTCCTGCATGACGAGATATTGTGTAGGTTGCTCGAACTTCACCTCCCCCATCCAGCGGTAGTGCGTTTGAGTCCAATTGCACTTGCCGCTGAAGCGCAAAGCGATAGCGCATCCGGGAATCAAAGACGGAGCCACCACCTGCCAAGCCCAACCAAGAGCTCTCAGTTGCCGGTGAATGCCGTACCCACGCGGCCCTGCCTCACAGCAAAACGAGAGCTGAGCGCCAGCTTTAGTGAGCTGCTTCACGAGCTTGCCTAGAGCCTCCGGCGTATTGACGATCTCGCCGAAGAATCGCAACTCGCCTCCATCGGCCTCAGCAACCGCCACAGCGATGGCGTTCCTTGTGCACATCAAGACCGATGTATTTGCTAAACTGTTTCACGACGTGCCTCCGCAATGGCGCCTTCCGCGCCTAGGGTTGAACAACCCTCAAGCTTGATCCGCGTTGTTTGAGGTTGGGAGGTCAATACACGATGTCTATTCCCTCTAACGCTGAAGGCGATAGGGTAAAAGCTAGCCTGTCAGCTAGGCATATAGTCCTTATTGCCTTCGGGGCGACGCGCCAACAGCTGCGTCCTTCGCCTGTCCATTTTTTCACGCTTCAATTGTTTGAATTCGGAATCACTTCGGAGTCAGTCGTCGAATCGCCCGTTGCTTGCGCGCTATCACTCAAACCGTCGGCAATAGTCTGCTCCAAACGCCCTGGCGGCTGAGCGCAAGGGAATAATTCAACCGTGATCTCCTCCATGCCATCGAGTTTCTTTCCGATGATCTCGAAGTGATCTCGCAACGCGTCGATGCCTTCGTATTTCGAAGCCATAGAGATTTTCCCATCGTTAGGATCCATGATCTGTACACCATTTTTACTGAGATTCACCGCAATGGCGTGCCCCCCACTTTTTCCGCCCACTTGCAGATGCGCATAACCTGCAAAGTGTTCTATCTCCGTAATCACATCCGCGATATCTTTGCACGCGATGCGTTGACTTCGATGAATATCAGAATTCTGTTCGAGAAAATCTTTCCTGAAGTCTTTGTTTTCGCGCATCGCCGCTTCGAGCTTGGCACGCTTACTTATCGCACCACTGTCACCCGCCTTCGCAGATAGCAGCAGTTTCTCGATGTGAATCTTGCGATTACCCTTGAACCCTTTCTCCAAGCCGAGCTCTTCATTGAACACGACGTTTTTCCTGAAAGAAACATTCTGTAGTTGTTCGACAGAGGCTCTGCCTTCGGCTGTTTCGATAAAGTTCCAGAAGTCCTTTTGTTTGTGTTCCATGCTGATCCACTGGACGCACAATGCATCGCACACGCCCTCCTTCATCTCTTGGTCTTGATACTTGGACACATACGCCCCCTGCTTGAAAGGTTTGACCAGCATCACAGGTGCAAGAGCCAAATTGACCTCCACACGTTCGGCATGTTTCCGACGAACACCTATAAAACTAGTGGTGTTTTGCGCGACTTGGCGTTGAGCAACTTCTTTTTGAAACCGTTGGTTTTTAATTTGCCCACGGATAGTGTTGGGGTTATTCCACTCGGCCAGGTTCGCGGTTGGATTAGCCGCCTGCCAATTCGGATTCTGGCGGGGGACTTTTAACGGTTTTGGCTCGACCACGATAAAGACCTTCCATATGTTAAGTATGCCTGTATTGGCTAGAAGTTACATAATATTACGCCGAGTTAAGGTCAAGTCAACACTCCAAACTTGGGTCGCTGGAGATTTGTTTACTTGGCCTTGATCCGAATTTATTGGCGTTACCAGTGATCAAAGTACTGCCTGACTCAGCAGCCCTATTTCCTCAAATCGCTGTGAGCTTTTGGGGCGATCAGTGGCTCAGCCCTTTCCCCCGGCGCTGCCAGCCGCGCCGCCATCGCCTTGCGGGTAGCCTCGGGTAAGCCCGTCGGGTCGATGAGCATACCGAGCACCTTGAGGTTATGCGGGTAGGCGAGCTGATGCAGATGAAGCGCGCTCTTTATCGCGACTTCGCGCCCGCCAGCATCTTGTGCGCCATTGATCGAGAGTTTGGCCATCTCCATTGTTGCACTCTCGAGTTCGGCGCGCGGCACGACCTTGTTCACCATGCCGAGCGCCAGCGCTTCGGCCGCGCTAATAGAGTCGTGAGTCTTAAGGTGCCGGTGCGCCACGGGGTATTGTCGTTACCGATTCCCCTACGGCTACCTCTGGCGGCCCAGCCAGAGTTAATTACACCGGTATTGCAAGTGGTTCAGCGGGTGCTTGCTCGCTACCTCCTTGGGCAAGCGGGCCTCAAGGTAGGCGAGGGCGATTACGGCTCCGTGACCTTAATTCAACGGTTTGGATCCGCCGCCAACTTGAACATTCACCTGCACTGCTTGGTACTGGGCGGTGTTTATCGAATAAGCGCAAATGGTGGACCAGAGTTTATCGAGATCCCTGCTCCAAGTAATGAGGACATTTGGGAAGAGTTACAAAGAATCATCAGGCGCGTGATGAGGCAACTGGTTCGTCGGGGTATTCTCGTGGAGGATCAAGGCGAGACGTATTTGGCCGATGATGTGGATGACTCCAAGGAAGCCCGTGTGCTCAGGCTACTGCAAAAGGGTTCGTGTGTTTACCGAATTGCGTTAGGTCTACGAGCAGGCCAGAAGGTGCTGACCTTGCAAGGGGCGCTACCTCGGGAGGTAAGCGGTAAGCAGAGACTATGCGCAAAGGCTCCCGCTGAGCCGCAAATGTATTGACTTGCATACACAAATCCTTTCTTACAGTGTCACCTTAAATGACTATCGCATGGGCCGCTAGAGCAGATAAAGATAATCTGCTCTAGCGGCCTACATTACTGTGCTTGCAAATTAATTGACTTAGCAATGGCCGCACCATTGGCGGCTTCCTTTTTATAGAAGCTATCCAATTGCGGCAAGCTCATCGGCTCGGCAATCACCGTGCCTGCGGCCTCGATGGCTTTGCGCACATCCGGCTGCGCCATACCTGCATAGGCCGCTTTGTGAAGCGCAGCGACGAGTGCATCGGGTGTTTTCGCACTGGCTTGAATGCCGATCCAGATGCTGTACTGGAAATCTTCAAAGCCCTTGGTGTTACGTGCGGGGGGCAGTTTGGGCAGTCGTGCGATGGGTTCGTTGGAGGCAATAGCCAGCAACTTAATTTTGTCGCTATCGAGAGCGCCGAATACTGGTCCGACCAGAGGTACAACGGCAAAGTCGAGCACGCCGCCCATCAAGTCTTTCAGGTAGGGGGCCATGCCGTTGTAGGGGATATGCAAGCCCTTCGCGCCTGCGTTCTGTAAGGCTTTCTCAGCGACGAGGTGGTAGAGCGAACCGATGCCGGTCGAACCGAAGCTCAGTGGCTTATCGGCTTTTTTAGCCAGCGCTATAAACTCTTCAAGGGTGTTGACGGGTAGGTCTTTCTTGACTGCAATCGCCAAGGGTGTATGGCCTACGAGTGCTGCCATACGCATGTCTTCGGGCTTGTTCTTCGCTGCGGCGATGCCTAGTGGGGTATAGATCAACTCCAAGGGAGAGCCCGCCAAAATCGTATAGCCGTCAGGTGCGGCGCTGGCTGCCTTAACCACGCCCATCGCGCCACCGACCCCTACGACATTTTCAACGACAAGTTTTTGACCCAACACTTCTTGCATGCCCTTGGCGACCATGCGGCCCATCACATCAGAGCCACCGCCTGGGGGAAAGGCTACGATCATAGTCAATGGTTTGGTGGGGAAGGTTTGTGAGCTCACCAAGGGCGACAGCGTCACTAGCGCAAAGGCCGCGCCAAGCAACATCAAGATTTTGTTCCAGCTTTTCATGAGGTTTCCTTAGAGTTGAAAAAATAAATTAATGACTCATACCGGTGAAAGCGAAATCCACCTCAGGGGCCAAGCCACTGACAATGCGGGCAATGCTTTTACCCGAGCCGCAGGCATGGGTCCAGCCGAGTGTGCCGTGACCGGTATTGAGAAAGAGATTGTTGATCTTGCTGGCGCCTATGATCGGTACATTACTGGGCGTGGCTGGACGTAATCCAGTCCAGAAGCTCGCCTGGGTTGCATCGCCTGCGCCTGGAAAAAGTTGCTCCACGCGACGCACGATGGCTTCGCAGCGCACGCGGTTCAAGTCGCGGTCATAGCCGTTTAATTCTGCGGTGCCCGCGATACGCAATCGATCACCTGTTGGACCGGTGAGCCGTGAGAACACAAGTTTGAACTCATCGTCGGTGAGGCTCACCTGATGCGCCATGCTCGCGTCTTTCACCGGCATGGTCACCGAGTAGCCCTTGGCAGGGTAGATTGGTAAACGAATACCCAGAGGCTCGGCATAGATCGGGCTCATGCTGCCCATAGCCAGCACATAGGCATCGGCGCGAATGCGTTGAAAGCGTCCTTCACTATCGGTGGCTTCCACATGATCGATCTTGCCTGCCGCCTCGCGCAGCGCAGTGATGGTGTGGCTCATCAAAAATTTAACACCGGAAGTTTGGCATAGTTTTACTAATTCGCGAGCAAAGCGATTGGCGTCGCCAGACTCATCTTCAGCGGTGTAGGTTGCACCTGCTAGCTGCGGGCGGATATGGCGCAGCGCGGGTTCGAGCCTGAGTGCTTCGTCTGCACTAATGACATGACGCTCGCAGCCCAATTCACGCATTTGCTCGGAGGGCCCGAGCGCGCCATCGAACTCCTTTTGCGAAGTGTAGAAATGCAAGATACCCTGGGTGCGCTGGTCGTAATTCAAACCGGTCGCCTTACGCAGTTCGCTCAACATGGCGCGGCTATAGGTGCCCAATTGCACAATCTGTTTGATGTTGTGGCGGGTGCGCGCTGGCGTGCATTCGCGAATGAACTGCAAGCCCCACAGCCATTGGCGCATATCGGCGCGCAGGCGAAAAAGTAGAGGTGCGTCTTCTTTGCCCAGCCATTGCAGCACTTTGAGTGGTGCACTTGGATTGGCCCAAGGTTCGGCATGGCTGACCGAAATTTGGCCGCCATTGGCAAAGCTGGTTTCGGCGGCTGGATTAGCTTGGCGGTCTAGTACAGTGACTTCGTGGCCGAGCTGGGAGAGGTAATAGGCGGAGCTGACACCGAGCAATCCGCTACCTAGGACGAGGACGTGCATTTGCGAACCTTTTGAAAGTTGGGCTTGCCTGGATGCAGCATCGAAGCTTCATCCAGACCATGCCGCTCCCCCTGTCCTCGATACCTGAGAGATTCGCGTCTCCCCTAACAGGCTTGACGTTTGCTCCTTCGGTGCTCCTTTTAACTCAGGAGGCTCTCCAGACGGCTTTCAAAAAAATACAGTGGTGGTGACCTGAGCGTTTATGGGAGTTTGCGCCTTCGGTGGACGTAAATGCAATATATTGCTGCATACACGACACTCTCCTGCATTTGGGAAATATAGTACATTTTCATGAGGAATGCAAGCGAAGTTTTCAAATTCGTTTTTCTTTGTTATGCAAGATAGTGCGTATCTAACTCCAGTGATGGCCCATGGCGGTTGAACTCCATTCGCGCATCTAAGACTTGCATTTCAAACAAACGTTTGATATTGTTCTAAATTCATTGAAACGAACGTTTGAATACATGCTTAAGAATATCGTAGAAAGACTATGCCCCTCAGACCTGCGCGAACAGCGCGGGTTGGCGACCAGACTGCGCTTGGTCGATGCAGCGATCCGACTCTTTGGAGAAAAGGGCTTCAAATCGGTCTCGGTTCGCGAACTGGCTGATCATGCGAAAACCAATCTAGCGGCAATTTCTTATCACTTTGGTGACAAGTCGGGGCTGTACCGGGAAGCCTTTACCATCCCCGTCAAAGAGCTGCTTTCAGCGGCTGAAGCGCTGAACAATCCTTCACTGAGTTTTGAGGAGTTTGCGCGAGCCTTCTATCGCAGCTTGTTATCGGCTCTTTCGCAAGACGGGCAACGTGCCCGCTTGGTGATGCGGATGCATCACCGCGAAATGGTCGAACCAAGCGGCATACTGGCCAGCTTTATTCAAGAAATTGCCCTGCCGATCCACCTCTCGGTCTTGGGGCGCATCCATCGAGAAATTGATCCCTCAAGTCTCGCCCGAGCTGAACGAGCCGATCCTGCGATCCAAAGAATCGCATTCATGATGTTTGGGCTGGCTATGGATTTCTATGTACAGAGCGATTTTGTTGAAGCCTTTGCACCAGAACTCATTCAAGGGCCAAAGGCGATTGATGACTTGATTGAATCGCTCGTGCGCGCCGCCTGCGGCATTGTTCAGGCCGAAAAAAATAGTCGTGAACCTAAGGTAGATAAGTGATGCCTGCGATCTCAACCCCCATCACCTCAAGCCTACAAAGGCGCTCCACGCTATGGACCCCAGCGGCGCTTGCCCTGATACCTGTCAGCGTCGTTCTTACGCTTTTAAGCGCCTGTGCCGCGCCCAAGATTCCCGAAAGCAAAGCGACCGTAGAAGCCGTCGCGAGAAAATTAGAACCCGCCTGGCAGGCCCCCTTGCCACATGGTGGTGAACAAGCCCAACTCAATACTTGGTGGGCCCAGTGGAACGACCCGGCGCTGGCCACATTGCAAGCCATGGCTCAGGCCGAAAGTAGCTCCTTGGCGCAAGCCTCTGCCAAAATTGAGCAGGCCCGGGCACAGTTAGTGATTGCCGGGGCTAGTACTTTGCCCAGTGTCGATCTAAACAACAGCGTTCGGCGCGCGGCTCTCGGCATTCCTCCGTTCGGTACCCCAAGAACGCAGCTGTCTACAAGCATTGACGCAAGTTGGGAGTTGGACCTGTTCGGCGGCTTCGCACGGGGTAGGGAAGGTGCGACAAGTCGCTACACCGCTCGGCAACTGGACTGGCATGAAGCCAGGGTGAGCCTGGCGAGCGAAGTGGCGAGCAACTACGTGAGCTATCAGCAATGCCTGGAGCTGAGCGCAGCCTTGCAAGAGGACGTCGCAGCGCTCACTAGCACGGTAAACCTCACCGAACAAAAAATCAAAGTCGGCCTGACGGCACCTGCCGACGGGGCGCTGCTGCGCGCGAGTCTTGCTAATAGTCGTAACCAAGTGATTGCCCAGCAGGGCGAATGCAAGTTGCTGCTCAAGGCACTCGGGTTTCTCAGCGCAGCGAAAGAAGCCGACCTCCTCGAACTCATGGCCAAGGCCGCACCCGCAGTGCGAAGCGCGAGTGCACCCGCTTTCTCAATCACTACCTTACCCGCACAAACCTTGGCACAACGCGCCGACCTTGCCTCACTCGAGCGAGAACTCGCCGCACTGGCCGCGGATGTGGGTGTGGCCGAGGCCAATCGCAAACCCAAGCTAACCTTCAGCGGCAACATCGGTTGGGGCGCCTTGAGGTTTGGTGGTGTAAGCGGTGGAGAGACGGGTAGCGGGCTAGCCTGGGGGTTCGGCCCGGCTTTGAGTCTGCCAATCTTCGATGCCGGACGACGCCAAGCCAATGTCGATGTGGCGGCGGCGCGCTATACGGAGCTGAGTGCGCAGTATCAATTCAAAGCACGCATGGCCGTGCGTGAAGTGGAAGAGGCGATGTTACGTCTGGATTCCGCGACCCAAAGACAGGCTCAGGCCGAGGCCGCAATCAAAGACTTTCAAGCGTACTTGGCCGCAGCGGAAACTCGTTACCGCGTGGGTGTTGGCAACCTCATCGAACTGCAAGAAGCACGTCGTCAAACCATCGCCGCGCAACTCAATTTGATTCAATTACGACGCGATAGAAGTCTGCAATGGATTGCACTCTATAAGGCAATGGGCGGTGGCTGGGATGGCAACGCTCAAGGTTCACTTAAATCATAGTCAAACATCATGAAGCAAAAGCAATCTAAATCCAAGACACTGATTTCGTTGGCGGCCCTTGGCCTCCTCGGCGCGGTTCTTTCTCTCAATGCCTGTAATAAGAGCGACAAGGCTGACGGTTCCTCGGGGAAAGATTCAGCCGCGAATGCGCCCAAGAGCGCTGGGCAAGAGTCAGGCAAAACACCTGCGACACCTGGCGCGAAGGATGCTCCGACTAAGGCCGGCAAGCCCGCGTTGACGGTGACGACCGCCAGTGCGAAAAGTATGGGTCTAAGCCAAGGCCTGTCCGCCAATGGCCTAGTCGCACCGTGGCAGGAAGCCAGTGTTGGCGCCGAGGTCGGCGGCCTGAAGCTCACCGAAGTGAATGTCAACGTTGGCGATGTCGTGCGTAAAGGCCAGGTGCTGGCGAGCCTGTCGCCAAGCAGTGTCCAAATTGACTTGATCAACCTCAAGGCGCAGGTCGCTGAGGCCGAAGCGAACCTTGCCGACGCCAAAGCCAACGCCGAGCGCGGCCGCCAGTTGGATCAAACTGGTGCCATCAGCGCCCAGCAAGTTGCCCAATTCTTCACTGCCGAAAAAACCGCTCAGGCCAGGCTCGAAGCGGCTCGCTCGCGCATCAAAGCCGAAGAGCTTCGCCTGAGCTATACCAAGATCCTGGCCTCGGATGCTGGTGTGATTTCGGCGCGCACCGCGACTTTAGGTGCTGTCGTTCAGCCGGGGCAAGAATTGTTCCGCCTGATTCGGCAAGGGCGCTTGGAGTGGCGCGGTGAAATCACCGCCTCAGAGCTGAGCCAAATCAAGGTGGGTCAGTCGGTACTGGTCGATGCGCCGGATCTCACCCAAGTACGCGGCAAGATTCGCATGATTGCGCCGACCGTTGATGCGCAAACGCGCAATGCACTGATTTACGTGGACCTTCCCAATAGCGGTGCCTTGAAGTCGGGCATGTTGGTCAAGGGCATGTTTGAGCTTGGACGGAGCAATGCTTTGACCGTACCCCAATCGGCCATCTCGCGCCGTGATGGCTTTAGCAACTTGTTTGTGATGGAGAGTGCTGATCGGGTTAAATTGGTGAAGGTCGAGACCGGACAGCGTATTGGTGACCGTATTGAAATTGTCAAGGGACTGGCTGCCTCTGCTCAGTTCGTGGTCAATGGCGTTGGGTTCCTCAATGATGGCGACTTGGTTCGGGTGCAAAACGTGGTGAAGGAACTCCCATGAATGAATCCTTTAATTTCTCAACCTGGTCGATTCGTAATCCAATTCCCTCGATCTTGCTGTTCATTCTGCTCACCGGTTTGGGTTGGATGAGTTTCAAGGCGATGAAGGTTCAAAACTTTCCTGACATCGACCTGCCGACAGTCACTGTCACTGCCAATATGCCTGGTGCCGCCCCTGCGCAGCTCGAGAGCGAAGTGGCCCGCAAGCTTGAGAACTCCATCGCTACGCTGTCGCTAGTCAAGCACATCTATACCCGTATTCAAGACGGTGTCGTGAGCGTCACCGCCGAGTTTAAGCTTGAGAAATCTATCGCCGATGCCACCAATGACGTGCGCGATGCCGTGAGCCGAGTGCGTTCGGAGCTACCTAGCGATTTGAAAGATCCGATCATCTCCAAGGTGGATCTGGCTGGTGCTGCCATCTTGAGCTATTCAGTCAGCTCCAGCCGTCTCGATGAAGAAGCCCTGTCCTGGTTAGTGGATAACGAAGTCAGTAAGGCCATCCTTGCGGTCAAAGGGGTCGGGCGAGTCGCGAGGGTGGGTGGTGTTACTCGAGAAGTGAGGGTCGAGCTTGATCCTGCCAAGCTGTCTGCGCTCAACGCCACGGTGGCTGAAATCTCTCGTCAGTTAAAGCGCGTGCAAGGCGAAGCCTCAGGAGGGCGCTTGGATGTGGGCGGCGGTGAGCAAAGCCTGCGCACCATCAACACGGTCGGCAGTGCCGCCGAACTTGCTCAACTCGAAATCCCTTTAAATGATGGTCGCAAGGTTCGCCTGGATCGCATCGCCAGTGTGCAAGACACTGTGGCCGAACGTCGCTCGGCGGCCTATCTCGACGGCAAGCCGGTCGTGGGCTTCGAGATCATCCGCAGTCGCGGCGCTAGTGAGCTGGAAGTGGCTGATGGTGTGGCCAAGGCCTTGGAGACATTCAAGGTCAATCATTCGGGCGTCGAGTTCGTCGAGTCCTTTAACTTTGTGGACATTGTTCGCGAAGGCTTTGAAGGCTCGATGCTGTTGTTGTTTGAGGGCGCGATTCTCGCAGTGATCGTGGTGTGGTTGTTCTTGCGAGATTGGCGCGCAACTTTTGTGTCCGCCACGGCCCTACCTTTATCCGTGCTACCTACATTCATTGGTATGCATTACCTGGATTTCTCTTTGAACGTGGTCACCCTGCTTTCTCTCGCGCTGGTCGTCGGTATCTTGGTGGACGATGCGATTGTGGAGATCGAAAACATTGTCCGGCACCTGAGAGAAGGAAAATCCCCCATCGTTGCCGCGAAGGAGGCGGTTGAGGAAATTGGTTTGGCGGTGGTCGCCACCACCTTTACTCTGGTGGCGGTATTTTTGCCAACGGCCTTTATGGCGGGTGTTCCCGGAAAGTTCTTCAAGCAGTTTGGCTGGACGGCAGCGATTGCCGTGACCATGAGTTTGGTGGTGGCACGTTTGCTGACCCCCATGATGGCGGCCTACTTACTCAAGCCCAAAGCGCATGCTGAGGCCGATGGCTGGGTGATGCGTACCTACCTTCGTATGGTGCACTGGTGTTTGCACCACCGCTGGATCACCGCATTCTTAGCCGCTGCCTTTTTTGCGGGGTCAATTGCCTTGGTGCCTTTGCTGCCGCAAGGCTTTATTCCCCCTGATGATGCTGCGCAAACCCAGGTGAGCTTGGAGCTACCCCCCGGCTCAACTTTCGAGCAAACTCGTGATGTCGCCGAGGCCGCTCGCAAAATTGTGAGTGCCAACCCTGATGTGAAATTGGTGTACACAACGATTGGCGGCGGTACTGCCGGTAGCGATCCTTTCGCTCCGGGCGGTGCACCAGAAGCGCGCAAAGCGAGCATGCAATTGAAGCTCACGCATCGGGATAATCGCAGTTATAGCAAGCAGGTAATTGAGTCCAAGTTACGCGATGGGCTTGCGGCCCTGCCCGCCGTGCGTACCACAGTCGGCTACGGCGGTGCGGGCGAAAAGCTCATCATTGCCTTCGCCAGTGACGATGGTGCCGCGTTACTCAAAACAGCCCAGCAAGTCGAGCGCGAGATGCGCACCATTCCAGGTGTGGGCAACATTATCTCGAGTGCGAGCTTGCAAAGACCCGAATTGATTATTCATCCTGACTCGGCCAAGGCGGCTGATCTCGGCGTGACCACCAGTGCGATTGCGGACACTTTGAGAATCGCCACCACCGGCGACTATGATCAAGGCTTGGCGAAGCTCAATCTTCCACAGCGGCAAATTCCGATTGTGGTGCGCTTGCCCAAGTCGGCCCGCGAAGATTTAAGCCTGATTGAACGCTTGGCGGTGCCCGGTAGGCCTGGTATTAACAATGGCACCGGTAATGTCATGCTCGGCAGCGTGGCAACGCTCAGCCTCGATACCGGCCCTGCGCAAATTGATCGTTACGACCGGAGCCGCAATGTGCAAATGGAAGTCGAATTAAACGGCATGCAACTTGGCGAGGTTCTGGCCAAGGTCGATGCGCTGCCCTCCATCAAATCGCTACCGCCCTCTGTGAAGCGTGCTGAGTTGGGTGACGTCGAGGCGATGAGTGAGTTGTTCGAGAGCTTCGGGTTGGCAATGTTGATCGGTGTGTTTTGTATCTACGCCGTGTTGGTATTGCTGTTCAAAGATTTTGTGCAGCCGGTGACGATTCTTGCTGCTTTGCCATTGTCATTAGGCGGCGCCTTCGTCGCACTTCTGGTGGCCCACAAGGCCTTCTCTATGCCATCACTCATTGGCCTCATTATGCTGATGGGTGTGGCCACGAAGAACTCCATTTTGCTGGTGGAATACGCCATCATGGCGCGCCGTGACCGTGGCTTGTCGCGCTTTGAGGCGCTGGTTGATGCTTGTAGCAAACGCGCGCGGCCGATCATCATGACTACCATTGCCATGGGGGCGGGGATGTTACCTATTGCGCTGGGTATCGGTGTTGACCCTAGCTTTCGCTCACCGATGGCAGTCGCAGTGATTGGTGGCTTGATCACGTCCACCTTTCTCAGCTTACTGGTGATACCCGTGGTGTACACCTTTGTCGATGATGCTGAACATTTGCTC
>JAYVKZ010000302.1:0-15028 GCA_043767985.1 Betaproteobacteria bacterium
GACGATCAAGGTCGTCTTCGTTTGTTGCGCGTTTACAATGAGCAAGGCCAGTTGACCCGCGAGCGCGAGTTAAATGAAGCGGGTGGCCAGGTGAGAGACGACGCCTTGTTCGAAGATGGCTCGCGTAAGGCTTTTGCGAAGTAACCTGTCTCTTAAAAGCGAGATCGTCGAACCTCAGCAAACTAGCGGCGGACGTCAATAATCTTGACCGTGACCTGACGCTCTGTTTTGCCGTCTCGAGCGACTGTTAAAGCAACCGTCTGATCAATACCCACCTTGTCGAGTTCACCTACGAAGCTGCTGAGGCTTGCGACAGGCTTGCGGTTGACGGCGATAATGACATCTCCCAGGGCACCGGTCTTCGGGTTGTAGGCAATGAGTCCCGCCTGGGCTGCGGGGCCTTTCGGGTCCAGCTGCGCAATCACCACACCAGAGATGCCGGCGCGAGCAACGAGTTCTGGGCGTACTGGATTGAAACCAATCCCCGGCAAGGGCGCGCGCCCTCGACTGATCAGGGCCGGAACAATTCTGTTCACCAGGTCGGCCGGAATCGAAAAACCAATCCCAGCGGAGCTACCACTTGCGGAACGAATCGCACTATTCACACCAATTAATCGCCCGGCACTGTCCAGCAAGGGCCCACCGGAGTTGCCTGGGTTGATGGCTGCATCGGTTTGAATTACTCCGGCCACCTCACGGTAGTCGGTGGTGGGTAATTCACGATCCAAGGCGCTGATGATGCCGGCCGTGAGAGTGCGTTGCAGCCCAAAGGGGTTGCCAATCGCGTAGACCGATTGACCGATCTTGAGGTTATGACTTTCACCCAGGGGGATGGGGCGTATGTTTGCGGGCACTCGCGAGAGTTGGATCACCGCAAGGTCATACTCGGGTGCGCTGCCCACAACCTTGCCTTCGATCGCCTGCCCAGCGCCCAGTTGCACAAAGACCCGTCGTGCATTTTGAATGACATGGTTGTTGGTCACCACATGGCCGGCCGTATCCCACACAAAACCGCTACCTGCTCCTTGACTCACTTCTGCGCGTTGCCAAAGATCGGTTTGCACCACTTCGGTCGTGATGTAGGCCACCGAGGGCGAGGCCGTCTCGAAGAGGTTGACGATAAGCTGCTCGTCTGCCAAGAGTGGGCCGCGTGGCGTTACGGCCCGGGGTTGAATCTTGCTAGTGTTTGAAGTGCTTGCTGTGCTTTTCGTTTGGGCAAGCAAGGGAGTGGCGCCGATCAGCAGACTCGTGAATGAGGCGAGCACAACCGTCGCCACCGCACTTTGTCTCAAAGGTTTCGTTTGAAGGGGTTTCAACATGATTTGGATGCTTTGGGAAATTCAGTTTTATCGCTTAGAAGCTTCCGCTCAACTTACGATGGGTCCAAGACTACGATAATTCAAGGGGACGAATCTTGCGTAGGCGTCAGTTCGGCCCCCGCATTGGCTGGAAGCGTCCAAAAGTAGAACAGTGCCAGCGAATTGAGAATGCCCAGCACGACGAAACCCACCCAAAAATCTTCCGCCTTAAGGACTTCTGAGCCGCGCCATTGCATGGCCAGATTGAGGAGCAGCACCGCGAGAGCCACGCCAAAGGTATTGGAGACCTGCTGCGCCATGGTGGACAGGGCCGTGGCATAGCTCATTTTGGGCTTGGGTATTTCAGCATAGCCCAAGGTGTTCATTCCCACCAAGAGCATGCCTCTCGATGCGCCACTGAGTAAGAGCAAGAGAACTATCAAGGGATATGACATGCCTGGCCGAAGAAGCGCGAAACTAAAGTAAAGCAGACTACACAAAATGGTGGCGCCAATGAGCATGTGACGAAAGCCGTAGCGTCGGATGGCTAGGGTCAACACCGGTCGAGTGAGTAGCGAGCCGACGCCTGACACAAAGATTAGGCTCCCGGCAATTAAGGGACTCAGACCGAAACCAATTTGAAACAGCAATGGCAGCACAAAAGGTATCGCGCCTTGACCTGCGCGAATGCCCATGCCGCCGACAATTGATGCGTTGAAGGTTGGAAAGCGGAGCAACGAAAAGTCCATCACTGGGTGCTCGGCTCGTTTGGCATGTTGCAAGTAAACCCATGCAAGGCCTAGTCCCCCCAAGACCAGAGCGATACACAGTGTCATGGGCAACAAACCTTTGCCACTGCCAGCGAGGCCCGACAGCATGCCCACAAGCGATAGCGCCAGGAGTGCATAGCTGGCGAAATCCAAGGGAATATTCTGGCCTGGACCGTCTTTGTCGAGTAACTTTAAGGCAAGAAAACAGGCAATCAATGCAAGCGGAACATTGATCAGGAACAACCACTGCCAACTTAAATAAGTGACTACGAAGCCACCGACCAAGGGGCCGATGATGGCGCCAATGGCCGGGGGGACCGTATACCAAATGGTTGCCTTCACGATTTCGTCGGGGGGCATACTCCTCAGCAAAATCAAGCGACCGACAGGTAGCATCATCGCTCCACCAATGCCTTGGAAGACTCGCGCACTGGCTAGGTGCCACAGGCTTTGACTCAGCGCGGCGAAGATAGAGCCTAGGCAAAAAATCAGCAAGGCGGCACAGAATAGTCGGCGCGGTCCGACCCGCTCGCAAGCCCAGGCGGCCAGAGGCAAGCTCACCGCCACACTCAGAAGGTAGAGCGTGATCGCCAAGTTGAGATGAAGTACATCCGAGCCCAGTGCCTGTGCCAAGCTGGGGAGCGCCGTCGCCAAGATTGAGCCAGTCAAGTTTTGTAAGAACAAAGGGGCCGCGACAATGAAGGGGATGAGTCGTCGCGTGGCTTCGCTCGGATAGAGGCTGGGGGAAGGGATGCTGGATGTCCTTAAGGTCGGGTCAAAACGGGACGAGATGGGTGCTGTTGACTCGACTTGGAGTGTATCTTATCAAGTCCGAAAACCGCCAGCCTGAGGTTCATTGACACGCTACTATCGAACCAGTAATAACGATGAAAAAGCTATGAAAAAAGACAAGCCACTCCCGCAGGCCTTTATTCCCCTCGCGTGGTCTAACCTTGCTGCGCAAGCGGCTGAGAAGCTAAGCCTTGCTGCCGTACCCTTGGTCGCCGTACTCAAGCTGAACTCAGGCCCAGGTGAGATTGGCTTTCTGGCGACCATTCAAACCCTACCGTTTTTGTTGCTATCCGGGACGCCTGGCGCCATGCTTGGCCGGGTCTCCGCGATTTTCTTGACCGTCAACGCCGGTGTAAGGCCTTTGGGTGCAGCGCTTGGCGGTGTAGTCGGGTTGCATTTGGGAGAGGCTGCCTGCTTGGCATTGTCGCTGTTTGGTTTTTGTATTCAGGCCGCACTGATTGTTTTTTCGACCGTGCGTACGCTGCAAGTTCTTCCCGCAACAGATCTCTAGGCCTTAAGCGCCTGGCCTGTTGCAAGTCCTAACAAAGTCATCAGCAGTGACCCAACCACATGTACGGCAATGGCTCCCCCTGCCCAAAGCAGCTTGCCCTGTTGGAGCAAGGTCGTGACTTCCGCCGAAAACGTCGAGAAGGTGGTGAGTCCGCCTAGAAAGCCAGTGATGATGAGTAAGCGAAGCTCCGGCGAGATCGTCGGATGGGCCGCGAAAATCGCGAGCGCCAGACCAATCAAGTAACCGCCCACCAGATTAGCGGTAAGGGTTCCCAAGGGGATCAATGGAAAAGCCGCGTTGAGCGCTAAGCCGAGGAACCAACGCAGCACTGCGCCGAGAGAGGCTCCGACACTGATGGCTAAGATGGATTGCATCATGTTCGAAGTGTAGCCGGTCACTTAAGGAGCCGAACTACTGCCTGCGAGCATCCTGTCTTTTCTTTGGCTCATGAGTGAGCCCACCACCATGCCAACGGCCGCCATGACGAGGCCTGCCAGCGGCGCAGGGATGTGCGCGCCTAGGGGCGAAAACATGACGACGAGCCAACTGCCAATCCCCAATATGATCGAGGCAACAGCCCCCACTTCAGTGGCGCGTTTCCAGTACAGCCCACAAGTGAGGGGCATGAACGCGGACACCAGTGTTACTTGGTAGGCACTGGAGACCATTTCATAAATGGGTGTGCCCCGCATCACGATGGCATAGCCAAGCACACAGGCCGTAAACACCAGTAAGGCGACACGAAAGCCCAACAACTCTTCTTTGTCGGTGAGTTTAGGTTTCAGGTTCTTGTAAATATTTTCGATAAAACTAGTGCTTGGTGCTAGCAAGGTCGCCGAGGCACAGGATTGAATCGCCGAGAGTAAAGCCCCAAAAAAAATCACTTGGGCGGCGAAAGGCATGGTCTTCAAAATCAAGGTCGGCAAAACCTTTTGCGGATCGCTGGCCAGCAGCTGCTTGGTTTCCTCCGGCATCACCAATACAGCGCACAGTACCGTAAACATGGGCACAAACGCGAATGCCAAATAGCAGAGTCCGCCGATCACGGCGCCACGCTGAGCGGTCTTGACATTCTTGGCCGACATGACACGTTGAAACACATCTTGCTGAGGAATAGAGCCCAGCATCATGGTGATGGCCGCCGCGATAAAGAACATGACATCTTTCAGCTTGGGTTCCGGCAGCATGTTGAACAGATCACGCTCATTCGCTAAGGCCAGCACCTTACCAGCACCACCAGCCGCCTCACTCGCGATATAGGCAATGATCGAGAGGCCTACGACCAAGGTAATCATCTGAATAAAGTCGGTCCAGGCGACGGCCAACATGCCGCCAAACATGACGTAAATGAGGATGGATAATGTGCCAATCGCCATACCGACCTCTGGGCTGATGGCGCCCTGGCTCACGATGCTAAAGACCAAGCCTAGCGCCGTAATTTGTGCGGCGACCCAGCCTAGATAGGACAAAATAATAGCGATCGAGCAAAGAATCTCCACAGTTTTGCCATAGCGCTGCCGGTAAAAGTCGCCAATCGTGAGCAAGTTCATGTTGTAAAGCTTGCCCGCAAAAAACACGCCCACGAAAATCAGGCACATTGACGCACCGAAGGGGTCTTCAACCACGCTCCCCAGACCGCCTGTCACAAACTTAGCACTGATGCCCAAGACTGTTTCCGCACCAAACCAGGTCGCAAACGTGGTGGTGATCACCATGATCAGCGGTAGGCTTCGCCCTGCCAGCGCGAAATCGGTGGAGTTTTTGACTCGGGTGCCGGCGTAAACGCCGATGAGAAGTGTGCTAATTAAGTAGGCAATGACAAAGGCGAGTAGGGCGGTCATCGGTGTTCTTAATGTGATAGTTGATTACAAGAATGAGTGTATCAAATCAGGGCCGCGTCCAACGCTTCGGCGAAACCGATAGGGTCCTCATACTGCACCCAATGTCCGGCCGCATCGATAAATTTTAGGGACTGTAGGTTGCGCGCCAGGCCGAGTTGCGTCGCTAGTGCTTCTTCCCGTCCGCGATACAAGACATCGTCCCGGCCCCAAATGCCGTAGATGGCCGTATCAATGGCCTGAATGGTTCGAAGCAAGATGTCGCTATAGGCGAGGCGACGACGATGCATGCGATCACGGGCCAGGTTCATACCGTGAATGGCAACAGAGAGTTCGTCCACCGCTTCCGGCCGAGAGAGCATCAATACACCTAGGTTGTGGCGATGAATTCGATCACGTTGCGGGCCTTCTGGCGTGTCTAGCCATGGGCGCAAAGCAAACGGGCGCTTGTTGTTGACGCCCAGGGCGGGAGCGCCCATCAGCACCAATTTATTAACTTTCTTGGGGCGTCGCTGGGCCATCAAGGCGGCCACCATGCTGCCAAAAGAAAAGCCAACAAGATCATATGGGCGCTCTCCGAGTAGGCCCTCAAGCGCCTGCTCCAAAGGCTCAGGGAGAACATCGGCGTCTTGGCCGTTCAACGGGGCGCTAGACTCGCCAAAGCCTGGCATGTCGGGGATCCAGACTTCGCGGCCCGACTCGACTAAGGCCCGGATATTGCGGGCCCAATGGTTCCAACTGCCTGAGCCCCCATGTAGCAGTACGACCGCCTTGCCCGCTCCCCACGACCGGAAAACAAGCTGGCCTTCGTGATAGGGCAGCACATGCTTGGTTGATAAGGCTTCTAAGGCGAGTAAATCATCAAGGCTAAGAATCAGTTCCGGGTAATTTTCGATGAGGGTGGTGTGGGACATGCTTGGAAGGTGGTGAATCTCTGGAAATTTGAGGGGCTGGCCCGCTCAGGCCTGATTGCGTAAGGCGAATCCTACAGGCTCGACTACAATGTTCCTCAGGCCCCGTTCCATAGCGCTCGACCGTGGCCCCCCCCGGTCGAAAAACAGAGAGAATCTAGGTGCACGCTACTTTACCGCTTTTACAAGTCAGTGATTTTCCGGCCATTCAGCGGGGTCGCTTGACGACCTTGCAGGTCAATATTGGTTATAAGTGCAATCAGTCTTGCCTGCATTGCCATGTCAATGCCGGACCGAATCGCACCGAAATGATGGATGCCGAATCACTCGCGCTGATTCCGCAGGTGTTGAAAGCCCGAGGCCTAAGCACCTTGGATCTCACCGGCGGCGCACCCGAGTTGCATGAAGGTTTTCGGGCTCTGGTCAAGGCTGCGACTGAACTTGGCGTGAAGGTGATTGACCGGTGCAATCTCACCATTCTCTTCGAGCCTGGCCAGGAAACACTGGCCGAGTTCCTAGCCGAACACAAGGTTGAAGTGGTGGCCTCCCTGCCTTGCTATTCGCTTGAAAATGTAGATCGTCAGCGTGGCACCGGTGTGTTCGACAAGAGTATCGCCGCACTTCAAAAGCTGAATGGCCTAGGCTATGGCAAAGCCGGTACCGGCCTGATACTAAACTTGGTCTACAACCCACAAGGAGCAGTGTTGCCCCCAGCGCAAGCAGGGCTCCAAGCCGACTACAAGCGTGAACTCGCCAAGCATTTTGGTATTGAGTTCAATGAGCTGTTTGCGCTCGCCAATATGCCGATTCAACGGTTTGGTTCCACCTTGGTTTCGAAGGGGCAGTTCAGGCCTTACATGGAACTGCTCAAAGCTAATTACAACGAAGCGACCCTGCCTCAGGTCATGTGCAAGAGCTTGCTGAGCGTTGATTGGCAGGGCTATTTGTACGACTGTGATTTTAATCAGCAACTTGGCCTACCGGCACCGATCTTGATTCCTGGTCGGGGACGAGCTCATTTGAAGGACCTGCTACAAGCTAATCCTGAAGGGGCCAATATTCGTGTGGCTGATCACTGTTTTGGATGCACAGCGGGCTCGGGTTCGAGTTGTGGCGGTGCGCTGAACTAGCAATCGTTGCGGGGGTTTGGTGCAACGCCTCTCAATCATTGTCCCCATCTTGAATGAAGCAGCGGGTTTGCCGAGCATGCTTGCGCAACTTCTCAAGTATCAGGAGCGCGCCTGCGAAGTGATTTTGGTGGATGGCGGTAGTCAGGACGATTCAGTGGCGATCGCCCGTAGTGCTGGGCTGACGGTACTCATTTCGGAGCCAGGTCGCGCCGCGCAAATGAATCTTGGCGCCCAAGCTGCAAAGGGAGGAGTCTTGCTGTTTTTACATGCCGACACGCAACTTCCCGAGCAAGCCGATCAAACCATTCTGCAAGGCTTGGCGCGTGACGCTCGCCACTGGGGCCGTTTCAACGTTCGTATTTCGGGTCGCCCGGTGATGCTCCGAGTGGTCGCCAATCTGATGAATATTCGCTCCGCTTGGACGGGAATTGCGACCGGGGATCAGGCCATTTTCGTACGTCGACAAGCGTTCCAACAAGTGGGTGGATTCCCCCGACAAGCCTTGATGGAAGACATCGAATTCTGTAAGCGAATCAAAGCCAGGAGTCGACCGATTTGCCTGTATGAAAAGGTCACGACCTCGGGGCGTCGCTGGGAAGCGAACGGCGTGTGGCGCACGATTGTCTTGATGTGGAGCCTGCGCCTCGCCTATTTTTTCGGTGCGGACCCGGTAAAGCTTGCCGAGCGTTACCGTCGATGAAGGAGCTCACCACGATGTCGCCTCGGCGCGCAGTTCGTATCGTCGTCTTCGCGAAAGCGCCTCGGCCTGGGCTTGCCAAAACTCGCATGATTCCTGTCTTGGGTCGGCAAGGTGCCGCGGATTTAGCACGACGCATGTTGGCCGAAGCCCTGGCGAAAGCGCTAGAGGCCAAGCTTGGTCCGGTGGAGCTTTGCGTATCGCCTTTCGAAGATGCGATTTGGGCTGAGTTGAACATTTCCCAAAGCGTCATCATCACAAACCAGGGCGAGGGCGACCTGGGTGAACGCATGGCACGCGCCTGCGCACGTACATTGGCTGGCGGGGAGTCCGTCCTATTAATCGGCACCGATTGCCCCTCTTGCGATGCGAGCTATTTGCGTAGCATGGCCCAAGCCCTAAGGACACATGATGCAGTGATTGCGGCGGCGGCCGATGGAGGCTATCCAGCGATTGGCCTGTCACGCTTCGACCCGTCTGTGTTTCAGGGAGTAGCGTGGAGCACCAGTACGGTGTTGCGCGTCACGCTTGAAAAGTTTCGAGCACTACAACGGACCGTCCAAGTGTTCCCAGAGCTTCATGATATTGATGAGCCAGAAGACTTAAAGTACTTACCAACGGGTTGGGTCGAAGGCAAGCACCCGAGTCCGTGAAGCCTATTTCTCGGTAGTGGGTGCGCCAGTCTGTAACCATTCAATAAAAGCGTCCAAGGCGGGCACCGCGCGATTCGCATTGGCATGGTTCACTATCGCCACTAAAGTATAGGTTTTACTGTCTTTCGTTGTGACATAGCCCGCGACCGAGCGAACATCATTCAACGTGCCGGTCTTGATCCAGGCTCTGCCATTCGCTAGGGACTGCTTGAGACGGCTAGCCATGGTGCCATCAACACCCACGATGGGCAGGCTCGCCTTGAAATCCTTTTCGTATTTCGCGCTCCAAGCCTCTTTCAACAAACTTGAAAAGATGCGCGCCTTGGCGCGCTCATTGCGCGATAAGCCCGAGCCGTTTTCCACCGTCATGTCTTCGGTTGTGATGCCCTTTTGGAGTAACCATTGTGCAAGAACTTGTTGTGCGTTTTGCAGTGTGGCAGCTTCCCGAGGAAAGTGCGTGCTAAGCGATAACAACAAATGTCTACTGACCAAGTTGTTGCTCCACTTGTTGGTCTCTCGGACGGATTCAGCGAGCGGTTTGGACTCGAGTACCAAAAATGGCTTGCGTGCCCGTGGCGCCTTCATGGCTCGTTTGCCGCGTTTGGCTTGAATGAGCTTAGGGGGCTCAGGAGCCTCGAGCACCGCACCAGTCAGCTTTCCTCCGGCCTGCTTCCAGGCGGCCAAGATCGCCGCGCTTGAGAACTCGGTTTGATCCCAGGGAGAGGTGGCTAGCTTTAATGCCGTACAGTCTTGCGCCCATTCACCACTCAGCAAGAGTTTGCGATTGCGGCTACCCTCCTCGAAATCGACCGAAAGCGGCTTGCGCACCAAACTACATTTGCTCACAGTCTTGGTCTGGTCCACGAGCTCGATGCCATCGATATTTGGCTCAAGTTGAATGGTCTTACCTTGCGGGCCAGAATCGATGAGGACATTGAGCACGCCCTCGTCAATCACTAAAGCGTCGGGCTGGGCATGATGGGGGTTGTACCAAGCAGGAACCGGTGTATTGACATGATCCTTTTCGATGAGCGAAAAGCGACGACGATCAAGCACAATATTGCCAGTGATCTCTTTGAGGCCGCGCTTTTGCATCAATACAAACCAGGCGCGCAACTTATCACTCGTCAGGATCGGGTCGCCCCCGCCGACGATGAGTAGGTCTCCCGTCAACACGCCGTCCACAAGCGCTCCATTCAAGTAGGCGGTGGTTCGCCAGCGATAGCCTGGGCCGAGGATGTCTAGCGCAGCCATCGATGTCACTAATTTGGCGGTGGAGGCGAGGATAAAGGATTGATCCGCATTGTGAGCGATGACTGGGTCACCTTCATCAACCGGTGCAGCGAAGAGGCTTACATCGGCAAGTGGGATGCCTGCTCGACGGAAGGCCTCAAAGGGAGCTGGTAGCTTCGCTGTGGGGGGTGTTTGAGTGGCCTTCACCGACGGTGATTTGGCTTGAACAGACCTCTCTTGGGCCGGATTGTTTTGCGCCCAGGCATCGAGGCTATTGAGAGAGGCCCCAAGCGCAAGAATCAAGGACAGGGTTGTCGCGAGGGACGATAAGGAGCAACGCAAAGCGTTGACGCAAAACACAGCAGGGCGCAAATTGAAAGCAATCAATAATGTGACAAAAGACCGCGCAGCGCTTCAACAAAGGCCAAGGGTTGATCAATCATCAAATGATGGTCGGCATCCGGCAGTTCGATGACAGGTGAGCCGGACGGGGAATAGGTTTGAATATTCGCTCGAACTTTGTCATCAATCAAGTTCGAGCGTGCGCCATTCAACCAAGCGACAGGGCAGCGAGCCTGCGATAAATCTGCACCCGGTCGACCCATCTTGAAATGCCGAAACAAGCATGGATCAAATTTCCAGGTCCAACCCTGTTGGCCACTTTCAACTATGGAAACTGACTTGAGCGAGGTGCGCGCAATATGGTCCAAAATATAAAGGTTCTCACAAGGCTGAGGAGGCAATAAACGGAATCGAGCAAGCGCTTCTTCGGCGCTTGCGTAGATACGGTGCGGTTTGAAATCGCGGCGCGGTCGTTCATCCAAGCGCGCTTCGCGTTCTTCACGGGTACGAATCGGCGAGTCCGCGATCACAGCCAGTCGCAAGCGCTCGCCAAAACGGGAAGTCGCATTCATCAAAGGAAAGCCCCCGAAGGAGTGGCCCACAAAAACGGGCTTCGTCGGGCTATCGAACAAACCACCAAACTCGGCAGCAGCCAAGGCCTCATCAGCCCATTGCCCCACGGAGTACTGATCGCGCCATTGCGACTCACCCATGCCCGAAAAGGAAATCGCCAGCACACGGTGCTCTTTCGCGAGCAAGGGCGCAATATAGCTATACCAATCGGCATGCGCGGAATTGCCGTGCATGAACAGGATACCTGGCAGGCCTCGCTGACCCCAGGCCAAGGTTTCGATGTTCGCGTTCTGAACTGTGAGCAGTTTGCGTTCTGGCGTGATGGCCAGAGCTTGGTCGAACCATGCGGGCGCTTCAGGACGGGCTCCATTTAGAAAAGCTAGTGGCGCCGACAAATGCGTCGCCGCCCACGTTGCGGGCCGCGAGTCTGAGGCCGAAATGGAAGGTCTATTTGAAATTGAAGTCATGGCACACGCCCTCTCATTCACACACCCTGAAGGCAAGCCACTCAATAGGCCTGCCCGAGGTCAAAACTGGGGCCGTCACAAATCCTTGCGAAATAGGACTCGTACGCCTCAGAACCTTTCGGCCAACTTTTCAGAAAATGAGCGCTCCAGGCAAGATGATCAAAATCGAGTCGTAGTGCTTCGACATAAAGTTCACCAACCCTGGCGGAGTGTAAGACGTTTTTCGTCGCAGGACGAAGACCAATGCGAGAAATGACACCGTAGTGCGTGTTAGTGAAGTTAGGCATACCTGCCGCGCCATTGTTAATCACTGCTTTCACCACAGTAGCGCGGGGCACGGGTATCGCTTCAGAGCTCGCAAGGGGCTTGAGAAAAGAAATTTCATCGAGCTGCTTCAAAACCGGTAAACAGGTATGGCTGCTCGCAAACACATCGACCTTGGCTTTGAGAAAAGCGTCTTGGAGCCAGATCTGACTAGTTTCATTCCTGAGTGAATTCACATCAAAGCGCCAGCCCGCAAGCGACTCAAAATCGCCGTGCACAATACCCACATGTTGGCCTGCGATCTGATAGCGCGCAAACATTGGAAGCGACCGAAAATACTGTCGAACGACGGCGTGTCGCAAAGCTGTACCGTGTAGCCGCTCGAAGATCTTGTTCGAATGCTCGACGACTTCGTCCGAAACCTGGGGGGGGTAGGCGCATCCACAACCCGCCGAGAGATCATCGCTGGCCAACTCGGCCTCGACATTGCCGACAATGGCGTCGTGCTGAGAAACGCCCAGATTGATCTCGACAAAGTCTTGTTCCGACACATTGAACCAATTGAAGTCGCCATTGAAGCAGGCGCGCACCCTTGCGCCACCTTGAGCGTCCTCTGCGATCAGCGCTTGTATCGATCTTAATGCATAAATGTTTCCGTACAGCCCACCAATGACGTATAGCACCTCAGTCTCGCTCACAGGGGCTGAGGCGATGGCCCTTGCGCCATAGTGGTAGCGAATCGGGCAGGTACGGCCGGGAAGTTCGCTCATGATTCAGTTTCAAAAATAAGGTACATCGAACAGTAGTTGGCAGGTTTGCGTGCGCCTAAGGATATACTGAGAGCGCCAATAGCTTGTGAAAGTGGGTTCAGTGTGCCGGGTTACCTGACCAAGCAGGAGAGCATTGCCGTACTCGGGGTGCTCAACCTAGACATACGTTCACTGTTAGATCGTGAACAGTATTCCGACCCTCATGGCTTGGCTGAGAGGCTTGGCATTTCCTCGGGCCTTTGGCCCCTGTTTGGCCTGCTTTGGCCCTCAGGAACGCATCTAGCGGCTCGCATCGCTAAACGTGCCGTGCTCGCATCGGAGACCATCCTTGAAGTAGGCTGTGGCCTTGCTCTGGCAAGCTTGGTGGGTCATCGGCGAGGCGCCAATATGACGGCTAGCGATATGCATCCGCTCACTGAAACTTTTCTGCTAGAAAACTTGCGCTTGAACCATTTGCCGCCGATGAAGTATCGCTGCGGTGCGTGGTTAGAAACTAGCCCCTTGTTATCGCCTGCGATCGTTGCGGCGGAGATCAACGTAGAAGGGCGCTTCGATCTTATTATCGGCAGTGACCTGCTCTATGACCGTAACGCCACCGTTGCCTTAGCGGGCTTCATTGGGCGTCACGCACCGCACCGCTCGGAAGTGTGGATCGCTGATCCCGAGCGTGGTAACCGACCCGCCTTCAACCTGCTGATGGCCGCGCAAGGCTATTCTCGCCACGAAGAGCGGCTCGATACCTTGATGACCCAGGATCAGCCAGCATACAAGGGGCGCATGCTGATCTATCAGCGTGGGTAAGTGGCCCTGATAAACGCCTCCTATGACCGGCGCGAGTAAACTAGACGCATGACCTCGCCCGACTCGCAAGACCCAAGCACCCGGCAGCCGCAGCCTGTAGTCAATCCCAGCCCACTTCAAGACGGTCCGCAAGAGGCGCCGACACCCATCAGCCTATGGGAAGCTTTTGGCTATTGGCTCAAGCTTGGTTTCATTAGCTTCGGAGGCCCGGCAGGCCAGATCGCCATCATGCATCAAGACTTGGTTGAGCGTAAACGCTGGATCTCCGAAAAGCGGTTTTTACATGCGCTCAACTACTGCATGGTGTTGCCGGGCCCAGAGGCACAACAATTGGCGACGTATATTGGTTGGCTGATGCATCGAACCTGGGGAGGGGTCATCGCAGGCGGGATGTTTGTACTACCCTCGCTGTTTATCCTCGTGCTGCTGTCATGGATCTATATTGCTGTTGGTGATATGCCTGTCGTTGCAGGGTTGTTCTATGGGATCAAACCAGCGGTCACCGCCATCGTCGTTCAGGCCGCCCATCGCATTGGTTCGCGCGCCCTTAAAAATTCTTGGATGTGGGCGATTGCTGGCGCTTCTTTTGTTGCCATTTTTGCGCTCCATGTACCTTTTCCAGCGATCGTTCTCGCCGCCGCCCTGATTGGATATTTGGGAGGTCGACTTGCGCCGGACCGCTTTAAGGCCGGTGGCGGTCACGGTGCCGTGAAGCAGTCTTATGGCCCGGCCATCATTGACGATCACACGCCCACGCCTGATCACGCGAAATTTAGTTGGTCTGGTTTGATCAAAGTGGCGGCGGTCGGCGCAGTACTTTGGATCGTGCCCATGCTGGTCCTCACTACCAGCGTGGGCTGGGGCCATACTCTGACGCAGATGGCGTGGTTCTTTACCAAGGCCGCGCTGCTCACTTTTGGCGGAGCGTATGCCGTGTTGCCCTATGTCTATCAGGGCGCGGTCACAGGCTATGGTTGGCTCACTCCCACTCAGATGATTGACGGCTTGGCGCTTGGTGAGACGACTCCTGGCCCACTGATCATGGTGGTGGCTTTCGTTGGCTTCGTTGGCGGTTACCTGAGCCCCGAAGTACAGGCTCAAATGATGGGTGGCAATAAGTTTTTAGCGGGTGCGGTGGCTGCAAGTTTGGTCACCTGGTTTACCTTCCTACCGTCATTCATTTTCATTCTTGCGGGTGGGCCGATGGTGGAGTCAACCCACGACCAGTTGAAGTTCACGGCCCCTCTGACGGCAATTACTGCCGCAGTGGTGGGGGTGATCCTGAACCTTGCACTATTCTTTTTGTATCACGTCCTGTGGCCGCAAGGCTTCCAAGGGCGCTTCGATTGGATCTCAGCACTGATCGCTATTGGTGCTGCCCTGGCTTTGTTCAAGTTCAAACGAAGTGTGATTCAAGTGCTGCTTGCCTGCGCCATGATTGGGCTAGCCCTTAAATTAGCGGGTTTAGTTTAAGCCTCAAAGGCTTGGTAGGGCCCGAGGGTTGGGGTTCGCCTCTAAATACTCCAGGAACGCGCTGGCGATCAGGGAAAGGCGCTTGCCCTTGGGGTACAGCACATGCCACTTTTCTAGCAATGGGAAGCCCGCAACATCCAGAATGGCCAAGCGGTCGTAGGCAGGGTCGACATCTAAAACATGTTTAGACAGAACCGAAATGCCAAGCCCTCCCGCCACCGCATGTTTGATCGCTTCATTGCTCCCTAACTCCATTCTTACTTTCGGAGTAAAGCCTTCGCGGGCAAAAAGCGATTCACTGGTCCCGCGTGTACCCGAGCCACGCTCGCGCAAAATGAATTTCTCATCTGTGAGCTCTCGAAGCGTAATCTTCGCTTGATTCACTTTGGCGTGGCGGTTCGAGGCCACGACCACTAAAGGGTTGTCCAGGAAGGGCAGCGTTTCGATGGGAATGTCTTCTGGCGGTAGAGTCATAATGTAGAGGTCATCGAGATTGCTTCGAAGC
>JAYVKZ010000303.1:0-3105 GCA_043767985.1 Betaproteobacteria bacterium
GTGGGAGAGGCCGGGCCTTTCGTGAGCATGAAGGACCCCAATTGCTTGGCCTTCATCACGTCCAAAAACGCGTCCATTTCGTCTTGATGCGCTAGGCGCGAAGGCATGGGGCGGCCGTCATAGGCACTGTGAGAGGTACTTGTGGTGGTCGCGAAACCGATGGCGCCTACCTGCAAAGCCTCTTCCAACATCTTGGCCATCTCAGCGATTTCCGCCGAGGTTGCTGCCCGATCTGAGGCTTCGCTACCCATCACATGGGTGCGCAGGGTGGAGTGACCGACAAAGGCTGCAAGATTCAGCGCGCAGCCTTTCTTGTCAATCAAATCGAGGTATTGCGGGAAGGTCTCGAAAGCCCAATCGATACCGGCTTGAAGGCTTGCCAAGGACATGCCTTCGACCTGGGTAAGGTTCTTCATCACCAGGTCGCGATTCTTGGGAAGGCAGGGCGCAATGGTGAAGCCACAGTTGCCAATCAAGGCGGTGGTGACTCCCATTTGCGTGGATTGGGCGAGATAGGCATCCCAGGTGATTTGCGCATCGTAGTGGGTGTGGCTGTCGATAATGCCGGGCATGAGGCTGAGGCCTTGGGCATCGATTGTCGTTTTGGCATCACCCGACCCAAGGTCTTTGCCGACGGCGACGATCTGGCCGTCTTTCACGGCCAAGGAGCCAATGTATGACGGCTCGCCCGAGCCATCAAAAATTTGTGCGTTGTCTATTCGTAAGTCGTACATGGAACCCTCTTTTAAACATGTTAACGCAGCCAGAATGGTTTTTGAGCCATTTCTTTAATTTTTGAAATCGCCTTCGTGCTGGCTGCGCTACGATACGGGCCTTAGAACAATAAGTTTTAATTTCTTTTGAATCGAGACATTTATGCAAACTTCCTTGCGTCGGCGCGAGCTAATGCTTTCCACGGCCGGAGGCCTGTTGCTCTCCAAGGGCGTTTTGGCTCAATCCCCTACGGCAGCTCCCTGGCCCGCCAAACCGATACGGTTGGTCGTGGCTTTTCCGCCTGGCGGGCCGACTGACTTGGTGTCGCGTGTTTTAGCGCAGCGCCTCACCGAGCAGTTGGGCCAATCGGTGCTGGTGGAAAATAAACCCGGTGCGGGAGGCAATTTAGCGGCCGAGCTGGTTGCAAAATCTAGCCCCGATGGCTATACCGTGTTCTACAATACCTCGGCGATTGTGATCGGGCCGAGCCTCTATGCCAAGGTCAATTACGATACGCTCAAGGATTTTGCACCGGTGACTTCATCGGCTGCGGTGCCGCTCATGTTGGTGGTGAATTCCAGCCTGCCGGTCAAGACCGTGCAAGAGTTTGTCGCTTACGCTAAGTCGCGGCCCGGCCAGTTCAATTACGCCTCGTCGGGCACTGGAACAATTACGCACTTGGCGGGGGCCTTGTTCGTTAAGGAACTAGGGATTGATGCGACCCATATCCCGTACAAAGGAAGCAACCCAGCGTTGCTGGATGTGGCCAGTGGCTCGGTGCAGTTCATGATTGACACGATCAACAGCACCTTGCCCTTGATTCGCGATGGCAAGCTCAAGCCCCTAGCCACCGCTACGGGCAAGCGATCTTCGGTATTGCCAGACGTACCTACGTTTAGTGAAACCGTACTACCGGGCTTTGAGATGAGTGCTTGGCAAGGCATCGTCGTGCCCACCGGTACCCCGGCTGCGATTATTCAGAGGCTGAATGAAGAAATCAATAAAGCACTTCGTCACCCTGATGTGAAAGCGAAACTTGCCGTGCAAGGCGCAGAGCCTTTGGGCAGTTCAGCCGCCGAGTATGGCGGCTATATCCGCAGTGAATTTGGCCGCTGGGGCAAAATCATTAAGGACTCTGGCGCCAAGGCTGATTGAGCTTAGCTTGGAGCGCTCTCTTGCGGACGCCTCCAAGTACTTTGCTTCTACCCCAGCTTCTACCCTCTTTCGCCGACTTAGGCCGGATCCAAAAACTTTGAGACAATCTACCCATGAAAAAGACTAGCACTGCAGTAACTACAAAAGCACCAACAACGGCAACGCCTAAGTCAGCAGCGAAAGCGCCGGACAATGCGAAAGCGATAGCCAAAGCCAAAGCCAAAGCCAAAGCTAAGGCCACGTCAAGCCCCACATCGGGCGCGAAATTGCTCAAGGGCAAGAAGAACTCAACCTACCTCGCTGGGCTTAAGGTGAGAAGTGAGGTTCTCGGGAAAGCTTATGACGAGCAGCGGGTGGCTGAGGCAGACGTTTTTACTGCGGATTTGCAGCACTTTGTGAACGAGCATGCCTGGGGCGCCGTATGGACGCGTCCTGGTTTATCTCGCAAGATTCGTAGCCTTTTAGTGATGGCAATGACGACCGCGCTCAATCGGCCGCATGAGCTGGAGATTCATGTACGAGGCGCCTTGAACAACGGCGTGACCATGGACGAGATGAAGGAGTTGTTCCTTCAAGCCGCTGTCTATGCGGGCGCGCCTGCGGCACTTGACGGTTTCCGGGTGGCGAAAAAAGTGCTGAAAGAGCAAGGCAAGCTCTAAGTAAGCAGCATCATGGTCGCACTTAGGCGCTCCCTCCTGAATCAAATCGATTTTGCGCGTCTGCTCTGGTCTCGTCCAGGCATGATGATGCTGTTCCTATTGATCATCGAGGCAGCGCTTTCCGCTGGGACGACTTACTTACTCATCCGCACCGGGCGCAATGTCGCCAACGACGAATTCCAGGTCATGGATTTGGTCTGGATTTTGATTGTTCAATCTACGGCTTACTTGGTCGGTGCGATCAGTTGGGTGTTTGGCGAGCAAGCAGGTTTTGGCGCCTACGGTCGCTATATGCATCGCTTTGCCCAGACCAATCGGGGGCGCAGCTTATTGCTCGGAGACACTGGTGCAAGGGAACTGGTCGAGCCTTTTTTGACGGGTGAAACCTTTCACATATTTTTTGAGCTGATCTATGAGCTAGAGTCGGTGCTGAGGCTGTTGCTGGCCGTGATTTTCAACGCGATTGTGCTGGGCGTTGAAATTGATGGCTGGCTATCGGTCTCCTACTTTGTGATCATCGCCATTTGTCTTGGCTTGCAATATAGCCTCAGAAACCCAGTCGCCAGGGCCTATCTTG
>JAYVKZ010000304.1:0-3266 GCA_043767985.1 Betaproteobacteria bacterium
GCCGAAACGCGGATGGCGCATAAGAGTGAAGCCCAATGCCGCTATTGTAGCTTCGCCTACAATCCGTGGCATGAAAGATTTCTCTTCGCTGAGCGCAGCGACCGCGCTTGAAAAGGCCGATACCTTTTCGCTCATTATTGATGTACGTAGTCCCAGCGAGTTTGCTTTGGATCACCTCCCTCATTCGGTGAACTATCCCGTGCTTAGTGACGAGGAGCGTATTCAAATCGGTACCTTGGACAAGCAAGTCTCGTCGTTTGATGCTAAGAAAGCTGGCGCGGCCTTAGTCGCCCGAAACATTGCCTCGATTCTTGACACTCATTTGGTCGGACTGAAGCGCCAGGACAAAGTGCTGGTCTATTGTTGGCGTGGCGGAAATCGCTCCGGCGCCCTGGCCACTGTATTGGCGCGCATTGGCTATTCGGTTGCGATTGTCGACGGTGGCTATCGAGCGTATCGACGCGAAATTATTGATCAACTTGATCTCATTGCTGAGCAATTTCGATACAAGGTGATTGTGGGTCGCACGGGAAGCGGCAAAAGTTTGATGCTGCAAGCGCTCAAGGCGGCGGGCGCGCAAGTGCTCGACCTCGAGGACATTGCCCGTCACAAAGGATCTGTACTGGGTCTCGTGCCGGGCGATGTCCAGCCCTCGCAAAAACGCTTCGAAAGCTTGGTGTGGGAGACATTGAAACAGTTTGATACTGCGCGACCGGTCTATGTAGAGTCTGAGTCGAAAAAAATTGGCCAGTGCCAAGTCCCCGAAAAACTCATTTCGAGCATGCGTGCCAGCCCCTGTATCGACCTGGTCGCGAGTCTTGAAACACGGGTGGCGTTGCTCAAGCTTCAATACCCTCATTTCCTAGCAAGAGGTAGTGCCCTGGGTACAAAACTAGATGCACTCACTGCGCTTCATGGACATGACAAGGTCGAGGCCTGGAAGACCATGGCGGCAGGAAAGCAATGGGACTTACTCGTAGCAGACCTATTGGCTTGTCACTATGACCCAGCCTATGACCGTTCGATTCGGCGTAACTTTGCACGATTTAGCGAGGCGCAGACGATGACCTGGCATTTTGATGGCGGGCTGGTCGATGAAGCGAGCCGCCAGCAAAGCTTGGTGCAAGCCGTACATGCTTGTGCAAGCGAGATTCAAAAATTGTCTGTCCAGGGCTAGTTCGTCTCTTTCTTCGGCGCAATTTTCTCTGGTTGAGAACTAATCTTGGTCCGCGCTTTCAGCGCGTCAAGATAGTCAGCAATCGACTGCTGGGCCGTGGTCTGAGCGAACTGGCTTTGGTAAAGCGCTTCTTTCGCTTTAATCTCTTCGGCCTTGGGGGTTGCGATTCTTGAGATTTCAAACACCTGGTAACCCTGTGCGCCGAGATCAAGACCCGTGTAGGCCGGTAGCTTCGCGATAGAAGTCGCGAAGATCGCTTCAACGGCATTCATCGGAAGCCCTTGTGGGTTACTACGCGACACCAAGAGCTTTTCTGGAGCGAAACCGCCATCGCTCGGTGCAGCCTGTAAAGCTTTGACTTTCTCCTTGCCCGCAACACTGGCCAAACGCTGTGCCTCAGCCGCCCCATATTGCGAGCGAGCCTCAACCTCGACCTCAGTCAAGGGTTTGGTCTTGGCCGCTTGATATTCCACAATGCGAGCCGACACCAAATTGCTGCCGCCCACCTCAATGGCTTCCGTATTACGCTTCTTGCTAATAGAGTCTGCAGAGAAAAGGGTAGATAGCAACTTTTGATTTGCCAAGGGCGACCCCGGTGCAACCTTGCCGCCAATCGTTCGGGTCACGCCCTCGGCGGTTTGAATTTTTAGCTTGTATTTTTCTGCTGTCGGGCCGAAGGAATCAGCTTGTTCATACACACCGTTGGTAAAGCCCTCGGCCATTTCCGTAAATTTCTTGGCGGCTTGCTGCGTCTTGATTTCACCTTCAATCTCGGCCTTAGCCTCTTCAAGAGTTCGCGTGCCGCCGCCCTTGATGCCGGTAAGCTTGATAACGTGATAACCAAAATCGCTTTCAACCACGCTACTGATCTCGCCCTCTTTCAAACCCCAGGCAGCGTCCGCAAAGGGTTTCACCATGGCTTCGCGATCAAAGAAACCCAGATCGCCCCCATTGGTCGCGGATCCCGGATCTTGCGACTCGGCTTTGGCAATGGCCGCAAAATCACCGCCTGCTTTCACGCGTTTGAGAACATCCTCAGCCTTAGCTTTTGCCGCTGCCTTGAGCTCGGGCTTTGCCGCCTTATCGGCAAGAAAAAGTACATGGCTGGCCTTACGCTCCTCTTTCTTAATGTACTTGGTTTTATTTTGCTCGTAATAGGTCTTGACGTCGTCAGCATTGAGCGTCAAGCTTCCCGCAATCGCCTCTTTCGAAAGCACCAAATACTCGACCTTCGCTTGCTCTGCTTGCTCGAATTTCTTTAGATTGTCGTTATAGTATTTCTTCAATTGCTCTTCATTTGGTTGAGCCTTACTGATGAAATCCTCAATCTTTACTTTTAGTACCCGCACTTCGCGTTGCTCTTCAAGTAAGCCTGCAAGCCGACTTAAAGAAGCCTTTGAGATAAAGCTTGTTGCGGCAATCGAGGTAGGTAATACTTGCAAAGCAAGATCGCGCCGAACTTCCGCTTCGAAAGCGGCCTCAGATTTGTTTTGAGCGGCGAGCGCGTTGCGATAGCGCTCCATGTCAAAGCTGCCGTCAGGTTTTTTCAAGCCATCAATACCGAAAATCGCCTCTCGAACTTGTCCGTCAGTGACCGTAATCTTGGCACGGGCGGATTCAACGGCCAGAGTTTTCTGAGTGATGAGCGAATCGAGAATTTCCTTGCGGCTTTGCTCGGTGTCCAGTAGTTTTGGGTCAGCCTGATCGCCGAGCACTTTGCGAATTTGATCCATCTGCCGTGCCTGGGCTTGTTCAAACTCTTGCTTAGTGACTTTTGCATCACCAACCTTAGCAATCTCGGACCCATCGTCTGATAAAAACCGGTCGTAGCCAGAAATACCAAAGAATGCAAAGGCAGGGAAAATCAAAAGCAGCAACAAGCCTTGCAAAATTCTTTGGTGCTTACGAATCGAATCAAACATTAATGCTCCAGAGCGGGCCTGATTTATCTAACCCATCATTTTAATGTAATTTCTTTAGCAAACGCTGCCAATCTACTTGGCGTAACGCCACATAAAGAAAAAGCCCCGACGAGTCGGGGCTTTAATGTTGGCGGAGTGGACGGGACTCGAACCCGCGACCCCCGGCG
>JAYVKZ010000305.1:0-4582 GCA_043767985.1 Betaproteobacteria bacterium
TGGCGGCACAAGAGCTACAAGCTCTTGATGACGCCAATGCGGCGGAGGCTGCGGAAGCGGCTACTGCTGGTGAGGGTGGCGAGGCTACGGCTAGTTGATCTCACGGGGCGGTTTAACGACCGCCTCATAAGCAGCGGCTTGTAAAGGCTGCTGAATTGAAAAAGCCCCGTAGGTGACTGTGGGGCTTTTTCCATCCTGCTCTTGGAAAGTGCAGGTTACACCTTACAAATAGACGCCAATTTAGATTCTGCCTTAATAGTATTTCTTGGACTGCTATGAACGACTTTTTAGACGCTCTTTTTCAAGTGAACCCCGCTTCGGTCGAAAAATTCAGCAAGCTTAGCGAACTTAGTCGCAGTTTCAAGCATTCCCAAGAATTTGTTCAAGCCCGGGTTAGCGTAACTGAGCTGACTGAGCTTATGAGTGGGTTTCGGCCGGGGCCATCCTTAAAACCAACGGAGGCTTCTCTAAGCATGAAGCTTGACTATCTTTCGAGGGGAGAAACGTTACGCCAACTTCAAGCTTTCACTTGGGTAAGGACCCGAGCACTGCATGAGACTTTAGAAGCGCTCGCTTCCTGTATCAAAATAGGAATGATCCTCCCGACTATTTTGTGTATGCGCAGCGCCCTCGAACTAATAGCTGATACGGTCGAATTTGAAAATTTTCTAAGCGGCCAGAGACTGACTTCGATCCCTTGCAGCTTCGCAAGCTTAGACGCATCAGTAATGGCTTATTCCGCTATCTGTGCAATTGAACCCATGATTCACAAAGCGACTCTTTCCACCCGCCTCGATTCATCGACATGGACGACACCAATCCCAGATTCTTCGAAGGCCAAGAAATATTCTCCGAAAGGTGAAGCGATTGATGTCAACGCGAATAGTATTCTGAATAAAATTGATTTCCTAGATAAAAAGACAAAGGGAACAAGAAAGACTTACGAACTATTATCAGAGTATTGTCACCCCAATTCTGGTCTTTACCTTCTCTCTAAAAGTCATTCGTACGTCGACAAGGCGCAAGGTCTTTGCCCCGTGAATCAATACAATATTTGTTTTCCTCCCTGGAAACTAAGGCCAAATCAACAACTCTCTAGTCCGTACGACCGAATCTCTGAAGCAATTGATATTTTGACGGACGCTTGCGAGAAAGCAGAAGAATCTTTGAACAAAATCGGCACTCAATATGACGCCTTAAAAGCATTGACTCAGGCGCTTATTAAGTATGATCAGGGCAGATATTCAATTTGGACGGAATTCGAGCTTTGTCCGTGTTTATCTGGAAAGGCGATCAAAGCGTGCTGTTGGCCGGATTGATTGAAACCAAAAGTATTCAGTGAGCGATTTTGCCCCGCATAAGAACTACAGGCTCTTGTCGATGCCAATGCGGCATTGGCTGTGGAGGCGGCGAATGCGGGAGCGGGTGGCGAGGCCACGGCTAATTGACTCGAGCGCGGTCTATCGATCACTTCTTGGTGGATCAGGTAGAGATGGCCTAATCGCAAGAGCCCCGCAGACGACTGCGAGGTTTTTTTACATCCAGGTCGCTAATACTTCCTACCTACCTTAACCCAATAGATTTCGTCTTAAGCGTAGCCGATTCTGAGCCCACAGTGCCCGTAGACGAGCATTATCTAGCATCATGTGCTCACAACTACCGGCACTGAAACTTTAGCAGCGATCTGTTGAGCAATCGGTGTGTAAAGATCCACGCCCAACTCCGGCGTACGAAGTGAAACGATAAGGCTATAGCGCGCAGGCATATCGTAACGTTCCTGTGCTGGGCGGGTGCGCCACCATCCTTTCGCTGGGTAGACCGCAATGAAACCACGGCTCGCCAATTCAGCAGCAGTGCCTTGCCAAACATCTTGATGTAACGAGCCTCGATGCCGTCGCAAATCACCCAGTATCCAATTGGGGTCCTTCGGATCAATCGGATCGCCGTCGTCTTCGCGCTCGGCAGCCGCATTGACGCGAGCCAGGAAGTCGTCAGTTGTCGCATCGAGCGGGCGCTGCACATCAAAACGGAGACGGTGCGAGGGGTAGTGAAATTTGGAAGTGGTGCCGCGAGCTGAGGGATTGGGCTCTATAAAATAGGATAAGGTCACCCGTAGCTCTACCTTAGTATTTGGCGGAAGTTCCTGCAATTGTTCCTTAGGCCAAGGCAGCGAGTGAAGGTTCATATTCTTACTGAGCACGCCTTTGCCCTTCACTTTTTGATAAGGGTGAAGTTGATCCTCGACCACCAATGTGAGTGAATTTCCGGCGCTCCAAAGTGCCCGATCCAAGTTTGGCGCACCCCAGCCGCAGTGCCGAATCAAGGCCACATGATCGGTCTTCTTCGGGAGCTTATTCTTTGGCAAATACGCAGCGCGCATTGCGTCTGTCCATTCTGCCGAATGAACAATCAAAGCACGGACGGATTCAGGTCGCAACAACGGGTAGGCCGACATCAATTGAGCCGCCAAACGTGCACAAAGTGCCGACGCTGCGCTCGTGGCGTTCGTTGTCGTGAAAAGGCGTTGCGTTGCTTGGTTATTGGTCGTCAATAATTGGAGGCTTGAAATGCTGCTAGGGCCGAATGCGTCGATGCCTACGTTGCCTCCCTCAAATACAATCTCAGGTTTTAACGGCCATGCACCGTTCCATGCGCTCGATGTACTGGTGTACGGACTGAGCCCGCCAATCGGCGCAATGGCAGAATAGCCTTGTGCGTCAGCTTCTGTGATCAGTACCTTCTCCGTATAGGCACCTACTGTGATCGCATTCCACGCTTGGCCAGGGTCCCGAATGCCGTTTGTGCTCAGGCTTGCGGGATAGGCACCCCACGCATGAGTATCTTCAGTGTTTCCGGCACACAAAATAAAAAGTCGCGGGAAGAGGCCATTCCCATCGTAATTGGCGGCGAGGCGATCAACCGTCGAAGACCATGCTGACGGGCGCCCTCGGTCGCGATCATCACTAGATGTTACAGCGGAGGTAAAAACCCTTGGCCGCGTTGGCGCAGCAATTTCAGGCCGCGCGACGGCTTCTGCGAAAAGGTAGCCATGAAGCTTGGCATTACCCTTGTTGGCTCCCTGCGCAGGTGTGAGCTTGACCGATTCTAAGCGATGGCGTTCGACAATCGGAAGTGATGAAGCAAGCGTATCCGAAAGATCACCCAATGCCACAAGACCTGCTAGGCCGGTGCCATGGTTTGCCACGTCATTAAGCCCCCACGTTGGATCAACTGTATGCAGATCCGATGTGGCAATGAATTGTTCCAAGAGAGGATGGCCTCGATTCACTCCCGTATCCAAGAGACAAACTCGGGGGGTTGCATCGTCTGTCGACGCAACCGTTAAGCGTCTCAAGGTTTCGTCAACCCACTGCTGCTGTTCTAGCCCAGGCATAAGGTCGAAAAATTCAGCCGTCTCCTTGGCTCGGCGAAGTTCGGCCACACAATTCAAAGTCATTACGGACGTTGAGAGCTGCTTCTGCGATCCGAACATTAAAACTACAGTGCGTTCCGGGAAATCGATTTGATGTTCAGCGACTTGGCACTCAGCTAATGTTGCTAGCGTGCGAAAGTCTTCCACCACCTTATTTCGTTGCCCCCGGACAGGTAGCCAGACTTCCCACCAAAAGGGCTCGGCGATATCTTGGGGAAGCAGTTCACGTTCATCAGTCCATAACGCCTGGAGTTCGGCCTTGCGGACACTGGAGATAGCGTTGAGCAGCATGCGGTGATCAATCAAGTCGCCATTCTTGTTTGTTTTGGCGGCCAAATACTCAGCGACATATTTCTCAAAATGATCGAGTTTCCCGTCGGGCACATAAACATTTGCAACCGTCGTATTGCCTTCAACGCGAACACTCAATACTTCGATCTGCTGCCCTTGGTCTTTACTGCGTTCATTCCCGAGGCTTTCGAACCCTAGCTCTACATTAGCCACGCCGACAAACTGAATTTGCAAGCCTAAACCGCTTTGAAGTCCTTGCTCTTTCTGCGCTTTAGCGGCTTGCTGAGCAAGAGGTCTGAGCGCTTGCAGATCTCTTTGAAGCGAGGCCCCATGCTGAGCTCGATTAAGCTCCGGCACTTCGGGGGAGTTACCCCCACCTGCCGAAGGTGCTGTAAAAGCCTGTGCCTTGGAAGTATTCGTCAGTACAAGGTGTGGACGCTTATCGTGCGATTGTTCCGGCATGGCCTGAGGTGAGCTTATTATTATTCTTCGCGAGCTTTGCACTTATGAGACGACGTTCCTCCAAAGCATGCTCCAATTCAATCTGCTGGACCCTGTCTTGGTCACGCATGACCGCCTCTTTGATGGACTCGTCCACGGCGCGGCAAATTTCGGCATGGCTCAATCCATCGCAATAGTTGACCAGCACTCCTTTTCTGAAGGGCTTAGGCACAAATCGCCCCAAGCGCGACCGAATTACATCCATCGCTTGGTCCGACGTCGGCAAGTGATACTCCACAACGTCGTCGAACCGTCTGAAAAGGGCGCTATCTAATGCCTCAGGATGATTTGTAGCGGCGATTATTAGACTATTCGAATGGTCATGCTCAATCATCTGCAGAAAACTATTGAGCACAC
>JAYVKZ010000306.1:0-3369 GCA_043767985.1 Betaproteobacteria bacterium
TATCGAAATGCCTAATAGCGTCGTGCGCGAAGTGGAATACACCGAGCCAGCAGTTCGTGGTGACACCTCCGGTAAAGTCATGAAACCCGCTCGTATCAAGCCTACTGGCTTCGAGTTACCGGTTGCCGCCTTTGTCGAGATTGGCGACAAGATTGAGATCGATACTCGTACCGGTGAGTACAAAGGTCGAGTGAAGTAATTCGCTCCTTCAGCAGCCTTTAAATTGGGGCGCTCGGTTTTCATTGAAAGCACGCACCCCTTCATGGCGATCTTCTGAAGATACAAGCCGGTTGTAAGCTTCGATTTCTAACCGGCTTCCAGTGTTTAAGTCACACTGAAGTCCGAAATGAATCGCCTTCTTCGCCTGGCGAATCGATAGCGGCCCATTGCTGACAATGTCACTTGCGCAGTGCAGCGCATCAGCCATCAATTGAGTCGGCTCGCAAATTTGATTGATCAGGCCCCAGGCCAAGGCCTCGTCACAACCAAAAACCTTAGCCCTGAAAATTAGTTCTTTAGCGCGACGCTCGCCCGCGGCACGTGCAAGCGTTTGAGTGCCTCCACTGCCTGGCATTATCCCGATTCGAGTCTCGGTCAGCGCCATGCGTGCGCCGCGCGATGCGTAGATAAAGTCACATGCTAAGGCTGTTTCCAATCCGCCACCATAAGCGGCACCGTTGATGGCCGCCAAGATCGGAATGGGCAGCTCGACGAGCGTGAAGTAGGCGCGCTCAAAGATTTCGTGCTGGGTACGCCAGGCCGCATCGGTCATGCCGTGTCGCTCTTTCAGATCCCCTCCTGCGCAAAAGGCACGATCACCACTACCGGTCAGAATGATGCAGCGCAGATCACCCGCGTCGACCGTTAGGCGAGTCCAGAGATCATGCAAGTCCAAACCCATCTGGGTCCCTAGGGCATTCATCACCTCAGGTCGATTTAGCTTGACCACCATCACGTGAGAGCGAGGGAACTCCAGGAGGAGGGTTGAATATTGTGGAAGATTCATATCTTGAGTTTGATGGTGGGCATGGCAAGGCTCCGTTTGGCGATTTTAAAACAAGGAGTTTAGCGCGCTCCTTGCGCTGCCAAGGTTTAATATCTCGCGAAAGCGTGCACAGTTAACACTGCACCAGAGCGATGTACCTCAAAGGATGTAGCAATGAGTTTCGAAACCCCAATGATCATTTCCGGCCCCTTGCGCAAGCCTCGGCAAATGCTTGCGAATCAAGAATATGGCGGCCATGCCTCATTGCATGATGACCAAATGGCCAAAAAACTCGGCTTCCAGGCGGGCCCCATCGAAGGTCCGACTCATTTCAGTCAGTTCGTGCCTTTGCTTGTTCAAATCTGGGGGCAAGCTTGGTATGAAAAAGGCTGCCTGTCGGCACATTTCCAAAACATGGTGATTGAGGGCGAAGAGGTACGCGCCTTTGCCGAGGTGCCCAAGGAGGGCTATATGACCACCCGTGTGTGGGCCGAGAAAGCGGACGGCACCCCAGTGCTTGAAGCCAGCGCCAGCATCGGACCCCATCATGGTAGAACGCTTCTCGAACAACGTATGGCCAAATTGTCAGCGCCTGGCCCCTTGGTAATACTTCAAGATCTGAAAGTTGGCATGAGCGGGATCAAGGATGAGCGTGTCACCATGGGCGCCGATCAGCACATGGGTGCGCTCTATCCCTTTACGCTACGACAGAAACTCGAAGCCATCACCGAATACTCGCACTGGCATGCCTGTCCGATGACGCCGTGGGGGCGACCCACGATTCCACTGGAGATGGTAAGCGTCTTGGTGAACGCGAGCAGCCGCCAAGCAGGCTTTCCGGTGAAAGGCCCCGCCATTGGCCTCTTTGCAGATCTGGAAATCCGCATGATCGAAGGCCCCTTGTTTGTTGGTGAAGAGTATGTGATTCGCCGCGACGTCGTTGCTTTGTCGGAAAGTAAGCGTACCGAATCCTTTTGGGTGAGGAGCAGAATTTTTGATAGCTCCGGCGAAAAACAAGTGGCCGAGATGCTCCTTAACAGTGCCTCGCTCAAACACTCGTATGAAGGCTATGAAGCTGCCTTGGCAGCTCAGGTTTTATAGCGATTTTAGAGAGTCGTCCTAGCGCACGGCATATTGCCAAAGGCTTTTGACTCAAACCTATTGTCCAGCGTGACGCACCCGTCTGTACAGAAGCCCAGCCAAGGGAAGCCCCAACAAAGCGAGCGTGCCTGGCAGGGGCACGACAACCAAGTTACCCCGAATTTCCCCACCTGGATTAGCAGTCGTGTGGGCATTCACATAGAGAAAGTTCGACATCAAGGCAGTTTCTTGTGCCGCTGTCAAAGTAACGGTTTGGTTGAAAAGCCCCCCGGCGTTCGCGCTAATATTTGGCGCTGAGGCTAGACCAATAAAGTCAATAATCACAGGGCCGTTGGTTGTGAAGGAGGCCGTGCCAGGATTGTGAATGTGGAAGCCCGTCGCAGCACCTGTCAGGTTCGTAAAACCATTCACCACACCCCAGCCAAGATTGAGCGTCAGACCTTTTGTGACGTCGTTAAAGAAAATGCCCGCTCCGATCTCCCCACCACTTCCACCGACGACCGCCGCTGCGGCATTTTCATTTCCGCCCAACAGGCCAGTTCCAGCCCGGCCGAGTAAATCAAATTGAACAATTGCGGCTGATACGCTCGTCGAATGTGACACAAGCGTCAAAGCAGCGGTAAATAAAGCAGATTTGAATTGCAACATAAAAACCCCTTTGAAAAATTAAAAAGAAACGCCAGGAAATGCTACTCGCTTTGGCTAAAACTTTTCCTTGAAGTCGTCAAAAATGGCCAAAAACGCCCAGAAATTTCGATTCTCCTAGAACTTTCAAATAAGGCTTCGCGTTATGATCCGCCTTCGACGGCGCTCAGACGTATTGCGCATGATCAGCGGCACAGCTGTTAACCCGACATTTTTTCGGAGACTCCATGAATCTTTTAGCTCTTGCACTTGCTTTGGCAGGCGTGCTCTTCGCGCAGGCCAGTGCCGCACAAACGATCAAAATCGGGCTGATTGGCACCTATAGTGGCCCAGGAGCCGCTCAGGGCGATCAAATCGAAAAGGGCGTCAAGCTCTACATGAAATTGAACGCCGATAAGTTGCCCCCAGGCGTAAAAATCGAGATTCTTCAGCGCGATGACACGGGAGCCAACCCCGACGTAGCCAAACGTGTCGCGCAAGAACTCATCGTTCGTGACAAAGTGCAATTGATTACAGGCATCGTCTGGACGCCGAACCTCGCAGCGATTGCGCCGCTCTCCGCCGAAGCCAAAATACCGGTCATGAGCATGAACGCCGCTGGCGCCAAGGTTTTGAACATTTCGCCCTATATGGCTCGG
>JAYVKZ010000307.1:0-8986 GCA_043767985.1 Betaproteobacteria bacterium
CGGGCTGCGATGATGTCGCCGCGCGAGCCGCGATTGCTACGGTAGGCGGCTTCGGCGGCATCAATTTGAAGCCTCGCTTCGGTTTCCAGTCGCACTAGAAGATCTGCCATGCGTTCTTGAAAGTGCCGATCCAGCCACGCTAAAGCCGTGCTACGTTGAATATTGCTAGTATTTAAAAGGCGGGTTGCCTCGGCAGACTCGGCCTCTTTCTCAAAGCGCAGCGTGCGCGCGAGGCGTTTGTCTGCGCGGATGAACTCTTGCATGACGCCCACGGAGCGCATGGTCATAAAGTCGCGACCAAAGCTGAAGCGATCATCACCACTCACCGGGAGATTGTTGATGCCAAGTTTCAGCACTGGGTCCGGTAACTGTCCGGCCGCAAGTGCCATGTCGCGCGCGCTACTGGCTTGCAATCTCCCGGCCTCAACGAGACGAGACTGAGAAACAGCCAATTGCACTGCTATGGCAAGTGTTAATGGGGCTGTAGCGTTTGTCTGTGCCACAACATGCGAGTAAGAGACGCTTAGCAGGGTCGCTGCAATGCGCAGGAGGATAGTAATCATTTAGAGTCTTCCGAAAATCTCAAGGGAGTGAGACTCAAGGGGCTCATCTGAGAGTGACGAACCAGCTCAAGCCCAGCGAGAGGAGAGGACCACGGGCGGCAGATGGCGCGTTGGTCGGTATGCACCTTTCGCGTGCAGACGTTGCTGGATTCGGTTAGAGGCGGAAGACTTGGTGAAAGAGATAAAGCGGCGGACTACCTGGCGGTCGGTGAGGTTTCTCGACGTAGGCATTGACAAAGTCGCCATACTTTACGACGGGAAACACCACCCAAACTAGGAACCACATGGCCTCCCAAGCAGCCGCTTGGAAGCCGAAACCACTTTTCGAATCGTGAGATTGCTGCTCGCCTTGGCAATGTGCCCTGCAAAGATTGGGCTGTCCGGCGTTCATGTCGTCGCAGTCCGCCATGAGCATCGCAGCATCCATCACTTGCGGTGCGGACTTGTTGAGCATTTGCGGGCAGACAAAAGCCGCCGTGGCGAGTTGGGCAAATAGCAGACAGCACGCTACGAGGTTAGCGATGCTTGCTCGGACTGGCTTGAATTTGCTCACTGAGTAAGGGTAACACGTTGCGATGGAGTGCATTTTTGGCTCACTAACGATAGCCAAGAAGGTGAGCGTTTTCGATACCCTTAATTGAGTTTCCTAAAGAGGGCTGCATTATGGGCCTCGCCTCGCGCGGACTTGATCCAGGCATAAAGCGCATCGTAAATCATCATGCCCTGCTCCAACATGGCGTGATCATCGGCATAGAGTTGAGACAGTCCCAATGAGATGGCCAGCAGCCCAGAAGACTGCGCGGTTAAGGTCAGCTTGCCAGTATCGGCACCCCTAACAATGTGGGCGAGCTCAAGCAAACACGGGTCGTTCAAACCACATTCCTCCATTAAAGCATCGAAGCTGCAGCGTTCGCCTTCCGGCCCGCGATGAGAAATCAGTACGTTGGGCACATCGTAAGGCGTGGCCTCCTGGCTCGCTGCAGTGTTGAGAACATCCTTTCCTGGCACGTAGAGGAATTGCGCGCTGGGGTCGATGAAGCGGCGAATGAGCCAGGGGCAAGCGATGCGATCAATCTTGGGCCGTTCGCGGGTCACCCAGCGGCTGGGCTGACTGGGCGTGGCAGCCAACCGTAGTGTGGGGTTCTTGATCATGGTGGGGAGACCCGCAGCTTCCCAGTTTGCGATGCCTCCTTCAAGGAATACTGCGTCCACGTTTTGTGCGCGCAGCTTTGCCGCAGCATTTTGGCTGACCTCATGCCCGTGTACACAGTACACCACAACCGTCTGTGCTTTTGGGAGTGCAGCATCAGTTGAATCTATCGAGTCGGGTGCGAGCCTCAAGGCTCCCGCGATCAGTCGGCCAGAAGCGTCAAACGCCGGAGCGCGACGTACGTCATAAATGAAAGGTGAGCTTTGACGACCTAATTGTGCAGCCAAAGCCGATGCAGAAATGGAAGGAGCAAGTGCGTTTGCCGAAGAAGTACTCATTTAGATAAGCCCATAGAAAAGTCACGCAGGGCTTGGGTGACTTCGTCAGTACCGCTCAAAGTCTCCTTGAAACGGGAGCTCGCGAAATCCCGATGTATATAGGTTAGATCGAAATGGGTGGAGAAGCAAGCCGAAGTCGGTATGGAGCAAAGGCCGCACCAAACCAGGCCGGCACATTAGGTGGCGTACACCTCCACCCGCACCGGCGTCGACTTGCCACCATTACACTGCCCCGCTTCGAGAGGGCAAACCGACAGGCCGACCAATAGCGCCATCTCAGCCCGAAATTCGAAATGATCACCTGCCGTCCCTCAAGGTCAACCACCCTGAGGTACTGGCCTGGTGTGAGTTCAACGGCGAGACCGTGCCTGCCAGGGACGACTTTCTCGAACTGCTTGCGCATGGCGGACTCCTGTGTTTTTACCTTGAGTCTGGGCCAGGGCGCTGGGCAGACCTAGGTCGACTGGCTCATGGGTCCATCATGACGGCGAAATAACTTAGCGCGGATCGATTGGTGCCAGAGAAGGCGAGCGACGCTCCAATACTTCCGCCGCAGCCATCACTCTGTCTTCACGAAACCGCGCGCCCATGATTTGAACTCCGTTGGGCACGCCGTTGACAAGACCCACTGGCGCCGAAATCGCTGGGAAGCCGATCACCGGGAGCGCAAAACTCGGTCCTTGCGCCTTGTGGGCCCGTCGTGAGCCTTCAACAGTCTCGGTGTCCAGTCCCTGCTCGAAAGGTAACTCCGCACTCATGGGGGAAAGCACCAGAGGCCAATCTTGCATAAAAAGGGTCCATTCCCGAATGAGGGTGCTGCGCCTTGCGACAGCGCGCAAATGGCTGTCCATGTCGAGCATGGGCAAGCCACCGAATTGCGCGGCGAAGCTGCGTTTGATGCCGTCATCACCCAGGGTATCAATCAATGGCTTGATGAAGAGAATATTCTCGTTGCGCGAGATCAGGTCCCACAAGTCCATGGCTTCTGCGATCGAAGGCGTTTTGACTTCCTCGACGATGTATCCGGCGTCGGCCAACCATTGACCGGCTTGTCGCACGGCGGCGACCACCTCCGGTGCGGGCTTCGCTTCACCGCAATCCAGACTGAGTGCAACGTTAAGCGCGCCTGATCGTTGTGGCCAGTTAAGTGGAGCCGGTACCCACCAGGGGTCGTGCGGGTCGCTCTGGCTCATGGCCTGCAATGCAATGCGGATGTCGGCCACGCTGCGCGCCAGCGGGCCTTGCACCGACATCAGTTGCGGGCTGAGAGGACGTTCTTGTGAGGCACTGGGAAGAAAGGCCGGTACGCGTCCGAACGAGGGCCGAAGGCCATAGATGCCAGTGCAATAGGCCGGGTAGCGAACAGAGCCTGCAAGATCGTTACCATGGGCGATTGGGCCCATGCCGGAGGCTACCGCCGATGAGGCGCCACCGCTGGATCCGCCCGGTGTATGGCCCGCAGACCAGGGGTTGAGCGTGCGCCCGTGCAGTGCATTGTCGGTAAACCAGCGCATCGAAAAGGCCGGGGTGTTGCTGCGGCCGAACAGCACCGCACCGGCCTTGCGCAAGTTGGCAACGACCGGGCTGTCAAATTTTGCGATGTTTTCTTTCAGTGCGACGATGCCATTCGTGGTGGCGAGGCCCACTTGATCCACGTTCACTTTGGTGGTGACAGGCACGCCGTGCAAGGCGCCGAGTACGTCGCCACGCCTGACCGCCCGGTCGGCTTCATCAGCGGCGGCCAGTGCGGACTCATCCAATATCTGCACCAGCGCATTCAGTTTCGGGTTGACGGCATGCGCGCGTTCAAGGCATGACTGCACCGCCTCCCGGCTTGAGATCTGACGCTTGGCGATGGCCTCGGCGAGGTCTCTTGCCTGCCAACGCCAGAGGGCTTGTTGTGGCTGGGACATAAACGCATCTGACATGATCAAGACCTGCCTTTTTACTGGTTGAGTAGTGTTCGCCTGCCATCATAGCTGTGAGTCACTGCAATGTGGGTCAGCCGGCGGGATGCACCACCCGGTCTGGCGCGCCCATCGCCAAAGTCTCCACGCCAAGCGCAACTTCAGCATAGGGATGCTGCCGAAACAGCGACGCCTTCGCATTGGCGCGCTGTCTGAGGCGTTTGGGCAAAGTACCCTCTACCCTCGATCTTTCTGAAAAACCGCTCCGCTGCTCTTGCGTCTCGATGGAGTAGTCGAAGTTTTACGACGCACCTTCGATTGAATCAATTTTCGCGAGAATTTACTTAATCGAGCGTTAGCTTTTGTGCGCTGACTACTTTCTTATACACGGCCAGTTCACTAGCCATTTGCGATGCGAATTCTTCGGGCGAACTTGGTAAACAATTGAACCCGTTATGGCGCTGGGGCACCTGGCTGCGACCAAGGGCAAGCCTCAGCGTAAGGCGTTCTTGCCGTCCATCTGGCGCACCAGCCAGAAAATCGACAAGCCACAGGCGGCACTCGTTGCCGCAAGTGCATAGCCCGCCTGATACGAGTGCGTCAGGTCAAACAAATGGCCACTGGCCCACGAACCCACTGCGGCACCGACGCCCGAGGACATCATCACCATGCCATACACCCGGCCCATTGCTCCGGGATAGTGGCGAGCGGCGAGTACCGCCACTAGCGGGCCACGCGAGCCCTGCATGGTGCCGAACAACAGCACGAACAGGGTCAGCAGCCATTGCTCCGGGTGGGACATGATCAGCGACAGCACACCAATCCCCAGAATGGTGGAGCTGTAAGACAAGGTGGCTACCGCGCGTTCGCCGAATCGCTCGGCCAGGACACCGGCACCCATCATGCCGGCAATAGACACCATGCCCACCAGACCAAACATCGTGGCTGATCGCAAGGGGCTGATGCCAGCGTCGATGAAGCTCGCCACCAGTTGCACGATGATGGTGTAGGTGGTGATCGACGTAAAGAACATCACACCGCTCAGGGCCCAGAAGGTTTTTGTTCGCAGGGCGCGTAACACGGTCCATGCGGCCTGCGTGCTGGCTCGTGTCGCCGTGGCTTCGAGAACCTCGGGGGAACCGGCCGCAATGCGCTTCCAGGGCAGGAGCATCAGGGGCAGCACTAGAGCCATCGCAGACATTCCAAGCCCGGTATAGGCCTGCCGCCAACCCCAGCGCTCGACAATAGCCTGCATCAGGGGAGCCACCAACAACATGCCGGTACCCAGGGACGCGGCGAGAATGCCCATGGCCGTCGGCAGCCGGGTGCGAAACCAGCGGCTCACCAGACCTGAGGCCGTCACCGACCCGATCAGGCTCGAACCCATCGCGCTCAGCCCGCCAATCAGCAGATACATGTGCCACAGGCTTTGCGAGTAGCCGGCCAGTGCATAGGCCGCACCAAACAGCAACAGGCCCATGCCGTAGCAGATGCGCGGGCCAAGCCGGTCGATGGCCATGCCGGCAAACGGAGACATCAGTCCGACAATTAGCATGTAGGCCGAGTACACGCCGGTCAGGGCCGCACGGTCGGTGCCGAACTCACGGGAAATGGGCAACAGAAAAACCGCGAAGCTCTCACCGACGCCGCGCGACAACATGTTCATCAGTGCGCAAAGGGCGAGCACGCCGACAGCGGTGCGTTGAGTGGCGTTCAGTTTCAAGGAGACGGAGGCGATGATCGGGCGCAATTGAACACATGAGCCGTCGGGGACGGGTGAAGTGCAAGAATATCTGATGCCCTCCGAAGTATCCTAGCCCGGATTCAGAATCACGTCTCGCCGTCGTACAGGTCGGCCCTTGCTGGCCCAGGCCCTGCCCTCGGGAACAATCCGCCTTCTCGTGGGCTTTCCACCAGGAGGAGGCTCCGATGTGATGGCCCGCCATATCGCGGAGAAGCTGCGTGAGCGCCTGAACCGCAATGTCATCGTCGAGAACCGTGCCGGTGCCAGCGGCACCATTGCCATCGACGCGATGAAGTCTGCACCTACTGATGGCTCAGTGCTGATGTACGGCACGAGTGCCACCACCGTGGCACAGGTGGTGACACGAAAAAACCCGACCTTTGATCTTGAAAAAGACCTGACGGCGATCGCGCTCACCGGCACGGTCTGTGTCGTCTACGTGGTCTCGGCCACGCTGGGCGTGAACAACATGGCCGAATACATCGCCTGGCTCAAGAAAAATCCCAAGAACCCTACCTTCGGCACCACGGCCTTTGGCAGTGCCACGCACTTCTCCATGGTCGAGCTGGGCCAGACAATCGGGATCCCCATGCTGCCGGTGGCTTACAAGGGGGCGGCGCCGCTGGTGGGCGACCTCATCGCCGGACATGTCCCGGCCGGCTGCGGCGGCCTAACCGATTTTCTGGTGCATCACCAGAGCGGCAAGCTCAAGATCATCGGCATCACCGGCGGTCGCAGGGCCAGTGCGGCGCCTGATCTGCCGACGGTGGCCGATCTGGGTTATCCCAAGCTCACTTACGAGGGCTTTTACGGTTTCTACGGTCCCGGCAAGATGAGCCCAGCCCTTGTCAACCTGTGGAACCGGGAGCTGCGCGCGGCGACCGAATCACCCGACCTTAAAGACAAACTCCTTGGCCTGGGTCTTGAAGTGCTGACCTCGACGCCGGCCGAGATGCATACCCGGCAGATGAACCTGGTGACCACCTTTACAGCCTCAATGAAGGCGGCGGGCTACACGCCCGAATAGCCGATCTGGCCAGTCCGGCCTCTCGAGACGGTGACCATATCGATTGCGATTGATGATGTCAGTACCGAGAACTTGCAACCCGGTAAGTGCGTGCGATGCAGGTTCTGGATTTGTCCAAACGCACGTTGTTTCTGGTCCATGGCCTTGACCGATCGGGCAAGAAGGATGTTCATCTACCGCAACCTTAACGGCGCTGTCCTTCGGCGATCGGATTTTAAATTGACAACTCCTTCCGTCACCAATTGCTTAACCTGACGTCGCCCTGCAACAAGCCGCCATGTTGACTCAAAGGAATCCAATTCTCAATTCAAAGCCTTGTCAAAAAAGGCCGGAATCTCCTCGCCAAGCCGCTTCAAGAGTGCCTGACGATCAAAGCCTTGTGGATCGGCGCGAACATCGCCATCGGGGCTTGGGATGCTTGATGTCGGGGTGTCCATGAAGGCGAAATGCCATGCATTACTAATGCGGCGAAGTTCGGCAGAGGGTAGGTCTTTCTTGATGCGCTGCGCGTGGAATTTTGGCACGAGAAAACGATCCAACTCCGCCTCATAGATCAACACTGGTATTTTTATCGCTCCCAAAGACTCAGGGGTGAACGGAACGCCGTTAGGTGCCATGGCTACCACGGCTCGCACTCTTGGGTCGCTCGTGGGTGCGGCCGAGGCTGATGATTCGAGGCCCTGCGGAGCAGATCGTGGCGGGTTCAGGTCGGAAGGCGCAGCGACGGCTTCCTGGGAAAAAGCTACCTTGCAGAAGATTGGATCCTGTGTGGCATTTGTTTTGCAGTGATCGCGAGTTCTGAGAAGGTCGGCGCGACCTCCAGCCAGTGCCAGGACACTGAAACCTCCCGCAGAGTGGCCGAGTGCGCCAACCAAATAGCCTTTGTCGTCACGTGGAAGGCGACTCGCCCATTCGGGGATGGCAAGAATCCCGTCGATCACTTGGGTCAGCGCGAGAGGGCGTTTCGAAAAATATTGCTCAGGGGTTTTTTCGGTCAGTGTATGGTCTTGCCAGTTGTCGCCGGGATGTCGCAAAGCTACCACCAGGTAACCTGCGCGGGCAAGTCCCTCGGCCAGGCTGCTGTGGCCTAGCTCGGTACCCCAGAGGCCATGGCTGAGCACAATCAAGGCTTTAAACTGTTGCGCCGGTGGGGCCTGAATAGCGACATTCACCTGGAATGGTCCCATGCTGACGGTTTTGGCAGGCGTTGCGGTTGGGTAATAGAGTGCGACGGGGATCGCTGGCTGTGGGCTCGTGGTCACCAATTCAACATGACGCCAGCCGGCCTCTGCTGCAATGGATGGGACGGTGGCGGCGAGACTGCCGAACAGAAATAGTGATTGAGTTAGAAAAGGGCGTAAAAAGGTATGCATGGTGATCTCCGGTGTGTTGATGGAGTTCAGGATGCGCGCGGACTCACTCATGCGATACGAACATGCGATGAAACGACGCTTGGACAGCGCCAGATGCACATAGTAGGCCGTCTCAGGAATGTCTAGAATTGACAGAAACCTGTCCTCAAATACACTGGCTTTCGTCTGCATTTTTTGGCATGATGGAAGTGCTTTACTTTCCAAGGGGCGAAGATGCTCATGCTCAGACCAAGTTGCGAATGCTGCGACATCGATTTACCTTTCGACAGCCTAGAGGCTCGAATCTGCACCTTTGAGTGCACCTTCTGTGCGACCTGCGCAGAACAAAAGTTGCAAAGCATTTGCCCCAATTGCCAGGGTGAGTTGCTCAGACGTCCGCGCAGGCCAGTCGAGAAAATGGAAAAGAATCCTGCCTCGACGACGCGAGTCTTTAAGCCGCAAGGTTGTGCAAAGTAAGCACAATCAAATTAGATTGACCAAGTCCAGCTGACTAAATAAGCTTCGGCGCCTCGAAGAAATGCCTAGCGCTGGCCCGCTGAAATCTAAACCGTTAGCGACAGAATTGCACGCGGGCAATAGGCGAGGGTTTTGCCCCTCGTGCGGCGCTCGTCACATGTCAGAGACTGCTGCCCACCTGGTGGATCACGCCATACCGCAGGTGCCGGTGCGACAGTGGGTTCTTTCGCTCGCCGATTCCACTTCGTCTACTTCTGGCTGCGCAGCCTGAGTTAATTAGGCCGGTTTTGCAAGTGGTTCAGCGGGTGCTGTCGCGCCAACCTAAACATCCATTTGCACTGCTTGGTGCTAGTTGGTGTTTACCGGACAAATGCTAAGGGCGAACCCGAGTTCGTCTAGACGCCTGCCCCGAGCGATGAGGATGTGTG
>JAYVKZ010000308.1:0-47960 GCA_043767985.1 Betaproteobacteria bacterium
CGAGTGAAAACGTCGCTCGCAGCCCTGCCGATGGCTATGCGCTACTACTGGGCGGCAGTTTCAGCCACAGTGTCAATCCGGTGTTATTCAGCAACCTTCCCTTTGATCCCATCAAGGACTTCGTACCCATCTATTTTGTCGGGGGTGCTCCCTCGGTGTTTGTGGTGCCCGCCAGTTTGCCCGTCAACAGCTTGGCCGAGTTCATCGCCTATGCGAAGGTCAATCAAGTCAATTACGCCTCGGCAGGGATCGGCTCGCCTGGCCACATCGCTGGCGCTTACTTTAACAAGATCCATCACTTGGACATGGTGCATGTGGTTTACAAGGGCAGTGGTGAGGCGGTACGCGATTTGATCGCAGGCCAGGTGCAACTGAATGTGAGCTCTATCGCCTCGGTCCTGCCCATGGCCAAAGCGGGTAGGCTCAAAGTGCTCGCACTCACAGGAACCCGCAAAGCTCGTAGTGCTCCCGACGTGCCGACATCCGCCGAAGCAGGATTGAAGCAATTTGATCTGGATGGATGGTACGGTATCTTTGCGCCCGCTGGAACGCCCCCAGTAATCGTCTCCAAGCTCCACGCCGCATTCAAGCAAACGCTCGAAACACCAGCTGTTCTGGAGAAGCTCCTAGTGCAAGGTATCGAGCCGGTCAGTTCAATATCGCCTGAGGCGTTTGCACAGTTCATTCGAGCGGATCAAATAAAATGGCGCGAGGTGGTCAAACTGTCTGGCGCTAGCACTCAGTAAACGCTCTATAAGCAAAGTCCAAGGCCTTATTGATTCAAACATGCATCTGCCTGGATGAACCAAACAAGCGATTGGACAATTGCTTTAGAGTCCATTTTTTTCATCGTTTTCCCTTGAGTGCTTACACAGAAAAGAGAGTCATTATGACAACCCCCCATCGTGCTTCAGATACCCCATACGCCGTTAAGGTTGAGCAGGGAAAAGACTATTTTTGGTCTGCATGTGGTCTGCTTTAAATCGAACGCCAATTGAATTCGCCGATCAATTGCGAAGTTGCTACCGGCGATGCCGAGAAACCCACGCCTCACGCGACCGTTCTTGAGGAGCTGCTAAATCACCCAATGGGCAGTATCAATGGCCACTGCGAAACAGATCGACTGCGCGCCACGAATCAGCGCGGTATTAACACCGATCACTTCTGCGCGGCTATTCAACAGCGGGCCTCCTGAGTTACTAGGGTTGAGCGCGGCATCGGTTTGAATCACATCCGGAATCAAGCGACCGGTGCTGGCACGCATGCTGCGGCCCAGCGCACTGACGATACCCGAGGTCACGGTTTGCTCGAAGCCCAAGGGGTTGCCGATGGCGATGGCAATTTCGCCGCGCTTGAGTTGCTTGGATTGACCCAAGGTCGCGGCGCTCAGTGCGCCTTGCGATTGGCCGTCAATGTGGAGCAGCGCCAAGTCGGAGTCGGGATTGTCACCGACCCAACGTGCATCAAACTCACGCAGATCCGCTAAAGTGATCTGCCAACGCCCTTTAGGTTGGGTCGAATTAGGGTCCTGCCCCGCTCGTACGACATGCGGGCAGCCACGCTCGGGCTAACCCGCTCGACTACGCTGCTAATGGTGCTTGAGTATGCGTCAAGCAAAAAATGATCGGTTGCGCCCATAAATTTCCCGTAAGTCTTAGGAACATATGGCCGGTCCGTATTGCTTCAAGACATTGGTATCAGGTTATCTCTAGCGCCATCTGCAACGAATCCCGTACCGACATGAGACAGATCGCAAAACGGCTTGTTCTTGGACTGACCGCAGCGGCACAGCCGCGCATCGGTAATCTTGGCGACCGTACGACCCGTGCCCTGCCCTGCACAGCACAGCACAGCACAGCATTATCATTCATGGCGGATCGTAGAAAGACTGCCGATCAGCGGAAAAAACTGGCCGTTTAGGCCACTCGCCGCGCTCAGTTAGTGCGTCTCAGAGAAGTAGTGCGTAGTCTATGTGGACAATGCACTCCTCGAATCATGTTGTCGCCGCGAACTTCCGAGATGACCCCCTCGTCGTTACGCTCCTGCGCCATCCCATCGCGACGGTAGGCGCGCCCCTGGCTGAGCTAGATAACGAAACTCACGAGTTGCTCATGCACAGCTACCGTGAACGCAACGGCGAGCGAATCTCAACAGCAGCCTATTCAGCCGGAAAGTTTCAACTGGATTCGCATTTCGCAAAGTTTCGGTCGAGCTTCAGAATGACCCTAGCGGCTTGCCTCCAATCACAACTAGATAGGTTCCAGGGCCGGGAATCGTTTTGGGTGACTGTGGACGGCGACTCACCCGATCTTGTCCCTGACACGGTCATCGAGCGCCGACTGGCGATAGATGATCTGACTCGCCTCATCGATATCGATGCTAGCGAGGGGCTACGCGTTTTTGATGGGTTACTCAGCCAGGCGCTTGGGCGGCCGTTCAAATCGATACGCGACAACCCCTTGCGGCCCGCGGTCTTCTTTCACGCGCTTGGACAATGCTGGACCCAAGCCAGCGCCTGTAACGATGACGAGCTACTCATTCTTGGTCGCATCGGACCAAGCCTCGCCACGCGAGTCGCTGCCCTGTATCCGCAAATGACCGCCCACTTGAGAAAGGGTTTAGGGGTGGAGAAGCCGAGCGACAACATTTTCCCGGCCGGTGATGATCGAGAGGGCCCGCTCTACTCAAGAATGCGCGAGGGGAAGGTCAAGCTGGTTGAGGTAAATGATCCGCCAAGTCGAAAGCATGTGGCCACCCAACCTCCACTCAAAGATCATCCATTGGATGGCACGCACAAGACACTTGGGCAAGTCCACAGGTTGTTTGAAGATGCGCTTCTGGAAAAAGCGCTACCCAGGGACGTACGCCTCATTCTTGCAAGGATGCAAATTCCCGTTGCCAAGGCTGCACTTTTTGATGCTACGCTCTTCTCGAACCCCAAGCATCCGCTACGAAGCTTGCTAGACGATCTAATGGATCCATCACTTTGGACGCATAGCGTACGCAATAGCAGCGACGCGCAAAGCCTTCTCACGCATTTAGGCGTGATCGTCGAAATGCTGAAGAGAGAACGCTGTGACGCACAGCGTGACGTATTGCTTTATCAGCATCTTCACACCCAATTCTTGACCCTAGTCGGTAAAGAATCAAGAACGCCAAAATCGTCGCTCGACACCATCAAGGTTGTATCAACCTCCTGAATGATCAGGTCGCGGCAGTTGCTAAGCAACCCAGAAAGTTCCAATGCTTGACGTCGCCTCAAAGCAGTCTTCAAGGTCGCTAATGACTGAGAGTCTCTTAGGCGTGCGCATCAAAGTCCGGTGACTCAAACCAGTTGGTCAACGCGATACCGCCGTCGATCACAATTTCTGTGCCCGTCACATAGCCAGAGATCTTGTTAGAAAGCACCGCAAGGGCCAGCGCGGCAAGATCATCACTATTGCCCAAACGACCCAGCGGAATATGTCGGGCCAACTTTGGATCAGCCACAAAGCCACCGGCCGCGATAGCGCCCGGCACCAAGGCGTTCACGCGAATTTGATACTGCCCGAGCGACTTTGCGAACTCTTTCACCATCATTCCCATCGCAGCCTTGGAGGTACTGTAATGTGGCAAATTGCGTGGGGTCTGGGCATGTAAGGACGTGAGATAGAGCATGCTTCCTGGCAACTTAGCACCAATCAAAGACTTGGAAATTTCTCGGCCCAAATGAAAGCCCGCATCGACATTCACCGCGCGCATGCGCAGCCAGGTTTCATCCAGGACGGAGAGCACGTGGTCAGCTTCGCGGCGTGGCGGGGAAGCGCTATGGACGAAATGAGTGATCTCACCCAAGGCAGCGCGGGCATCACTGAATAGTCGGTCACATTCGCTGCGCTCCGCGAGATCCCCCACCCAGACGGTCGCGATTGCAGGGTTGGCGCAGCCCTTTACTGCCGACTCGACCGTATCGGGCCTAACATCGGCAAACACGGTTGGCACGCCTTCTGCAACCAGGGCCAAGGCAATCGCCCGGCCGATCCCGTTGCCCGCACCCGTGACTAGGGCGCGATCAGTCTTTGGATTAAATGCTTGATCAAAAATAGACATCGCTTTAACTCACCTTTCAATCAAGCTTCACACCGGTGCTGGCCACCACCTTGGCCCACTTTTGCAATTCAAGCGAGATGAACTTCGAGAATTCCTCTGGCGTGTTACCCACCGGCTCCGCACCCTGCTCAAAGAATAATTTCTCAACGTCGGGTTGACGCAGAATTGCCGTAATGTGGCGCTGTAGTAGCTCAGTGATTGCTTTTGGCGTCGCGGCGGGTGCCAACACCCCAAACCAGGCCGAGGACTCGTAGCCGGGTACTCCCGCTTCTGCCATGGTAGGAACGTCGGGCGCACTCGGCCAACGCTTGGAAGTCGTGACTGCGAGCGCCCGAATTTTGCCACTGCGAATATGAGCAATGGAAGAGGGAAGATTGTCAAAGCCCACTTGAATTTGACCGCCAATCAAATCGATGAGCATCGGCGCGGCCCCTTTGTAGGGAACATGCACGATGTCAATCTGGGCCATCGACCTCAGTAGCTCGCCGCTCATGTGCGGCGATCCACCAGTACTGGTCGAGCCAAAGTTAATCGTGCCGGGTTTGGTCTTGGCACTCGCGAGTAATTCGGCCACCGAACGAATCGGTAGATTGGCATTGGCGACCAAGACATTGGGCGTAAGCGCCACTAAGGTGATCGGCGCAAAATCCTTCAAGGCATCATAGGGTGCTGGCTTTTGCAGCACGGGCAGGATGCCATGCGTTGCGAGGGTGCCAAACACCAGTGTGTAGCCGTCAGCTGGCGACTTGGAGACGGCTGAGGCACCGATCACTCCGCCTGCGCCTGCACGGTTTTCGATCACCACTGGTTGGCGAAGACGCTCGGCTAAGCGCGGTGCAACAGCACGGGCCAGCAGATCGGTGGTGCCGCCCGGCGGATAGGGCACAACAATCTTAATCGGGCGGTCGGGGAAATCGGCCCATACCGGGAATGCCACCAAACTGGCGACCCACAGTAGGGTGGCTCGAGCTAAAGCTTTCATGTTCATCATATTGCCTGCACTATTGAGTCTGCACTAAAGGGCCCACCAGCTTTGCTTTCAAAGCCTCCGGGACCTCAATCTCAAAACCAAGAATGGCCGCCGACAAGGCCTTGCCATAGTTGTCCAAACACAAGCTGCGTGATACGCCACCGCCCAAGGCGCCATGACACACGAAGTTCATCGCCTCAAGGTTATCCACCTCATAGCGAATGACATCGCCTTTAAAAGCACCGGCATAAAACGCTTTAAATCGCTCGGCGCTGAGCTGCGCCTTGAGTAAAGGATAGAACTCTGGCTCATAGGCAAACACGGCGATATTGGAGATATCACCTTTGTCGCCCGAGCGCGTATGCGCCATATGTTGGAGTTTGATTTTCATAGACTTCAACTTTCGAAATACTGGATCGAACTGGGCACATGCTCACGCGGCACCAAGGCCGACCACACGCCGATGACCTCACGGCTGCGATCCGCATGGGGTACGCGCTTGCCCGTGTGCGCGATACCCGACACCGCCATGCCATCGACTTCGCGGCCAACTTTCACCGCCTCTTCACGGGTGGCCGTGCGCGCGGCAACCCGCACACCAATCTCATAGGGCTCGGGTGCATTGGCAGGCGTTGCCGCGCCGTGAATCGCATTGATCCCAAGAAAATCTACGCGATACTCCTCGGCCTTGAGACCGACAATCTTGAAGCGCTCTTCGAGAATTTTCTTCGCTAATTGTGCACGCCTCAAAGCCCCTGGCCCAGCATAGAAAAACATATCCTCACCGATGAAACCTTCCGTACAACCCATCGATACTTTCAAGGTGGGAGTACGAGGCTTGCCGCCAATTTGAGTGACTCGGACACGATTAGGGCCGACTTGTTCAAGCTTGGCCGTCGTAAAGTCGACCACCACATCGGGGGTGAGATAGTTTGCAGGGTCATGCACCTCATAGAGCATCTGCTCCTTGATGGTTTGCAAGGTGACTGCGCCACCGGTGCCCGCAACCTTGGTAATCAAAGCACTTCCGTCGGCCTCGACCTCGGCAATTGGAAAGCCAAAGTTCCAGGGTTCGGGGACATCTTTGAAACCGGGGTCGGAAAAATAACCGCCGGTGACTTGCGCACCGCATTCCATCAGGTGGCCAATGCCATTGCCTTGACCAAGCTTGACATGGTCGAGCGGGTCCCAGCCAAACTCGTACATCATTGGCGCAAGGAAAAGTGAAGGATCGGCAACACGGCCGGTCACGACGATTCGCGCACCTGCTTTCAAGGCGGCAACAATGGGTTCTGCACCGAGATAGGCCTCGGCAGAAATCAGTGTGTCTTTGAGAGTAGAAGTAGGCAGACCATTCTCTAAAATTTTATCGGTGAGTTGCAGAACACGATCAGTGATCAAGCTACCATTCACCGAGGCCACTTTGACACCGGTGTGGCCCATCTCTCGCAACCAGTGCACGATACGCCGCGCCGCTGCATCGGGGTTGATCCAACCCTGGTTGGTGATGATGCGCGTGCCCTGCCGCATGCAGGCAGGAAGCACCGCGCGCATACGATCATCCAAGTAAGTGTCATACCCTTCGAAGCTGGGGTCGTGACGCGCTCTTACCTGGGCTGCCGACACGGTAGCCTCGGCCATGGTCTCGAAGCATAGATAATCGAGCGCACCCCTTTCTGCATTGAGCGCAGCAGGCTCGACGCGATCACCCCACCAGGCAGCGCCGGCGCCGATCCTGATGGTTTTTACTAGTGCATTTTTTGCCACCGAATTTTCCTATATCGGCGGATCTGCAAGTGCGCCGCCTCGCGACGAGTATCGCATCAGCAGCACAGGCGGGTGCGCTAGCCTCTCACTTTCTCAGTGTTTACTTTCCGTAGTCGTACAGAGGCTTACCCTTGTCGACAATATGCACAGTAAAGAGCTTCAATGGAGTCTCACTCACCACTTTGAAGCCACCGTGTTTGATGTCACGCAAGTTCAGCAAGGACGCACCTGTTGGTAAAGGCATAGGGGCCTTTCCTGGTCACTGCACCGAGGCGCCCTGAATAACATAGGCCGCTTCGATCCCGTGATGAATATGAAGATCAATCGCCTCGCCGATTTTGTACTCACCCGTCGAGATGATCACTTCCATCCCCGGCGCTCCGCTTAAGTCGGCACGCTTTTGCATTACGCCCTCAGTATGCGCGCCCGTTGTTTCCACCGTCAAGACCCGATTCTCCACTTCAATAGTTGATAGTTTGCCGTGCAAGTTCATATTGACGTAAACGTTGGCAAGTGGGATCGCCCTTGCGTTGCGCCTGCGCGCAATATTGGTTTTGACAATACCCTCGCGACAGAAAGTTTGTACGGTCAGCGCAAAGCGCTTCGACGTTGCCAGCTCTTTGCACGTTTTTGCTGCCCAAGCGAGCATCATCACGAGACGCGGCGTCCGAACTCACGGCTAATTTTGTTGAGGGCACAATCGTGGCTGAATCTGCCTGGACACCCTCCGGCGCAGCGGCCTGCCTTATTGCCTTGGTTCCGGGCTCTTTATGGTTGGCATCCCTTTGTTTGGCGTCTTTTTGGTTCGCATCCCTTTGCAATGTTCTCTTTTGTACTAGGTCCTTTTGCAGCGACTGCTTAACTAAAAGCTCCTTTGGCTTCGCCGCATTTGAGGGCAGAGCTTGCGGCTGAACCAGCACTTCAGCCGGTGGTAATTTCTTTGCAGGCAAGGCTGGCTGATTTTCAATAGGGCGCACGCCAGTTGCCGCAGGTCTGACCACAGAGATTGGAAGTGCACTAGGCATGGAAGCCTGTTCGGTTGTGGCAAGCGGATCTGGATTGGACAGGCCTTGCTTCAAAGTAGGCTGGCCCAGACCCTTGACACCGAGAGGCTGCAGCCCCTGAATGATCCAAACCAAACTCATAGTGAGCGCCATTACTGTAAATGCCGCAAGACCCGCTACGGCTTTCGGACTGCGCCAAAATCTTGGCGGCGGTGCTTGCGCCTGCGATACCAGCTTTGACTCCGAGATAGCGACCAAATGATCAGCCAAGTCCGTATCAGCCTGCGTTCTTGCCATGGGCAAGGCATCCAGCAGATTCTCTGCGGCGGAGCCTCTTCGGTCGGCCGTTCCGAGGCCAGAAAAGGTTGCTTCAATATGGGCGATCACCGACCCACAACTCGAACAAAATCTGGCATTCGAAAGATTGTCTTCGCGGCAAACAGGACAGTACTTAACCATGGGTGGAATGATAGCCAAAAACCTGGGACAAAACTCTTGAAACCGTTTTCAGCATCAAAAACCTCCTCATGAAGGCCGAGCTAGGCCTCAACGGCAGAAACTTCATCCGTCTTAAAGCCAGCAGGAAGCACAATTTCAAGCATTTCAATATCCTCGCTATGACCGACCTCACGATGCCTGATTTCGGGAGGTTGATACACAGACGAACCCGCTTCTAATCGCACCCGGCCCTGTCCTTCGTATTCAAACTCGATCCATCCCTTGAGAATGTAGACGAGCTGAAACGTCGTGGCGTGCAAATGGGGTTGGCTCGAAAAATCAGTGCCGGAAGCTGCGCGAATCACATGCGCGCCGACCCGCCCTTGCGTCGCATCCTTAATGCCAAGGTCGCGATACTCGAAAAAGGACCGCAGTCCGCGTTCAAACTTGGCCTCTTTGGCATGGGTCACTACAAAACCTTGCGTCGTCATTTTTGCTCGCTCCATTCGTTGTGAAGGAGCGAACCATAGCAAAATTAGTAGCGATGCGGGTTGCCATAACCTCGGTCGTAACCACCGCCATAATTTTGGCCACCCTGGAAACCGCGACCATAGCCACCACGGTGACCGTGATGACCATGGCCCCATCCAGGTTGCACGTACACTGGCGGCGGTGCATAAACCACCGACTGCGGAGCACGATAGACCGGGCCAGGCGCTATGACAACCGGCGGGTAATAAGGCCGACCTTGGTACACCGGCGGCGCTTGAAACACGGGAGGCGCATGAAAAACTGGGGGTGCTTGATAAACCACAGGCGGCTGATAGACCGGCGCGGGTTGCACAACCACTGGCTGACCGTGACGGTAACCGCCGCCTGCGGCACTGCCTAGCGCAGCACCGACAGCCGCGCCAATAATGGCACCGTTACGTCCACCCAGCTCGCCGCCAATCATGGTACCGGCGCCTGCGCCGATCACCGCGCCAATGACATTGTTGCCGCCGGCATGTGCGCTTTGAATCATGCCAAGGGAAGCCACGGCCACGAAGGCGCCAGCTTGTACGGTGTTGATCAGTTTATTGCCCATCATTTTCTCCAATGTTTAGGGATGTAATGCATAGACGGCTGAGGACGCCAAATAGCAGACCCTAAACCTGCAAGAATTGTAAGTAGGTGTAAACGCAAGGCCTAAATTGACCCAAAACCGCCCATTGACGAAGCTTTTCAGCCTTCAGGTATAACCTGACTCTCTTCCCAAGCGAGATTAGAGAAGTTATGGCGATTCAATGGTTCCCCGGTCACATGCATTTGACCAAGAAGGCCATCACCGAGCGTATGAAAACCACGGACGTGGTGATCGAGCTGCTCGACGCCCGCCTACCGGGTTCCAGCGCCAATCCGATGTTGGCCGAGCTCACCGGAATCAAACCCAAGCTGAAAGTGCTCAATAAGCAAGATTTGGCCGACTCTGTGAGGACGGCACTTTGGCTAGAGCACTACAACAGCCAGCCCGGCACGCGGGCCATTGGCCTGGATGCTTCGGTGATTGCCCCCACCCAAAAGCTGCTGCAGGCCTGCCGCGAACTGGCCCCCAATCGCGGAACGGCACTCAAACCCATGAGAGTCTTGATCTGCGGTATTCCTAACGTGGGCAAATCCACCCTGATCAATACTTTGTCGGGCAAGCGCATTGCTAAAACCGGCGACGAGGCAGGCATTACCAAGCTGGAGCAACGCATTGATCTCAGCAAAGAGTTTGTGCTCTTCGATACGCCGGGCATGCTTTGGCCTAAGATCATCGCGGTGGAAAGTGGTTTCAACTTAGCTGCGAGTGGGGCGATTGGGCGCAATGCCTTCGATGAGGAGGAAGTCTCTTTCGAATTGCTGGCCTATCTCAAACTTAATTACCCGAGTTTGATCGAGCAGCGCTACAAAATTGAAGGGGTGGCCGACCTGATTGACTCTGAGTTATTGATCGCTATCGGGCGCAAACGCGGCGCCCTGCTCAAGGGTGATCGTATTAATTCTCAGAAAGTGGCTGAGGCGGTGTTGCTGGATTTCCGCTCTGCGGTGTTCGGGCGCATTACCTTGGAAAATCCAGAGGAGTATTTGCGTTGGCAGGGCGTGGGTGAGATGCTTGAGGCGGAGCGCCAGATTAAGAAGGAGAAAGCGGGGAAGAAAAAGTCGCTAGGTGAGGTAACGAAATCAAAGGGGTAATAAATCAAAGGGGTAACAGTTCCGCGACTTCACCCTCGGGCAGGGGATACTGATCCACATTGAGCGACATGCTCACTAAGGTGTAGTAACTCATGGTGCCCATGACATCGACCACACCGGCCTCACCGTAGTGTTTAACCAGTTCGGCATAGGTGGCGTCACTCACTTTGCGGGTGCTCTGTAACTCATGGCAAAACGAGTATACGGCCGCCACGTCGCTCGGTAAATTCGCCAAGTGTTGCGGTACCCGGCCCAAGGCAATATCGCTGACCAGGGTTGCATCTAAGCCTGCGTCAATGGCAATGCGGCGATGAGCCCACCAAACAAACTGACTAGTCCAAGACCGTGCGACAACCAGAATGGCAAGCTCGTTGAGTGCCAGGGGCAACGATGAATTAAAACGGGTGTGCGCACCAAATTTCTGGGCGAGATCGCCCAACTCGGGGCTGCGCAACAGGACATTGTAGGGGCCTTGCATGGATCCGCGCTTGCCGGTTAGAACGCTTTCAACCATACCTACTTGGGCTGGGCTCATTGCGTCCCAATCGAGAGGCTTAAAACGCTTGCCTCGCAGGTTAAGAGCGGGTCTGGTGATGGTCATGTCTTCTCGGGTACTTTTCTGGTTTTTCTCTAGACTTAAACGGGCTCAGTGCCCTTAAGCGTAATGCGATGCATCACCCGCCGAAAGCCGTGGTAATCATTCACCGGGTTATGCAGGGCGCAGCGATTGTCCCAAAAGGCAATCGCATTCGGCTCCCAGGCAAAGCGACAGGTAAATTCAGGTTTAACTTGATGCTCGAACAAAAACTTGAGAATCGGCGCGCTCTCCTCATCGCTCAGTCCTTCGATGCCTGCCGTGTGCGCCACATTCACATATAACGATTTTCGACCTGTCTCAGGATGCGTGCGAACAATGGGGTGAGCTGCTCGATATTGCACAGTCTCTTTACCGTCTGACTTGATGCGATCCTCACGGGTTTTAGACACATCCGCTTTCGCTGAGCTACTGATGCCTTGCAGGCCAGTCAGCAATCGCTTCATCGTCTCAGACAACGCGTCATACGCCATGTACTGATTAGCGAACATCGTGTCGCCGCCATAAGGGGGCACCTCGCGGGCGAGCAGCATGGAACCCATGGGAGGCACATCGAGGTAGGTCGTGTCGGAGTGCCAGATACCGCCGAAGTTCACCTTTTCATGTTCAAGTTTCTTCACCTCAATAATATGAGGAAAGCCTACTAGGCCTTTCACAAAGGGATATTCAATCGGCTCGCCCATGCTCTGCGCAAAGGCTAGAAACTGTTCGGGGCTGAGATCTTGACCACGCAGAAAAATCACCTGATGATCGAGCAAGGCTTGGCGGACGCCTAGCGTCTGACTTGCGGATAGGCCCTTCGCCAAATCAACATTGGATAGTTCAGCGCCAAGCGCCCCAGCGATTTTCCTGATGTTCATCCATGAAATTATCGCTTATAAAAGGAAATCGTGATGTCGCCGAGTTTGAAACCGAACTTACTCATCGCGGTGCGATTGAGCAGCACCTTGTCGCTCATCTGATACATCCAGTCGTCCATTTGCACGTTGTAAACCTTGCCATCGACCGGAAGTGCCAGGGTGTAGGACCAAAACAGGGCATTGCCACTGGCGGTGCCCAGAGCGCTACCCACCACATCCCCGGCGGTGCCGACATATTGACCTGGCCCGGTTTTCTTGATCGTCCAGATGCGCTTTTCTTTGGTGCCATCAGAGTAGGAAAAATCTTCATCCAACACGCCGGTATCGCCTTGCCAGGTACAGCGCATCAAGACCGAAAATCGTTTGACAATTTTCCCTGAGCGGTCCTGAAACATACCCCAGGCATCGATGGTACCGTTGAAATATTCTTCCAGAGCGAGTACGGGTTTTTCCCCTTTGTAGGCCGAAGGCTCAACGCTGGCGCACCCCGTTAAAAGCCCCATGGAGGCGAGACCAAGCAACGTAAGAGCAGCGAATAATCGCTGCGCGAAAAAACGACGGATCATAGTTTGACTTTCAGTTCTGTAGTAGGGCTTCGAAGGCTTCCAAGCTCTTAGACGCAGGTTTACCAGGGCCTTACGTCCAAAGCACTAAAGCCCCTTGAACACGGCGGGTCGCTTCTCAAGAAAGGCGGCAATCCCTTCTTGGGCGTCCTCACTTGTAAAAACCTTACGAACCGCATGATCCTCCACCTTCAAGCCTTCGTCGCTTACGTCGCCACCGGCGGCGGCCACACAGTCTCGTATTGCCTGAATCGCCAAGGGGCTAAAGCGGGTGACCTCACGGGCTAACGCCACTGAGGCATCGAGGAGCGCATCAACTGGGGCAAGTCGATTCACTAGACCGATATCATGCGCCTCGGCAGCGTCGATCACTTTACCGGTCAACATCATCTCTAGCGCCCGAGCTTTGCCGATTAGGGGAGGTAAAAACTGAGTTCCGCCATACGCGGGGAGCAGGCCAAGCTTAATCTCAGGCAAAGAGAAGGTGGCATGAGCCGCCGCGACCCGAAAGGTGCAGGCCATGGCCAATTCCATACCTCCACCAAAGGCTAGCCCGTTAATGGCGGCCACACTGATGACCCTGGAGCGTGACAGGCGCACCAACAAATCACGCGCCATGATGGTCTTGGTTTCACGCTCGGCCTTAGTCATGGTTGCGGTCTCAGCCAAATCGGTGCCCGCACAAAACGCCTTCGACCCAGCGGCGCTGATGATCAGGATCTTTTGCTTTGCTTGATCTTGATCCGGGCGTTCAAGCCGATCGATACAAGCCTGGAGGCTAAGAAGAATCGGCTTGGTGATCGCGTTCAGTTTTGCCGGACGCGTCAGGCGCAGAAGCAGGCCATCACTTACCGGTACGATTTCACAATCAGGGCTTGTTTCATTGTTCACTGTGTTGTTGATCATCTTAGTCTCCCTGGAATGAGTGTAATCTAAGCTCTATCGGCTACCGAGACCATCAGTGTTGCTCACCATGAATACCCTTCTATTTCAAAATCAGCGCTGCATCGAATTGAACTTGGCTAGCGGAGATCGTGCCCTGATTACATTACACGGAGCTCAAGTCCTGTCCTGGCAGACTAGCGATGGCGTGGAGCGACTGTACTTGAGCCCGAAAGCAGTCTTCGATGGTAGAAGCGCTATTCGCGGCGGCATCCCGATTTGCTTTCCGCAGTTTAATCAAAGAGTACTTGGGGATCACCCGCTACCGAAGCACGGCTTTACTCGTTCGCAAGCTTGGTCAGTGCTCGATGCCTCCGACGCTTCAAAGAGCGAAGCGGCGCAGGTTGCACTCGGTCTCACCGATACCGCTTTGAGCCCTGAGCTACGGCAACTTTGGCCATACAAATTCGAAGCGATTTTGTTGGTTCGGCTCGAGCGCAATCGGTTGAACGTTACTTTTTCGGTCAGCAACACCGATACTCTAGCTTGGCCCTTCGCCCTGGCGCTACATACCTACTTGCGAGTACCCGATATTGCCCAAACCATTTTGCATGGTTTAAAAGGTATCCGGTATTGGGATGCGGTGAAAGACCTTAAGACACCTACCGCTAGACAGCTTCAAGCTACGACAGAGCTCGGCTTCGCAAGCGAGACAGATAGGGTTTACCTAGAAGCGCCGGCCTTGCTAGGACTCCGCTCGACAACAACGGACTTATCCATTGAGCAAAGCACAAGCTTTAGCGAAACGGTGGTTTGGAACCCAGGTGCTGCCTTGTGTGCTCAACTAGCCGATATGCCTCCAGAGGCTTACAAGGAAATGCTTTGTGTCGAAGCCGCAATGATCGAACAGCCTACCGACCTCTTGCCAGGTGCGAACTGGCAAGGCTCGCAAATGCTGATTGTCAAAAGCTGACTTTCTCTCTCTGGTCGTGGTGCTCAAAGTGGTGCTTAATTCACTGATACTTACGCAACTCCAGCTTACCAATCTGATTGCGATGCACTTCATCTGGCCCGTCAGCGAGTCGAAGCACTCGGGACATTGCATACGCATGGGCCAGGCCATAGTCATTACTGGTGCCACCTCCGCCATGCGCTTGTATGGCCCAGTCGATGACCTTGCCCGCCATATTGGGTACCGCCACCTTGATCATCGCGATTTCGGTTTTGGCTACTTTGTTGCCCACTGTATCCATACGATGCGCCGCATTCAGTGTTAACAAGCGCGCCTGCTCAATGAGAATGCGTGATTCCGCGATACGCTCGACGGTTACCCCTTGTTCAGAAATTTTCTTGCCAAACGCAACACGAGACAGGCTGCGCTTACACATTCTTTCCAAGGCTCGCTCAGCCATCCCGATCAAACGCATGCAATGGTGAATGCGGCCGGGTCCCAAGCGACCTTGCGCGATCTCAAAGCCGCGCCCTTCACCCAAAAGCATGTTTGAGGCGGGCACCCGCACATCGGTGAAGCTGACCTCGGAGGCCCGGTCCGGCATACCGTAAAAGCCAAACACGGGTATCGGCCGGATGACTTTGATACCGGGTGTGTCCATGGGCACCAAGATCATAGACTGTTCCAAATGCCGATTGGGGTTTTGTGGATCGGTCTTACCCATGAAGATGGCAATCTTGCAACGCGGGTCGGTTGCATTAGTGGTGTACCACTTGCGGCCATTGATCACATACTCATCGCCATCACGTACGATGGAGGACTCGATATTGGTGGCATCGCTTGAAGCCACCGCAGGTTCCGTCATAGCAAAGCAAGATCGAATCTTGCCAGCCAGCAGTGGCTCGAGCCAACGCGCTCGGTGCGCTTCGCTGCCATACCTTGCCAACACCTCCATGTTCCCAGTATCAGGCGCGGAGCAATTGAAAACCTCGGGTGCCAAAAAAGACCGGCCCATGATTTCGCAAAGGGGCGCGTATTCAAGATTCGACAGGCCTGCGCCATGCTCAGACTCAGGCAAAAACAAATTCCATAGGCCCAGAGCCTCGGCTTTCGGCTTAAGTTCGTCCATGATGGGCAGCACCTTCCAAGGGCCGAGCTCTTCAGCCTCTTGTACATGCCTAGATTCATTCGGGTAGATATGTTCATCCATGAAGTCGTTGAGACTCTGCTGCAACAGTTGAACTTTGGGAGAGGGATCAAATGGCATAGGGGTTGCTCCTTGAAGTTGAAGTGTACCCAACAAAGCAAAAGCGCAACCGCAGGGAGCGTCTAGACGCAAGCCATGACAAAATAGAGGCTTACGCAAAGTCGAATCCAAAAGGACAAACATGACCACCTCTACCAATCAAGGCAAAGTTGCCATCGTCACCGGCGCAGGTACCGGCATTGGCTTTTCAGCCACGAAAGCGCTGCTGAGCTCGGGCTTCAAAGTGGTCATGGCAGGGCGTCGTCAAGAGGCTCTGAACGATGCGCTAGGGCGGCTTGGCGATCTCGCTAAAAATGCGATTGGTGTCTCCACCGATGTTGGTCAGCCCGATTCGGTCAAGAACCTTTTCGCGGTTACCAAGCAAACCTTCGGTCGCCTGGATGTGCTTTTCAACAATGCCGGGAGCGGCACACCGCCAGTGCCTTTGGAAGACATCACCTTCGAGCAGTGGATGGGTGCCGTGAATGCCAACCTCACTGGTGCGTTTTTATGCACTCAAGAAGCCTTTAGGATGATGAAGTCGCAAGACCCAATGGGTGGCCGTATTATTAATAATGGCTCCATTTCTGCCGATGCGCCGCGCCCATTTTCCTCGCCCTATACCTCGACCAAGCACGCGATTTCTGGCCTCACGAAAGCCTCGGCTCTGGACGGTCGCGCCTACAATATTTCGGTGGGGCAGATTGATATAGGCAATGCCGGTACCGAGATGACCGAGCGCATGAAGAAAGGCGTCTTGCAGCCCGATGGCACGATGCGTATCGAGCCCATTATGGATGTCGAGCACGTCGGCCAAGCGGTTTTGCAAATGGCTAGCCTGCCGTTAGAAAGTAATATTTTTCACATCACCATTATGGCTACGAAAATGCCTTATATCGGTCGTGGCTAGGCGGTGTTGACGCAGGCAAAGATCTTTCGATCTTTCATTGGCCGCACAAGATATTCTCAAGTTTTACGATGTTGATCTCCGCCGAGTTACGCGATAGCTTAAAAACATCGCCCGACGATATGCAGGCATTTGCTGGATTGTGGCGCGGACAGAAAGCACTGCTCGGCGCCCTACCAGAACGATTTGTCAGCGCGCTTGAAAACATCCTGCAGAGGCTAGAGTCGGGCGCGGCTTTTAGCGAAGAAAGCTGCTCCTTCAGCCAACGAGATTTACTCGACGCGCTTGCTACTTGGCTAGACCGGGCAGAGCAGGTTTTGGCTTAGCGGTCGGGTTTCGATAGGCAACGATCATCGCTTCAAAGTAGCGAGGCGAGATAGGTTTTTGCGGCATCGCCTAAGCGTTTATCAAAGGTGACCAGCGGGCATTTAAGCTCGGCCGCCAAGTGAAGATAAGCGGCATCGTAGGCACTTAGGCGATATTGAGCGGCAAGTTCGAGCACGGCCAAGGAGCTGCAAGGGTAGAACAAAATATCCGCTTGCTCAAACTGCAGAAGACCCTCGGTGGCTAGTTCTTTGAAGCCTGCCTCGGTTTTTTTGAGCGCCACACTTGCCATTTCAACTTCCAAGAGGAATGGGGCTTGCAAGGATTTGCCGCGCATGCAAGCAAGCGCTTCCGCGTGAGAAGGCTCTTGGAAAGCCACGGCTGCGAACACGCTGCAATCGATCACCACGGGCGGTCGCGCAAGATATTGCGGCGGGGGTTCTGCGACAAAGAGCGTTTTCGCCTCGGCGCTCATCGAGCGTCCCTTTCTGCACGAACAATATCGACCGCCAGCGGCGCGCCAAGCGGTGCCTCGGGGAACTTTGCGCGAATCTCCAAGGTGATTTCGTCAACCGTCTTTCGGCCGCCTCGGCGACGGCCCATTAGCTCCCCTCGTCCGATGGGGATCAGTGAATTAGCGGGATGATTCCCTGAGCTGGGAGGGCTGCCAACGACAAACGCCTCGATCATCGCCAGAAGTTCGCCTTGCAGAGAGCGGTGATGGCGGATCGCTCTTTGGCGCAAGGTTTCCGCCCAATGCTCCGGGACATCCTTGATCGACAAATTAGGCATACTGACTCCAAAATGGAACTGTGGTTCCATTTTGAATCCAAACAGTCTTTAAGTCAAATGCTTACGCGCAGCAACAATCGCCATGCGCGTGCCTACAATCATTTGATCGATTTCAGCCTTGCTTAGGTTCAAGGCTGGCATAAACCTCAACAACGCCGGACGCGGCGAATTCAGCAAGAGCCCGGCGCCGCTGCCAATATCGATCGCGTCCCGAGCCAGTTCAACCACCTTGGCACCGATTTCCTGCTTCAAGTCCAGGGCGCGCAGAAGACCAATGCCGCGTTCAAGCCCTAGTCCAAGCTCGGCCGACAAGGCCGTCAGCGATTCGCTCAAATGCTGGCCCATGGCGCGTACATGGGCCAAAAACTCTGGCTTACTAATTTCGGCCAGCACCGCCGCACCGACAGCACACATCAGCGGATTACCGTTATAAGTTCCCCCTTGATCACCGTGCTCGAACACACAGGCATGGCTTTTGGCCAAGAGCGCACCCAGCGGTACGCCACCGCCAATGCCCTTACCCAGGGTCATGATGTCCGGCTCCACGCCAAAATGTTGATAGCCGAAAAGGGTACCGAGCCTGCCCATACCGGTTTGCACCTCATCGCAGATCAAGAGCAACTTATGCTTATCGGCCAAGGCGCGCAGGCCCGTCATGAACTCAGGCGTTGCACAATTGACTCCACCTTCGCCTTGAACAGGCTCCAACATGAGCGCCACGGTTTTATCGGTAATCAAGGCTTCGACTGAGGCGAGATTATTAAACTCCGCCTTCGGAAAGCCCGGCACCTGAGGGGCAAACATGACATCCCAACCAGGTTTGCCCGAGGCCGACATGGTGGCGATCGTACGACCATGAAAACCGCCAACGGTGGTGATAATCTCGTAAGCACCGCCCTTGTTCTTTTGGCCCCATTTGCGCGCGAGCTTGATCGCGCCTTCATTCGCCTCGGCACCGCTATTGGTGAAAAACACCTGCTGAAAACAGCTTTTCATCACCAAGCCGTTCGACAGGCGCAACATCGGCTCGTTATAAAACGCGGGCGATGGGGTGATTAGTTTCACAGACTGTGTCGCCAGCGCTTCGGTAATGATCTTAGGCGAGTGGCCGAGGGCATTTACAGCCCAACCTTGCACAAAATCAAGATATCGTTTGCCGTGGTTATCCACCAGCCAAGACCCTGAACCCTCCATAAAAACGAGGTTAGGCCTTGAGGTAATGTTCATCAGCGCGGAGGTAGGTAGGTCTTTAGCATTCATTGGAGACTCCAGAAAAGGCAAGCGTAAAAAAAGCCGCGAGTAGCGCGGCTTGATCGTCTTTTTGAAAATTTACTTTTCAAGTTTTGGTGTTTAACCACCTACATTCAACGCGCGCAACTCTCCTGTGAGGGAGTTCGGCGTCGCAGCGAAATTAGTGTTCATGTAACTTATTATGCACGAAAATTGAAAATGCCACTAGGGGTGACCGTTCAAATGCAATTTTTTTGCATTGGTCATACTCTGGTGATACTATTTACTGATGAAAATTGCTGTTTCCATCCCGGACCCTATCTTTATTGCGGCTGAAAGTTTGGCAGCGGCCCTTAATAAGCCAAGAAGTCAGCTTTACGCTGAAGCGATTGCTCAGTTCGTGGGACAGCACTCTTCTTCTAGCATCACTAAGCGACTAAACGCGATACATGATCGCGAGGGTACAGGGATTGATCCAGCTTTCGCACGCGCGCAGTCGAAGGCCCTCGCCGATGAGACGTGGTGAGATTTGGTGGGCTTCGCTGCCAGACCCATCCGGTTCTGGTCCGGGATTGCGTAGGCCTGTACTGGTCGTCCAAGCAAATCCTTTCAATGAGAGTCTGATCTCAACCGCCATCGTTTTAGTCATCACGTCTAACCTAGGATTAGCAGACGCGCCTGGCAATGTACGGATCAGCAAGTCCGAGTCCGGGCTTACGAAAGCTTCAGTCGTGAACGTATCTCAAGTGCTCACTATTGATCGATCCTTGTTGACCGACCGAGTCAAGGCTTTAGCACAGGTTGCAATGTCAAAAGTCAATGACGGACTGCGTCTGGTGCTTGCAGTCTAATCGCCTAAGAAGCGACGAACTTCCATGGCGAGCGCCCGCTCCTTGGTACCGTACTCCGCTTCGGCCCCAGGCACCATAAACTGGCGTGATGCGGGCTGAACCAGTGCAAGCTTTCTGCGCCCAGCGCTTTTTATCGTCGGGGCGATATCGTTCTCAGCGTAAACATCGAGGATCGGAAAGCCATAGGCACGAGCCGTCCAGGAGTAACTGCCGGTGAGTGACATGCAAACCCAGGCAGAGACCTCGCCCTTCTTATGGTGATCGTCGAGATATTCGTTGGCCATCCAAGAGCCCATCGTATGTGACACTAAAGCAGGCTTTTCGAAGCCCTCCGCTTTGAGCCATTGCAGAGCGCGTCCAATACGATCCTTGGCGTCACCGAACACCTTTGGGTAATAGTCTTCCAGTTTGGCATCGCGCCCTTGCACAGGTAGTTGGATGGATAAGGTTGTGTAACCTAGATCGAAAAGGTTGCCACGCAGTTGACCGATCACGCCGAAGTCTGGATGCGTGCCAACGCTGTGCAGCAACAGAATCGCTTTTCCCGCCCGTGATCCCCTCGCATACAAACCGAGAAAGGGCTTGCCGCTGCCGGCCAAAATTTGAACTGGATCCCCGACCACCAGAGCGGGTGTAATTTCATCCGCCCAACGTTGTTCTCGAGCGTAATCTTGAGCGTAGAGGTGTGGGCTAGCGACTAGCCCAAGTACTGCGACCAAAAAAATCGCAAAGCGGGTAAAACCCACAACACCCGAAAAAAGGGTCGAAATAAACGGACCGAATCGTGTAACTGTCATGCAATGAATCTTACACGGCGTTGTCATCAGAATCTACCATGAGAAGATTGATGCGGATGCAGCGATGAATTTATGGATTGCCCTGCCAGTCAGGCCACGCTGGGTTGGCGGCCTTCCCGGAGCTGGTGCGGCGAGCGGTGGTGGCGGCCGTGCTTAGTGACGCTGAAATTTAAAGGTGCATGTTCGGCCAGTTAAGCGCTCACCCGTCCCTTTTTCCGTTTCAAATTGTGCAAGTATCCGATACGAATACGTTTTTCCACCCGCAGCGTCGTTGATGGCATACTTTGCATTATTAACGACGCCTATAAGTCGCAATTGGGAATTTCCGTTCTTCTCAATCTTGCCCTTTAGCAGGTGCCATCCTGGTTCATTCTCCGTACCGTGAGTCATCCTTAGCTGCCCTGATACGACTTGCCCTACTAAAATGTGCCAACACTTTTCGCGTCTCATGATAAAACTTCTTGATTGCGAGCAAATCTCAGGCGATGCTCGGGAGCAAGATCGTGATCACATTCGAAATACTAGCCTTCCAACCCTAAGTCCCCATCCACTGCTTGCTTGGTGCAAACGAAGCCTCGCCGGGGATTACCCAGCGACAGTCCGCTTTGCGCGCGCCATTCCGCAAGCATGGCTTTTGAAACTTCGGAAGGAATGGCGCATAACACCGTGCCTGCCCAAATCCAGCGCGGCGCACCATACCTGATCCAGGCTTTTTGATCGCTTGCATACATGTATTGAACCGGGGGCCCGCCGATATTGTTGGACAGACAATGATAGTAAGCGACCGCTACTGCAAGAGGGAGTTGACTCAGACCAAGCTTGTGCAGGCCCTGGATCAACTTCTCTTGCCGCTGTAGGGAGAAAATATCGTAGACCAAGTTTACGGCGTCGGTCCGGCCGCGAAGCGTGACCGCACTAAGCACAATCCAGTGAAGTAAGCGTAATACCACTGCGCAACGGCGGGCGCTGGCGCTGATGGGGAGGTCTGCGGAGGCGAAAGTGGCGGGCAAGCGCCTGATCGAACTCTCACCCAATTTCACCTTAACGAAGTACCAGGCCGTGTCTCCCTACCGGGACGCCGCATTCCGTAAGCGCTGCGTCGCCGCATATCGCGCAGCCGGTCTACCGCGCTAGTGTAGTGAGTCACAAATTCACTGCATTAAGACGAGGTGCAATGGGGTTTGGCAGTTAAAATCACGACATGTCAGCCAATGCTCCCCCGCGCACGGAATTCACGGCGCGCTATTTAGTTGAAAGCTCGCTCCCCAGCGAGCAGATCGCCGAAGTCATCGCCGGTGAACAATCGAGCGGCACCTTTGTCGCCTTGCCGGGCGAAACGGACGAGCTGAAACAGCGCTCACGCGCCCGAGTCACCAAGGTCGACCCTTTGCCGCCTGTGCAACAGGCCTCCTTGCCAAGCGCCTTGGTGCAGCGTCGGGAGCCACCAGGCGAATTTCACCGCGCCCATATCGATATCGCATTTCCAATTGCCAACGTCGGGGCCAATTTACCGAGCTTGCTCGCGACCGTCGCGGGCAACTTGTTTGAGCTGGGTGAAGTGACAGGCCTTCGCTTACTAGAGCTCAACCTGCCCGAGACTTTCGCGGCGCAGTTTCCTGGCCCGCAGTTCGGTATCGCTGGCACCCGGAAATTCGCAGGCGTGTTTGATCGACCGCTGATCGGCACGATCATCAAACCGAGCATTGGCCTCACGCCAGAACAAACTGCGGCCCTGGTCGATTCGCTGTGCGCCGCCGACATCGACTTCATCAAGGACGACGAACTGATCGCCGACCCGCCCTATGCACCCTTTAATCAACGGCTGAAGGCGGTCATGCCGGTGCTGCACAAGCACGCGGACCGACTCGGTCGTATGCCGATGTACGCGATCAATATCTCCGGCTCGCTCGATCAAATGCTGCGTCGCCATGACGCCGTCTTCGAGGCCGGCGGCCGGGCAGTGATGTTCAGTATCAACTGGGTCGGCTTTGCGGCCGCCGAACATTTGCGTCGTCACGCTCAGCTCAGTTTGCACGGGCATCGAAATGGCTGGGGTGCGTTCACCCGCGACGCCAATCTGGGCTTTTCCTTTCAAAGCTATCAGCAACTGTGGCGCTTGGCCGGTGTGGACCAAATCCATGTAAACGGCATTCGCAGTAAATTTTGGGAACCGGACGAATCAGTGTTGGCCTCGGCCCAAGCCTGCTTGACGCCGTTTTCCGGAGTTGCACCGGTGATGCCAGTGTTCTCTTCAGGGCAGTGGGCCGAGCAGGCCGATGAATTGTTCAATCGCCTGCGCTCGCTCGATTTAATGCATCTCGCAGGAGGCGGCATCATTGGTCACCCTGATGGCATTGCCGCCGGTGTTGCCAGTATGCGCGAAGCTTGGGAGGCTGCACGCTCGGGGATTAGCGCTGAGGTCTATGCCAAAACCCATCCGGCGCTGGCGAGCGCCTTGGCTCATTTTGGACGGCGGGGTTAGCAACTCTATTTTGCCGCTGATCGTGGGCGCACATTGACAGGATTGCGGACGTTTTTTAGGCTGCCCGACTTCTAGCGAATGGCAGTGCTGAGCAGCCGACTGCCATCTTGGTGGGCCTGGAGTTACTCGCGGGAACGGTCGACCTGCCGAGAATTCGCTATGCAATCGCCCTGAGCATGTATAAAGCAAAGACACTTTCAATAGGCGCTGCGGCAAAGTTTGCGGGGAAACCGCTTGCTGAAATGCTCACCATAGTGTCGGCAGCGGGAATCCCTGTGGTGGATTACCCTGCTTCTGAGCTTGATGACGAGCTCGCCAACTCTAAACATTTTGAGCGTTGAATCAGTCGAGCTCAAAAGGCCGTGCTGCCCAAGCCGTCATTGCCGACGCAGGGCCCTTGATCGCCCTTGCTCGGATCGACCATTTGAAATTGCTTTACAGCTTGTACAGGAAGGTCATCGTGCCGACGGTAGTGTGGAGAGAGGTGACATCGGCGGGGGCTTTTGACGATATCAAAGCGATAAAATTCGCGCAGACAAGAGCTAAGAGCAAGTGCTAAAGTTTTCAGCGTCTAAAAATCCGGCTACTTTTTTTCGGATACGCTCATTTCTTCAGTCGCTGAACGCACGGGCGAATCAGTGCCATGACAAAAACTAGGTGTTTTGGCTTGGGCTTCGCACAGGTTTCTTAGCTTTATTTCGCCAAGGGTAGCTACGCCACTTTCGCAAACTTTAGCAACGGTTAAGAAAATTTAAGGACTTCTGACGATTTATTTTGCACACTGGCTAGGAGTGGTGCGACATCGCTCAGCATCATCCTAACCCGCCAAGAAGGCCCTAAATGATCGCCCAACACAAGTCTTTCGCTCTTGCCTTTTGCTTATTAACATGTACAAGAAACGGCTGACCTTACTGGTTCTAGCAACCTTACCCACCACTCTGCTTTTCAGCGCGGCACGAGCGTAGCTTGCGCCTTCCGCGCCAGCGCTGCAATCGGCGGCAAAGGTCCACAGAGTAGGGGCACTCTTTAATCGCGTGCCTGGTCCGGACTCCGATCTCTTAAAAGCAGAATTAGCGCGGCTGGGCGATATTGAAGGCCGCAACATTGTATTCGAGGCCCGGGCCGCCCGGGGGCAGCTAAACCTGCTTCCAGGATTTGCCGAGGAAATGGTCGCAATGAACGTCGGCCTCATCGCGACCTATGGTGGCCCGCCCACCGCGGCGGCGCGCAAGGCCACTCAATTGATTCCCATCGTAGCAGCGCTGGTCGCTGACCCAGTCGCCATCGGTGCCGCTGTCACGCTTGCTCGCCCCGGCGGAAACACCACGGGCATCACCAATCACAACCCGCTTCGCGCAGCCCGCCAACTAGCACTCCTCAAAGAAAAGTTCCCCAAACTTACCCGCATCGCCTTCTTAAGCGATGCGGACATTCCGGGTGCCGACGCCAGTGGCTTTGCGCCTATTGAGCGCGACAATATCGCTGCCGCAATCGCTGCGAATATTCGTCCGCAAACCCTCAAGCTTCGTAGTCCGAAGCCTGATCTGGAGGCGGCCTTTGATGCCATCGTGGCCGAGAAAGCAGAGGCGCTCGTGGTCATGGAGGTGCCCGTGTCCTTTCTCATCGGTCGCGGCGTGGGCAGCGTTCTACCCTGGGCCGGTGTACCAGGGACTTAAATCCGTAAGGGATGAATGCAGCTCAGCGCATCTTGTCAGTGTAGAAGAGCTAGCGCCGTCATCTTGAGCTTGAATTCACGAAATTGCAGTCTGAATCCAACGAGTCATGTCACCCTCAGACATCGCGCCCGCCTGGCGCGCCACTTCCTTGCCCCCACGAAAGACTGCCAAGGTCGGAATACTTCGAATCCCGTAGCGGGCCGATAAGGCCTGCTGCTCTTCAGTGTTCACTTTCACGAAGCGGGCTTGTGGATACAGGCGCTGACTGGCAGCTTCGTACGCGGGGGCCATCATGCGGCAAGGCCCACACCAGGGCGCCCAGAAATCAACTACAACAGGCACATCGCTCTTGTTGATCTGTGCATCGAATCCTGCGACATCAAGTTCGGAGGGTTTGCCCTCGAACAAGGGTTTGTGACAGCGACCGCACTGCGCTTCTCCTATGCTCTTATCACTAGGGACACGGTTAGTTGCATTGCAGTGGGGGCAGACCAGATGTCGGGAGGTACTCATCTATAAATCCTTAACGCATTCTGAAGAAGGAGCACTCTAGCATTTGAGATAGCCAATGCCGTTTACCCTGAAAGCCATAAAACCCAGCTTCATCCATACGCTTACCTTCAGTCGCGCCGGTTCCTGCTTTCCTGAGACAATGGCGTGATGGACACGACCCAAATTATTCAAAATATCCTCATTTACGCGCTACCCGTGCTGCTCGCCATCACCGTGCATGAGGCAGCGCATGGTTATGTTGCGAGGCATTTTGGCGACAACACGGCCTACATGCTAGGCCGCGTCACCCTGAACCCGCTCAAGCATATCGACCCAGTGGGCACTATTGTGATGCCCTTGCTACTGATTTTTTCGGGCAGTCCATTTTTGTTTGGCTATGCCAAGCCTGTGCCCGTGCATTTTGGCAACCTGAATCATCCTAAGCGCGACATGGTGTGGGTTGCGCTGGCTGGGCCGCTTTCAAACTTGGTCATGGTGCTCCTTTGGGGCGTCTTGTTTTATTTTCTTGAAGGTGCTCACGTTACTGAGCCGTTTTTTGTCAAAATGGCGCAAGGCGGAATTTTGGTGAATGCCGTGATGTTTGCGTTCAACTTGTTTCCAATGCCACCGCTTGACGGTGGGCGTATTTTAGTCGGGCTCTTGCCTTATCAATATGCGGCCATGGTGTCGAGGATTGAACCGTGGGGGTTTTTCATCGTGATGGGTTTGGTTATCGCGGGCATTATCAACAAGATTTGGATGGAACCGATGATGAGCGTGACCTATGGCCTCCTGACTTTGTTTCTTTCTCCGCTATCGTTCCTGGTTCAATAGAACCATCTTTGACGGCTAAGGGCAAGTAAATGAGCGATTCATTGCCTGATTCAACCTTGAGGCTCGCGTTTTATGGCGACGACTTCACCGGCTCCACCGATGCCCTAGAAGTATTGGCCTTTGCCGGTCTGCGTTGCGCCTTATTTCTACAAGTACCGAGCCGCCAGACCTTAGCGCAACTTGGGCCTTTCGATGCGATTGGCGTTGCCGGTGACAGTCGCGCAATGACGCCCGCCGAGATGGATCTGCACTTGCTGCCCATTCTCTCGGCCATGGCAGAGCTGCCGACCCCGCTGGTGCACTACAAGGTCTGTTCAACGTTCGACAGTTCTCCATCGGTCGGCTCCATCGGCCATGTCATTCAACTCGCGCAGTCCGCGTTTTCGAAGTCGCCTTTTGCGCCGTCATCGTTTGGTCGGCAAGCAGTCCCCATCATTGCAGCAACGCCTGCGCTCGGGCGCTACTGTCTATTCGGTCATTTATTCGCCCGTTCCGGGACAGATGGACGCGTCTATCGCATCGACCGTCATCCCATCATGAGCGTGCACCCGGTGACGCCAATGGGTGAGGCCGATCTCGTTCGCCATCTCAACGCGCAAACGCCCTTTTCGATTTCAAAATTTGAGTTGCCAAGCTTTGCAGGCGGACGCGATGCCATCGACCGTGAATTGAAGCGACTGTTAGCTGAGAGGCCGCAAGCTATTCTGTTCGACGGTGCCGAATCCGCACATTTGACTGAAGCCGGGCGAGTGCTGCATCAATGGGCCGCGCAAACTCAAGGCGAGCAAGGTAAGCCACTATTTGCTGTTGGCTCGTCCGGGCTGGAATACGCTTTGACCCAGTGGTGGCGGGAAGCCAAGTTATTGCCGCTTGCATTGCATGGCCACATGCCCGGATCGAATTTAAAAGCCGTGAGTGTCGAACCGGTGAGTCAGGTCTTGGCGGTATCGGGCAGCGCCTCGGCCTTGAGTGCCTTGCAGATTGACGCAGCCCTTGCTGCGGGGTTCGTCGATCTACCCATCGATGCCGTTGCCCTGTTGAAAGACCCTGCCAACGCGATGGCCGCCTTGGTCACACGGGCGAGAGCTGCGCTGGCTCAAGGTCAAAGCGTGATGCTGCACACCGTACGCGGCCCGACCGACGAGAGAATCAAGGCCTTGATCGATGCATTGATTAAAAGTGGCCAGTCTCGCGACCAAGCTAAGCACTTGGGCGGACGACAACTCGGGCAGCAGTTGGGCCAACTGGTCGATGCGCTACTGCGCCAACATCCTCTACAACGCGTGGTGCTATCAGGCGGCGACACCTCGAGCCAAATCACCCGATGCTTGGCCCCGGATGCCTTGCAGATTGCGGCTGCTTTGTCACCCGGTGCGCCGCTGTGCGTCGTGCTGTCGGATCAAGCTCATTTGAAGGGCCTCCAAATCGCGTTGAAAGGCGGTCAGATGGGGCAGGCCGATTACTTTGTACGCGCACGGGATGGGCTGTCGCTGCACGAGTAAAGGATAGAAGGAATAATGCAATCAGTCACCACAGAAAATTGATCCAAACAGGTCGATCAAAAATAGTCGACGAGAAAGATTGAGTTAAAGGAAATGGAGCTAAGCAAAATGGATGAGAGCAAGATCCACACAAGTAAACGCGTCGCCGTCGTCACCGGGGCGGCCATGGGCATCGGTGCCGAAGTCTCGGCTCGCTTGTGCGCGACTGGAATGACTGTTGTACTAGCCGACATGAACGAAAAGGCCGCCGCCGAGACTGCCGCACGCTTGATCGACAAAGGTGGCAAAGCAATAGTGCAAGTCATGGATGTGAGTAAGCCGGAATCGGTCAGCTCGGCCTTCGCCGCCGTGGAACGCAAATTCAGCCGCTGCGATGTCTTGGTCAATTGCGCAGGCATCGCCAAGGTGTTTCCCTTTCTGGAGTTCCCGCTCGACAACTTCGTCGCCACGATGAATGTTAATGTCACCGGTACGCTCTTGTGCGCGCAACATGCGGCGCGGCTGATGGTTCGCAATCACTGGGGGCGAATCGTCAACATTGCTTCGGTGGCCGGCATGCGAGCGGTTGGCAAAGGCCGCACGGCTTACGGCACCTCCAAAGGCGCCGTGATTGCACTGACGCGACAAATGGCGGTTGAACTTGCTGAGCACGGGATCACCGCCAACGCGGTGTGCCCTGGCCCGATTGATACGCCGATGACGCAAGTGCTGCATAGCGAGCAGTTTCGCCGTGAATACGCCACAGCGATTCCGATGGAGCGCTATGGCACGACCGGTGAAGTTGCAGCGGCGGTGATGTATCTGGTCTCCGACGATGCGGGTTATGTTACCGGTACGGCCATGCCCGTCGATGGAGGCTTTCTGGCTTCTGGTGCGCGCGGGCTGCCCTGAACTCAACTAAACTCACCTCAATTTCGTAGCGATCAAACGTGAATACTTCAACGCACTTAATCCCCCAACTGACTCTGCACAGCATCAAGCTGCGCGTGTTATCGGTGCCCTTACGACGACCCATCGTGTCCAATCCCACGGTTGGAAAATATACCGAGTGGCCCTTTATTCTGGTCGATCTGCTCACCCATGAAGGCACCATTGGTCGCAGCTATTTGGAGCCCTACGTGCTCAAATCGACCGAGTACATTCTGCCCGCAATTTTGGCTGTCGCGGAGGCGCTTCGCGACAAACCGCTATCGCCGCTAGATTGTTATAAGACCGCCATGCAGACCATGCATCTTTCAGGCAGAGAGGGTATTGGCTTGGTGGCCACCTCCGCGATCGATATGGCTATCTGGGATGCTGTATCCAAGGCCGCGCAACAACCCCTCGCCCAGTATCTGGGGGCAAGCACCGGAGCGGTGCGCGCCTATAATACCAACGGCCTGTGGTTGCTTGCGCCCGATCAGTTGAAAGATGAGGCCTTGTCGCTGGTTGCGGAAGGCAACTTCTCGGCCATCAAAATGCGCCTGGGGCGCGAAAACTTTAGGGACGACCTGGCCGCGCTGGACGCCGTGCGAAGTGCAATTGGTTCTGGCGTGCGCATCATGACGGATTTCAATCAAGGCCTGGACCTCGGCGAGGCGCTACTGCGCTTGCATGCATTGGATGGGGAGGGCCTCCAGTGGTTTGAAGAGCCTATTCAGTACGACAACTTCGAGGGCTGCGCTCAGCTAGCTAGAGAGTTGAAGACGCCCCTGCAAATCGGTGAGAACCTGTACGGTCCGCGCAGCTTCTACCAGGCCGTGCAGGCCAAAGCCGCCGATCTCTTTATGCCAGACCTCATGCGCATCGGCGGCGTCACGGGCTTTATGCGTTGTGCAGCCATCGCCGGGGCCGCAGGCATCCCACTCTCCAGCCATTTGTACCCGGAGGTCTCGGCGCATCTTTTGAGGGCCTCTGAAAGTGCGCATTGGCTGGAATGGCGCGACTGGGCGCATCCCTTCATTGCGGAGCCGTTTGCGGTGAAAAACGGCATGGTTCGTGTGCCTGATCGGCCAGGTAGCGGTATTGACTGGGATGAGGCCGCTGTGAGGCAGTTGCTGGTTCACTCGGCATGACTGAACTACGAGAAGTGAGTGTGCTCACGCCGGAAATTCACCCAAAAGTTGTTCAGGGGTAAAAACGAAAATATGCGAAAACTAGCACGACATCCATACGCGATAAATGCAACTCGGCAAGTTTTTTCAATGTTGAAGATATCACGCCTACCTCATGACAAGATCTGCCCATTCTTCCGGCGCAATGCGAGCGACAATCACCGTCAGATTTTTCGGATCAAGTACAACCGCATGCCCTTCGCGTACCGTGAAGCTGGTGGCTTCCCAAAAGATGCCTCCATGGGCCATCATGTAAATGTTTTTGCCCGGCGCAGGTACATGTGACAAGAAGGCTAGGGTGCGTGGCTTGTTTTCTGGATTCAGCCCGACCTGCCCTTCATTGGAGAGCATATCGGTAGCGATAGCGTTATCAACAAAATACTTTGCAGAATCAATTGCCCTGCAATATAAACTGCTGTAAGTCCGATCTAAGCTCAGATTGAGCTTGCGAAAGGACGCGCCAGCCAGCCTGAGTTGCTCATGTCCTTCGTGGGACAAAGCGCGTTGTGTTTCGCAGTTCGCGAAGCTGAACGTTCCGGCCTCACGGTGGCGTTTCTCCAGCTCAAGCTGATCGTACCGGGTCAGCCCATGGCGCATATAAATGACATAGCCCCCCTTGCGCAGCAGGGCTGCTATTTCGGATGGGGCCGTGACCAAGGGCAGCGGCTCAGCCGACGTCGGTGGTGCAAAATTGGACGGGTTATAGCCCTTGGGATACATCAGCGTGCAGGCTCCAAGCGCCGCGCCTAGCACGACGACCAGGAACAAGTATCGGTAAATCTTCCAGGTCGCCATTTGCTACACCTCGTTCTAAATTCACGCCGCGCTCTACGCGCTGCCAAAGTATAAACGCGCTTCAATTGCGCCCTCTTGCTAACATACGGTGCACTAGCCCTCAACCATTTTTCGGAATTCAAAATGATCCAGACTCAGCTCGGTGGTTGCGCCTGCGGTGCCGTGCGTTACCGCGTCGAAGGCCAGCCCGTATTTGCCACCGTGTGCCATTGCCGCTTCTGCCAGCGACGTTTGGCCAGTGCATTCGCCGTGATGGCTTCCTTCGAGGAAAACCGGGTACATATGCTGCAAGGGCAAAGTGAACTCAGTGAACATGAATATCGTTCTGACGAAAGCGGGCGTTGGTTGCGCATGTGTTTTTGTCACGCCTGTGGCACTACGATTTCTCATACTGCGGAAATCAGACCGGGCCTGCGCACGGTCGCCGCGGGCACCTTTGATGACCCCACCTGGTTTACGCCGGATCGACACATTTGGCTGCAGTCGAAATTACCTTGGGTCACGATCCCTGATGGGGTGTCGGCTTATATGCAGGGGGCGACCGGTGCGTCCTTAGAGAAGGAACAAGATGCCGAATGAAGCGTATTTAGGTAAAACACGATTGCCTTTCACCGAGCAAAGAAAGTGAAATTGCCGTTCTCGTGACCGGAGTTCCGAATCACCTGAAGCTGTGGGATTTGTTGGGACTTACCCGCAACGGTTTGTCGGATCTTGCCGTGGAAAAGTTGTTCGGCCGTGAAGATGCTGCTTAGACGCGCACTTAAGCCCTATACCAGCGCGCGTGCAAAGACTGACAAGCCCTCACCGCCGTCGTCAGCGACTGGCTCGTCGCCGCCGCTGGACATCAAAAAGCGCGACTTGAGGCGCGACATTTCGCTCAAGTGGCGGTCACGCTGTTCTCTTTCTAGGGTGGCCGTGGTTTCACCTCGTGTTTCAGCCAAAACGCCGGAATAACAGCTGTCGGCAATTAAGAGCACGTGCCGCGCCCGCGTAATACACCAGGATCGAATCCTCAGGATCGGCGGTTCGGGCCAGCAAACCCATGGCCTGATAAATTTCATCACGACTCACATCTTTAAGTACCAACGATTTGACGGCACCTGCGCCAACATCAACCTGCGTCAACATGCCATACTTGGTGCGCAGCATTTCCCCGTTCGAAAGGGTACCCAACATACAACGATTAACCCAGGAATTTATCAGGTTAAATGCAGTCCTGAAGTGCCTATTCACAAGCCCTTTGTCCCGCCGCCCCCAGTTTTAGTGAATAATCACGACCCCGATGAGCAAAACACCCTCCCCCCAAGAAGACTTCTGCGCAATTGATTTTGGGACCTCCAATTCCTCGCTCGCAGTTTGTATCGATAACTACCCGACCCTCATTGCGCTAGAGGGCAAGGCGCAGAACTTGCCGACCGCCTTGTTTTACCCCGCCGACCCCGGTGAAGAGGTGAAGATTGGCCGTGCGGCAGTTGCTGCCTATATGGATTTTGATGAGGGCCGCTTGTTGCGCTCAATCAAGAGCGTTCTCGGCTCTTCTTTAATGGGTTCGAATACGGAGCTCGGGCCGGGCTTGGTGATGAGTTATACCGAGATCATTGCGGATTTCTTATCGCGCATCAAATATCGTGCCGAGAAAATTACCGGCAAAAAGCTAGCCAAGGCGCTGATAGGACGTCCCGCCTTTTTCGTCGATGATGATCCGGCTAAGGACCAAGAAGCACAAGACTCCCTTGAAGAGGCCGCCAAGTTGGCCGGTTTCAAGTCTGTCGCCTTCGAATATGAACCCGTCGCTGCAGCCTTAGCCTTCGCCAGTGGCAGCGACGAGCGACCCGTCGTCGAGCAAATGGCCTTGGTTGCCGATATTGGCGGTGGCACCTCAGACTTTTCGGTAATTCATCTCACCCATGAAGGTAGCCGCATCTCGGCGAATCACGGCGTACATGTGGCCGGCACCGATTTTGACCGGCGTGTGTCCTTGGCCAGCATCATGCCCTTGTTAGGTTTAGGCGCGACCAATGCCAGTGGTCGTGCCGTGCCCAGTAGCATTTACCGCGAGCTTGCGACCTGGCATAAGGTGAATCCCTTGTATTCCCAAAAGAGCAAGGCGGAACTGTTCACCCATCGGGATATGTACGGCAGCAAACTCTTCTACACCCGCCTGTCTAAAGTCCTCAATGATCGACTCGGACATCAATTGCTAGCGCAGGCCGAACTCGCGAAAATTCACGCCTCGCAAATGGGCGAGTTTTTAATGCGGCTTGATGATGTTGAGAAAAATCTGGTCCAAAATGTTTCCGGTCAAGATGTAGACGAGGCAATTCATACTGAGTTGGATACGATTGCCAAAGCGGCTCTAGTGACTATTGAGCAAGCAGGCTTGAAGCCTGAACAAATAACCTCGCTGTTTTTTACCGGGGGTTCAACCGGCTTAAGTGCCTTACGGCAGGCTATTGCTCAAGCCGTGCCCAATGCAAAGTCAGTAGAAGGCGAACGCTTCGAGTCCGTAGCCTTTGGCTTAGGAATTGCAGCTGTAGAGAAGTGGGCGAACGAATAGCGACACCGTAGCCGCTCTTGATTAATGCGCAATCGCCCCTGTAACAATGCCGCCGTTCACAGAGGAGGGCTTGCCTCGCGCTGCGCGCCTACGGATGATCTCTGCAATCAAAATACCCAAGGGCGCCGAAAACCAAATACAAATCAGGATGGATACCGTATCGTAATTCCTAAGCAAGGGTCCGAGCACAAACTCCATCACCCGAAACAGCCAAAAGGCACCCCACATTGAACCTGCGTAGCGAAACATCCAAATGCGATGGCCTTCAAAATCGCGTCGGCGAATTTTGACAATACCCATGATGGCGCACACATACACGCACAAGGCCATGAACCAAAACCCGAGCATCGACAGGTTGCCGCCATAGTGAGCCACCGCGCCATGTTCGGCCGCCAGCAAGCAGGCGCAGACCACGCCCAAGGTTAAAGTGATCAGCGAGGTGTAACCCAATACTCGATGTTGGCCCGGATTGCTACCGTTACCGGGCCGGAACAGCTGAACCATCATCAGCACAAAGGCCAGCGAGTTGAAGAAGATATGTCCGTAAAGCAAGTTGGTGCGCCCGGCATTACCTTGCGCAAAACGCTCGTAAAACGCGACGCCCCATGACGGGTGCTGTTGATAGCGATCACCCCAAACCGAACACTGATTTTCCGGACACCTTGCAAGCGCGGCTGCCTTGGCCGGATCAGTGACGCCCAAGTTGTCAAGAACATCGTAGATGCCCACGAAGAAAGCAATGGACTTAGCCGCCCCCTCAATCGCATAGCGACCGTTTAAAACGACCATCAAGACGATACCGAACACAAGAAAAAGACCGTAGGAGCGGCGTTTGAAGGCTAACGCTAACAGTCCAGTCCAAACCACAAGAGCACCGTAAAAAGCTATAACGCTTACGGGAATCGCCATGTTGTCTACTCCACTTTGATAAAGCTCACAGCCTGTTTTTCCGCAGATCGACAATCATGACGACCTGAGACCGATGTAATCTCGGTGGAGCAGTATCACATAAATGGCAGTCAATTGCATCCACCCACAAAGAGCGCTCTAGGTCGAGCACTTTAACCACGGTATGAATAAGTTCGGCCACAGCTTGCCTTGGTCTTTGGCTTTGGCTTTGTGAATTTCCCCAGTGTCGTCTTCTAGCGTTTTTGCAAGATTCATGCGAACCTTGGAAACACGAGAGAGGCGATCAAGCGCTGGGCTTGGGCTAACAAGGGTTTATGACGTGCTTGAAAGACTTCAGTTAATGGAAACGTTGCGAGTGCGCTGCATTGCAGCAAGTTTCCTTGCAGTCGTCCTTAGTACCTTGCCAACAGATCGCGTACATGCGGCGGACGAGTCGCCGCGAAAGCGTGTCGGAGCGAGTGTTAGCACGCGCCTGCCAATTTTCGACGTACATATTCATTACGCGCACAACGCATTCGATATCGTTCCTGCGCCGCAGTTAATCGAACACATGCGCAAAGCAGGTCTCAGCCGAGCCTTAGTCTCCGGTGCGATGGCACCGGGCAGTATCGACGATGGTGCCCAAAAGCTATTTGACTTGGCGCCTGATTTGATCGTGCCCAGCTTGCGCCCTTATCGCAAATTTGAAGATCTACAGACTTGGTATAAAGACCCGGAAATCTTGCGCGAACTCGAGGCTCGGCTCAAAAAATATCGCTACGCCGCCATTGGTGAGTTTCACTTGTATGGGGACAACGCCGACACACCCATCATGCGTCGCATCGTCCAATTGGCCAAGCAGTACAACATTCTCTTGCATACCCATTCCGACCGCGATGCGGTCGAGCGACTCATCAAGCACGACCCACAGGCGCGCATTCTTTGGGCTCACGGAGGATTCACCACACCCGAAATCATCGGAGAGATGCTCGGCAAAAATAAGAACTTATGGAGCGACCTTGCCTACCGCACCGACATGGGCACCAATGGCCAGGTGAACCCTCAGTGGGCTGAGCTGATTCAGCGTTTCCCAGACCGCTTTATGGTGGGCACCGACACCTTTACCCCAGAGCGCTTACTCTATATTGGCGAGCATGCGGACTATTCCCGAGGCTGGCTCGCAGGCCTGCCCGGAGCTCTCGCTGAGCGGGTGGCCTTTCGAAATGCGGACGCATTGCTTGGCTTGGTTTGGAAACGGCCCTAAGATGCGCATGCTCACACCCAGCAATAACACTTGGCTTAGGCCCAATCATGGATGAAAAACTACTCGCTCTCGGCCTTCAGGTCGGCAATCTCTTAAAGGCACGCGGCGAAACTGTCGCTGTCGCCGAATCCTCGACCGGTGGATTGATCGCGGCGGCCTTACTCGCGGTACCGGGAGCTTCGGTCTATTTTTTAGGAGGCGCTGTCGTTTACACCCGCCGCGCGAGACAACTTCTCATGGACCTGCCCAACCCGGCGGTGACAGGGATGCGCTCAGCCAGTGAGCCGTACGCCCTACTACTTGCGCAAACTTCCTGCAAACGGTTCGAGGCGACCTGGGGCATTTCGGAAACCGGGGCAACAGGCCCGAGTGGCAACCCTTACGGTGACCCGGCGGGGCATAGTTGCCTGGGGGTCGCCGGGCCGATTGAAAAGGTCATCACCTTGCGCACCGGTCAGTCGGACCGCCTTCACAATATGGTGGCATTCGCTTGTGCCTCGCTTAGCTTGTTCGCCCAGGTGCTGGCTGAGAAAGGCTCTCAATAGCTCGAATGTATTCTGGCTCTAGCCAATAGGGCGCGTCAGGCGACGCCACTCGATCTATGCCTTGAGAGGGTAGCGTCTCTAGAAGCATCGGACGCTCTAAGTCGAAGTCGTAGAAGACATGTAGGGAGCGCCAAGTTGCCAACAGGCGGCCATCAGGTTCGCTGTAAAAAGCGTAGTCCACACTGAAGCCGTCTTCGGACGCACAAGTGAGACAAGCTTCTAAGGTCAAGGTGCTGGTTAAGCGTAGCTGTTCCGTCGCTAAACATGACAATTCGGTCATTAAGTGCGGTAGGCGAGTCGTCGCGACGTCGTCGAACCGGGTGGCCTCAAAGAACTTACGAGCGACCAGGCCTAAGGCTTGATGGATGTACTGCTGAACGGCGTGGTCGCCTTGCGGGCCAAGCTTCAGGGAGCCTGCTTTCGAACTTTGGATCAGAATTTTGACGGTATACATTGCTCAGCTCCAAGCTTCGCCTCAGTGCCGATGCAAAACCGTTTGCACACCAAGCCAAAGTCGCGATAGCGTCAAATCTATCTGAATTTTGCGCGGTTGTAATTAGGCCATTTGGCCTAGTTCGCTCGGTTGATTTTTAACTGCGGCGCTCTAGAAAGAACTGCTCGATCATCTGCGCTAATTGTTCAGGCTGGTCATGGTGAACATTGTGGCCGGCGTCATCGATATGGCGAATTTGCAAGTCTTGATAGGCACTGGCACGATCCTCAAACTCGTTCGGCGACGCACCCAAGCGTGCCATCAACCCCGACTGGGCGCCATCAATCCACAGCACGCAAGCGCTCGTTTGTCGCCAACAGGCAATGACCTCATCTTGTGTCATGGGCGAGGGGTTGATGCGCTTGTGGGCGGGGTCCGCGCGTCGTACAACCCCACCATCGGCATCAAGCTTTCCCCAGTGCTGCACAATGAAACGCGCACGCTCATTGCTCAGGCGAGGGTTTTCCGATTGCATACGTAGCGCGAACTCTTCAAAATCAGCATAGGGACGCTGCGGCGTATCGTCACGTAATTGGGCCAGCCACTTCGCGAGCCGACGCGGCGCCGGATCTTGGCGCATCATGGGCGGGCCAAAGCCATCGACATTCACCAAATAGCTGACGCGCTCAGGCCGCAGACCGGCATAGACCGCTGCAATATTGGCCCCCAGACTATGGCCGACGATTCGCACCGGGAGATCGGGGCTGAATTGATCGAGTATAGAATCAAGGTCCGCGAGATAGTCGGGGTACCAATAACTGTCCGACCCACTCCATTGCGACAGGCCGTAGCCACGGAAATCTGGCGCGATGACTTGCCAATTTTCTTTGAGGGCATCGACCGTAAACTGCCAAGAGGCCGACTCATCTTGATAACCGTGAAGCAAGAACAACAACGGCGCATCAGTCTCGCCCCAACGACGGCAATGCAGCTTTAAGCCGCGTATCGTGACAAACTCGGACTGGCTCGTTTTCATGGGCTACATTCGAAAGTTTAATTCAGGGTATTTTTGCGGGGCCAATTTAGAGGATCTGAAACGAGGCCCAAGATAAATAGAGTGTTCGTGTCATCTTAACGAGAAACCTGAGATTAGATTTGTTCAACATTCAAAAACTGGCTCAACGCCTGCCGTTTTATTACGGCTGGGTGATTGTCGCTGTGGCCTTCGTCGCCATGGCCATGGGCGTGAATGCGCGAACAGCATTTTCGCTGTTGCTGCCGCCCATCCTCAGTGAGTTTGGATGGGATCGTAGTGTGACGGCTGGCGCCTTCTCCTTTGGGTTTCTAGTGTCGGCCTTCGGCAGCCCACTGCTTGGCCGCTTGATGGACGTTAAGGGGCCAAAGCTCGTCGCACAGATTGGCATCGTCTCAGTGGTCGCCGGTTTGTATTTGGCAACGCTCGCCCATCAGCCCTGGCACTTGTATCTCACCTTAGGCGTGCTGATTGGTGTGGGCAGCGTGTGTCTTGGGTATAGCGGACAATCGCTCTACCTGCCCAATTGGTTTGTGCAACGGCGCGGTTTGGCGATGGGCCTTGCCTTCTCTGGGGTGGGGATCGGCTCGATCATTCTTTTACCTTGGATGCAAAGACTGATGGACGCTCAGGGTTGGCGCCACGCCTGCATCATGCTTAGCACTACCGTACTGGTGCTGGGGCTACCCTTAACGTTTTTACTGCGCAAGCAACCGCAAGACCTAGGGCTGCTGCCGGACGGCATGCAGTCTTCAGCGACAACGCCTGCGGGTACTGAAAACACCAGCGCCTCATCTGCCACGAAGGCCACCAAAGCTCGCACCAATATTGTGGACGCTCAATGGGCCGCCATCGACTGGACGCTCGCGCGAGCGCTTCGGACCTCGCGCTTCTGGTGGCTAGCCACGGGATATTTTTGCACCATGTACGCCTGGTACGCCGTTCAAGTTCATCAAACAAAATACTTGGTTGAAGTCGGTTTCTCGGCAACCGATGCCGCCTGGGCACTCGGCGCGGTGAGTCTCGCGGGCATTCCCGGACAAATTGCGCTTGGTCATTTGTCGGACCGTATTGGGCGAGAGTTCGTCTGGGTGCTCAGTAACCTGGGCTTTATCGCCACCTACCTCGCTTTGCTGGGTCTGGGCAAGGGCCCAAATACAGGCTTGCTGTACTTCATGATTCTGGCGCAAGGCCTGATCGGTTACGGCATTACGGCGGTGTTCGGCGCCATTCCTGCTGAAATCTTTGAGGGAAAACACTACGGCTCGATTTTCGGCGTGCTCATGCTCATCGCCATTAGTGGCGGGGCTTGTGGCCCCTGGCTCACTGGCGCTTTATTTGATTACACCGGCAACTACATCGCCGCTTATTGGGTGGCGCTTGGTTGTAGTGTGTTTGCCTGCGTCACCATTTATTTCGCGTCGCCTGGAAAAGTTCGAGCTGTGGCCGGGCGGATGCAATGACACTACCCCGCCAAAGGCTTAAACCGAATCCGCTTGGGCTTCGCACCCTCTTCACCCAAACGCCGCACCTTATCAGCCTCATATTCTTGATAGTTACCGTTGAAGAAAGTCACTTGCGAGTTGCCTTCAAAGGCCAGAATATGGGTGGCGATCTTGTCCAAGAACCAGCGATCATGAGAGATCACCAAGGCACAACCCGCGAACTCCAGCAGCGCATCCTCTAGCGCACGCAAGGTTTCAACGTCCAAATCGTTTGACGGCTCGTCAAGCAGCAAAACGTTGCCGCCGACAAGCAAGGTCTTAGCTAAGTGTAAGCGCCCACGTTCGCCACCAGACAGGGAGCCGACCTGTTTTTGTTGGTCCGATCCCTTGAAGTTGAAACGACCGATGTAGGCCCGCGAGGCAATTTCATGACGCCCCACGGTAAGAATATCGGACCCCCCTGAAATTTCTTCCCAAACCGAATGATCGCCATTGAGGGTTTCGCGAGATTGATCCACAAAGGCGAGCTTGACGGTAGAACCAATGACAACCTCACCCTTCTCAGGTGTTTCCGTACCCAGGATCATGCGGAACAGGGTCGATTTACCGGCACCGTTCGGGCCAATGATGCCCACAATCGCACCTGCCGGAATGGCAAAGCTCAGGTCATCGATCAGGAGACGATCACCAAAACCTTTGCTCACGCCCTTAAATTCAATAACGGAAACCCCTAGGCGCTCGGCCACGGGAATGAAGATCTCCGAGGTTTCATTGCGCTTTTGATACTCGTAAGAGCTCAACTCTTCAAAGCGCTGCAAGCGGGCTTTGCTCTTGGCTTGGCGTCCCTTGGGGTTTTGACGAACCCACTCCAACTCTTTCGACAAAGCTTTCTGGCGAGCGGACTCGGACGACTCTTCTTGCTTTAAGCGGTCCCCTTTTTGCTCCAACCAGGAAGAGTAATTGCCCTTCCAAGGAATGCCCGAGCCACGGTCCAGCTCCAAGATCCATTCAGCCGCGTTATCTAGAAAGTAACGATCATGGGTAATGCCCACCACGGTGCCGGGGAATTTTTTGAGGAACTGCTCCAGCCACTCAACGCTCTCGGCATCTAAGTGGTTGGTCGGCTCGTCGAGCAAAAGCATATCGGGCTTGGAAAGCAAGAGGCGGCACAGTGCCACGCGACGCTTCTCGCCGCCAGACAGGTGCGCAATACTGGCTTCCCAAGGCGGCAGACGCAAGGCGTCGGCCGCGATTTCCATTTGATAGGCTGCGTCACTGCCGCCGGTCGCAATAATGGCCTCGTACTTGGCCTGTTCAGCCGCTAGCGCGTCAAAGTCGGCATCCGGCTCGGCATAGGCCGCATAAATGTCGTCCAACTTCTTTTGAGCGGACATGACATCGCCCAGGCCTTCTTCGACGATCTCTTTCACGGTCATCGTGGGATCGAGCTGAGGCTCCTGCGGCAGATACCCGATTTTGAGTCCAGGCATGGGCGTGGCTTCGCCCTCAATTTCTTTATCCAGACCCGCCATGATTTTCAGCAAAGTGGACTTGCCTGAGCCGTTCAGGCCCAACACACCAATCTTGGCACCGGGGAAAAAAGACAAGGAAACATCTTTAAGAATTTGACGTTTTGGCGGCACGATTTTGCCGACGCGATTCATTGTGTAAACGTATTGAGCCATTGCGATGCGCTATTACTAAATGGAGAAAGACCTAGATTATCGCCCGGATTGGACATTTGTCCTGAGATCTCGTTTTTAGTCCCGCAATTGATGGCCTGGAAGTTTCAGCTACACTTCCTCTCCTAAGTGACCGGCCGCCTTGAGAATGCCGGATCACGGTTCAAAAAAATTCGAGGAGACATCTTGAGAACTTCAATCAAGCGATCGCTGATCGCTGCGGCCATTGCCGCTTATTCCGTCGTTGGCTTTACGTCTGCGGCGCATGCGCAAGAAAAACTGGTGGTCTGGTTCACCAAGGGCTTTTATCCTGCGGAGGATGCCGCCCTGAACACCATGATCTACCGTTACGAACAGAAAACCAAGGTGAAAGTAGAGCTCTCGCTTTACGCCACCCAGGACATCATTCCCAAAACAGTTGCCGCGCTGGATTCAAACTCCCCACCCGATGTGGCCTTTGGCGTCACCTATGACTTTCAAACCGCCGGCAAATGGGCTAATGAAGGCAAGCTGCAAAACCTCGACAGCATCGCCAATGCCATCAAAGATCGTTTTGCACCGGATGCCATTGCCACCGCCAACTTATTAGGCCCCGATGGCAAGCGCGCGCATTACGCCCTACCTGTCTATCGCCAGACCATTCATATCGAATACTGGAAAGACATGCTGGCTGAGGCTGGCTTTAAGGACAGCGATATCCCCAAAGGCTGGAAAGAGTACTGGGATTTCTGGTGCGACAAGGTACAACCCGCCCACCGCCAAAAGACCGGCAAGCGCACCTTCGCGATTGGCCAGCCCATGGGCGTGGACTCCACCGACTCCTTCTTTAGCTTCCACCAGTTTATGATGGCCTACAACGTTCGCCTCGTCGACGATGGCGGCAAAGTGGTGGCTGACGAAGCCAAAAACAAAGTCGGCATCGCCAACGCCCTGCGCGACTACACCAGCGTGATGGCCAAGGGCTGCACACCACCGTCCTCCACCAACTGGAAAGACCCCGACAATAATGTCGCTTTCCATAACCGTACCACCTTGATGACGCATAACGCCACCATCTCGATTGCGGCTAAATGGTTGGACGATGCCAACAATCCCTCCCTCAAGCCAGAAGAGCGTGCAGCCGGCAAAAAGGCCTACGAAGAGCAAATCGCCACCACCCCTTGGCCCAATAAGCCAGATGGTAAGCCGATGAACTATCTTCAAGCTGTGAAGCTGGTGGTGGCCTTCAAAGGCGCCAAGAACGAGGCTCGGGCTCGCGACTTTCTGAACTTCATGATGGAAGAAGCCAACCTGATTCCTTATACCGAAGGCACGCTCGGCCGTTGGTATCCAGTGACGAAGGCTGGCATGGACCGTGACTTTTGGAAAGCGGACCCACATCGCCGCTCCGTTGACACACAGTTTCGTGCCGGTACAGGCGTGTTCCCCTTCGTGTCCAATTGGAAATTCACCAATTTGAATAATGAGAACGTCTGGGCCAAGGCCATGAGCCGAGTGATTAACGATAAGTGGACGCCTGAGAAAGCCACCGACGAGTTGGTCGCCCGCATCCGTGACGTAGCGGGCAAGTAATTGCAATGTCTGTGCGTTTGAAGTGGGCGTACGGGACGCGTTAACGCTGCCCTAACTCGTCCGCGCACTCACTCGCAACACGATGGCCTCTCGCTCGAAAACTACCGTCGGTCCCTTCCGACCTGATTCCTGGAATCGGGTCGGTTGGATGATGGTGACACCTTATATTTTGGTGTTCGCCCTGTTCGTGCTGTACCCGGTCAGTTACGGTTTTTACTTGGCACGCGACCCACAAAGTTACGTAAAGCTTTGGGCCGATCCGATCTTTGCCAATGCGGTTTTTAACTCACTACTTTTTTTGTTAGTGGTGGTAAACCTTAAGTTCCTGATCGCCCTCTTTCTCTCGGGCTTTTTCGCTCATGAAAAGCGCTGGATCAAATGGGTGTCATTGCTCTTTATCTTGCCCTGGGCGGTGCCTTCCATCCCGACCATTTTGTCGTTTCGCTTCATGCTTAACCCCGAGTGGGGAATCATTAATAGTGTGATTTTTAGGCTCACTGGGGCCGACGGCCCCAATTGGCTGAATGACCGATGGATCGCCTTTTCGATGGCTGGTGTCGTCCACATCTGGAAGTCCCTGCCCTTCTGGACACTGATTTTGCTCACCGGCCGCTTGGCAATTTCTAAAGACCTGTATGAAGCCGCCGCCGTTGACGGTGCTAGTGCTTGGCAAAAATTTCGGCACATCACTTGGCCCTCCATCGCCAGCCTTTATCTCACCTGCACGATTCTTTCAATGATTTGGACGCTAGGTGATTTTAATTCGGTCTACCTACTCACCGGTGGCGGCCCAGCCGACCTCACCCATGTACTGGCGACTCTGGGCATTCGCTACTTGCGGCTTGATCAGATGGACATGTCGATGGCAACCATTGTCGTGGCCATGCCGATCATTTTACCCCTGGTATTTTTCATGATGAAACGCCTGTCCAAAGCGCCGGACGAGACATGAGTGCGATCAGTAACAAACGCCCCTTCAACTGGCGAGCCTTACGCAGTGACGCCTTGTTGTGGCTCATCGCCATCCCCGTTTTGCTTTGGACCTTGATCCCGATTTATCACATGCTCTTGTTCGCAATCTCGAACAAAGACAGCGCATTTGCGGGCAAGCTCTGGCCCGATGAACCCACGCTTCGAAATTTTCAGTTGGTGTTTCAGCAAAAGCATCACTACCTCAACCACTTTTGGAGTCAATTGTGGAGTTCGGTGCTGATCGCTTTCATGACCGGTGCATTGACACTCATGGTGGCAACAGGAACCGCTTTTGCCATTAGCCGACTGAGAATCAAGGGCGGGCGTTGGGTGATGAACTTTGCACTCTTCACCTACTTTATTCCCGCTGCATTTTTAGCGGTACCGATGTATAAGGCGATGGGTCTGTACGGCATGCTCAATACCCGTACCGCGATGATTCTGGCCATGGTCACCCTCGCCTCACCGTATGCGATTTGGGTGCTTAAGCAAGCCTCCGACCGCTTACCCGTCGAACTTGACGAAGCCGCACTGATGGACGGCGCCACCGCCTGGCAGTTGTTTCGCTTGGTGTACTTGCCTTTGATGGTACCCAGCTTGGTGGCCATTGGTACCTATGCAGTGCTCCTTGCCTGGAACGAGTATCTCTATGCCTTCTTGCTCATGTCCAATGAAAAAGAAGTGACCCTCTCGGTGGCCCTTGGTTTATTTATGGCAGCCGACGACTCCCCTTGGGAGTTGCTCATGACGACTGGCTTTTTGTATGCCTTACCGCCTGCGGCGATTTACTATGTCTTCAAGAAGTACATGGTGTCGGGCCTGACCTCTGGTGCAGTGAAGAGCTAGGCGTTGCCCTTGCCGGGTGTTCGCTAAACCCTTAGCGCAGCCGGCCCCCACAGATTGAACGCTTTGTAATCAAAGGACCAATGACCAGCAGGTTTACCGAAAGGCACCTGCTCCAACTCAGCCGATATTTCGACCATATTGCCGTCCGGGTCATGCACAAAAATAAACAAGTTGTTACCAACACCGTGACGCCCTGCGCCCCAAAAAATTTTGGTGCCACATTGGGCAAAATGATCAGCCCAATCTCGAATGCCATTCCAGTCCTCAGCCTCAAAGCTGAAGTGATCCAAACCTGGCTGACCGTTACCAAACACCGCGAGCAAATGATGCTCGTCGCTGCCCCGTAAAAAAGTAGAGCGCAACTTTCGGTCCTCACCGGTCACATAGTCGGAAAGCGCGAAGCCGATTTTATTTTGATAGAACGCCACGAGTTCCGCGATTCGCGCCGACCCCAAACCAAAATGCTGCAACCGCGCAATCAGCGACTGTTGTCGATTCACCCGCTTTTTTTGTCGGGAACCCACACCAAAAACAATACGATTACCGTCTGGATCGGTAATCGATAAAGCCTTCTTGAACATCGAGTGTTGCTCTACAGTAACAGCACCAAGATTGCGCAGAAGCTTAAATGCTTCGCGCCACCTGGAGGCCGTGACCTCTAAGCCAATTTCTTTCAGGGCCGCTCGCTCGCCAGAGTTCAGTAGAATTTGACGCGCCCTACCCGACAGGAGAATGCTTTCCGCTCCTATGTCGGACACCTGCGACATGCCCATCTGTTCAAAATAGAACGCTTTCATCTGCGCCATCTGAGGTGTTTGAAGATGAAGGTAAGACAAAGTACACATGGACAAAAAACCTTTTTGTAACAGCTAGTAGCAACATAGTGCATTGAACCTAGAGCTCGAACCCATGGACTCTACCCCATGGTTTTCATTTGACAGAGATTTTTCTTTGAAACCGATTCACTCAGTGCTAATGTTACGGAATATCAGTGGAGGAGGTTTCACTGGTCTGGCGATCCCAAAACTGGTTGTTTCACAAAACGCTGGCCCATTTGGGTGACAAGAAAGTTTAACGAGGAAATTTTATGGCGACTAGCTTTACGCTGAACGGACGTTCCGTATCAGCCAATTCAGAACCGGATACCCCATTGTTATGGGTTATTCGCGACGAACTCGGCCTTACCGGCACCAAGTTTGGTTGCGGTATCGCTGCTTGTGGTGCTTGCACCATTCACGTTAACGGCGCGCCTGGCCGCGCTTGCGTCACACCAGTGTCAGCAATTGCTGGTCAGCAAATTGCAACCATTGAGTCGCTCGGCACTGCCAATACTCATCCGCTGCAAAAGGCCTGGATCAAGCATGACGTGCCCCAGTGCGGTTATTGCCAATCGGGGCAGTTGATGGCTGCGACCGCGCTTCTTGCCAAGAACAAGAACCCGTCCGACAAAGACATCCAGGACGCCATGAGCGGCAATCTGTGCCGTTGCGGCACCTACGGTCGTATCACGGCAGCGATTAAAGACGCTGCTGCTGAAATGCGCGGTTAAGGAGAACACACCATGACAATTAATCGTCGCGATTTCGTAAAAACAGGCACCGTCGCCACCACTGGTTTGATCCTCGGCATGAACTTGCCCATGGGCCCCAAGTCAGCTCACGCGGCCGGTACCGTTTACACGCCCAATGCCTGGGTACACATTAGTGATGACAACATCATCACCCTGATCTCTGCTCGCTCAGAAATGGGTCAAGGGGTTTACACCTCAATGCCGATGCTGATTGCTGAAGAGCTCAGCGTACCCATCGACAAAGTCAAAGTGGCTATTGCACCTCCTGGTGCGGCCTATGCCAATGCCTTCCTCGGCGCTCAAATTACCGGTGGTTCTACTTCGGTACGTGAAGGCTGGGAAAAGCTTCGCTTGGGTGGTGCTCAGGTACGTGAAATGCTCCGTGAAGCTGCCTCCAAGAAATGGGGCGTTTCCATGGGTCAGGTTACCGCTCTGAATGGCATGTTGACTGGCCCTGCCGGTCAAAGCGCCACTTACGGCTCCATGGCCGCAGATGCAGCAAAATTGAAGGTGCCCGAGAAGGTCGCTCTCAAAGATCCTAAAGACTTCACCATCATTGGTACCAAGGTCAAGCGCCTGGATACCGCCATGAAGGTGAACGGCACGGCAGTTTTCGGTATTGATGCCAAACTCCCCGGAATGGTCTATGCCTCAGTCGTTCAATCCCCAGTGATTGGCGGTAAGGCGGTCAGTTTCGACGGCAGCAAAGCCAAGGCCATGCCTGGTGTCATCGACGTGGTAAACATTGGTGACGGTGTTGCTGTGGTTGCCAATACCTACTGGCAAGCCAAGAAAGCTCGCGAAGTTGTTACGGTGCAATGGGATGCTGGCGCAGGTGCCAACCTCAGCACAGCAGGCATGTGGGCATCGACCCGGGCCGCTGCCGACAACGGTAAGCTGTTCCATGTCAACACCACGGGCAATTACGAGTCTGCAGTGCGCGGCGCGGCAAAGGTCATGAGCGCGGAATACTCTGTGCCTCATCTCGCCCATGCGCCACTTGAGCCTATGAACTTCTTGGCGAGCTTCAGCAATGGCAAAGTTCACCTGATCGGACCTACTCAGTTCCAGCAAGGTGTGACAGGTGCCGTCAGTGCGGTGCTTGGTGTGAAGCCTGAAGACATCACCGTTGAAACCACCTTCTTGGGTGGCGGCTTTGGTCGTCGCATTGAGCTCGACTTTGTGATTCAGGCAGCCTTGGTTTCAAAAGCCGTGGGTCGCCCCGTCAAGTTGTTATGGACTCGTGAAGACGACATGACACATGACTTCTATCGTCCTTTGTCCGTCAATCGGATGCGTGGTGGTTTGGATGCGAGCGGCAATGCGGTGGCCTTTGGGCACCAAGTGACCTCTCAGTCGGTGACTCAGCGCGCCTTCGGTTTACCGAAAGACATCGCCGATCCGTTCGTGCTTGAGTATGCGGTGCCTCCGTATGAGGTGCCCAACACGTCAACCAGCTTGGTAATGCACGATACCGGTTCACGCGTGGGTTACTGGCGTTGTGTCAGCCACTATCAAAACGCTTTTGCTAACGAAGGCTTTATTGATGAAATGGCGGTTGCTGCCGGTAAAGACCCGGTCGCTTTCCGTATGGACTTGCTGAAGAACAAGCCTCGTTTCGCCAATGTGCTTCGTCAAGCAGCAGACCGCGCAGGTTGGGGCAAGCCTCTGCCAGCAGGGCGTGCGCAAGGCGTGGCCTTGATGGACGGCTATGACACTTACATGGCGATGGTGTCCGAAGTCTCCATCGGCAGCGATGGCGAAGTCAAGGTGCACAAGATCACTGCGGTGACCGACCTGGGTCAAGTGGTCAATCCTGACATCGTTGATGCTCAGATCATGTCCAGCGTGATTTACGGCCTGAGCTCGGCGCTGTACAACGAAATCACTTACGACAAAGGCGTGGTTCAACAAACCAACTTCAATAACTATCGCGTCATGCGTATGAGTGAAGCGCCGGTGATTGACAGTCTCTTGATTAAGAGCTCTGAGAAGCCTGGTGGTATTGGCGAGCCTGGTACGGCGGTGTCAGTGGCTGCCACGGCGAATGCGGTGTCTAAGTTGCTGGGTAAGCGTATTCGTAGCTTGCCTATGACTCCTGAGAAACTGCGTCAGGCGTAGTTCGGACTAGCAGTATTGTGGAAGGTGGAACCGCAAGGTTCTGCCCGAAAGCAAACTTAAGCCTTCGTTGCGAAAGCATCGGAGGCTTTTCATTTTAATGAAGCCTTCTTTTAATGACTGATCGGATCGCTAAATCTTGACAAGATGTTCTGAGCTTGCACCATGCACGGCCAGTAAAGAGATTCTAGTGTCGAAGGTCACAAGACGTTCTTGGTGTGCCACCGCAAGTCCGAGCAAATAGATAACCGTGAGTTGGCTCGAGATCAACAGGCGGTTGGGATCAAAGCGCAAGTGGTCTAACAAACTAACGTCGCAGCCTAAGGACTCATGCCCTGCTTGCTGAGTAGCTTCTCGCAACCTCGCGATGATCTCAGCCAGGGGCATTGCATTGGGATAGGCCGCATTCGACATGATGCGCACGCAACCGCTGATGGTGATCGCACAAGAACTCCAACCTAGTTGACCATGTGCACTCATCCAAGCACGCGCTTTGGCATGGTGGACATGGTTTGCATCCAGCAACGCGATGAGAACATTGATGTCCAGCAGCGCCCTCACATTGGCCTTTTCAAATTACAGGCCTTCCTGATCTTTTAATTGATTGATCAGCTCATTCGTGACGACAGCACCATTTTTAGGAAAGGGCCTGAAACCGTAGACTGCGCTTGGTTCGG
>JAYVKZ010000309.1:0-3386 GCA_043767985.1 Betaproteobacteria bacterium
GCGTCACTAGCTCACCGAGGCCAGGGGATTGTTCAAGCAAGACCAATATTTGCTTTGCGACACTTTGCACGGCTTGAAGCCATCCTTCGTCTCGCCAAGGAAGTAGTCCGGGCGCTAGATGAAGGCACTCATTTTCTGGTGCGATACGCAATTCGCTACGATTACTACTCTGAACACTCTCTGTCGAGGAGGATTTTAGAGTGTTTTGGTGGGAGCTAAAATCGATGTTTACCTTGCCGTGCGGCAGCCTATGATGGGTCAACACTAACCAAAGCAGACTAAAGAGTAGCGGGGTGTTCGATATCTTATTCTTTGTCGCGCTTCGATCTAGGGTCATCATGCCCACAGGACTAGCAATGATTGCCTCTACAGGCCAATCGAGCATCTGTCTTGCGTTATTCGATAGCTTGCCAAGCCACTCCCGATCATTGCTGAAGTTTTTGGTTACGGACGCCAGCATGAAGTAACCCATGAGGTCGTGGCGAAAATACTCCGCGTGATATTGCCCGCGAAGTTTGGACTGAAAGGCTACTGTAGCCTTGCCAATGTCGTGTAACAGCGCTGCTAATTGAACGACAAGATGGAGCATGCGACGACCGGGAGCCAGAGGTGTATCAAATATTGGCTTCGAAGTCTCCGCTCTAAAACTGTAGCGCCCAACCTCGTCAAAATGTCGCCGACTTCCAGCGATCCATTGAAGTTCTAGCTGATTGCGCCCGGTTACGCGATGACAGGAAACGCTTCCCGACTTCGATGCCGCCTTTTTTAAGGCTAGGTGCAGATCGTCCAAGCCCTCATTGGAAATGTGGCCAGCCCAAGATCTTGATCCAATCTGAGGAAGATATTTTGACAAAATCCTCCGCGTGCGTAGCCAGGCCTTGCCTTCGCTTTCGTTGACAAGGATAACAATCAAACGCTGCCTCGAATCAGCGAAACTTCTTGAATTGCCTGGCACATTGTTCGCAGTGCTTGTAAGGAATCAAGTGAACTAAGACATCGCTTTCGAAACTGCGAATCGGTCTCGTCCAGTGACGCACTGACAAAGGCATTTGGCATAACGGCCGCGTCCTTGACTAGATCGGCGACATCAAACACCAAGGCACCACGACGCGTTTTTCCATGCATCAAAGGGAAACTGTGAGGAATGCCCATTATCCATAAGGCAGCCGCACCCAATCCGTAGGCAAGGTAGTTACCGTTGTCCAACAAAGAGTTTGTTATGTCTTTTGCCTTCGGCGTTCGTCTAAAGGGCCGTTCAAAGTGCGAGGCGAGCTGACCATAAAGTCGTTTCGCAAGATCGGCTTCAGAACTCAGTAATTGCGCCGTGTCTTGCGCCGCTGCGACTCTTAACTCAAAGATCGAGAATATTTCGTCTCGCACTTCAGGAATGCCCTCGATATCGCGCCAAGAACTTCGGATACATGCAACTCTAATTCTTTGGAAAGCTTTTGCCGCTTCAAGCCGAGAACCTTCGTTGGCCCACATCGCATACCAGTTTTGCATGTGAAGCGGTTCCCGGTATTCGTTTTGGGCCGCCAGATAAATCGGGGTTGCTCCCCCTGCCGTAAATGCAATCACCATACCTTGAGACGCAGCCAAACGGGCCGCCTGCTGGGTAAGCGATGTACCTGGCCCCAGTAATAATAAGGCCGTATTTCCGTAGGGAATTGAAAAATGCTGATCGATTACGTCCTTTTTTCGAACGTAAACTAGTCGTTCGTCTGCGGCAACTACTCTACAATGTTCGAGGTATTCGATATTGGTTTTGTGGGACGGAAGGATAGGCACGCAGTAGACCTTTAATACAATCGGTGACTAGTCAGGATGTGCTCGAAAGCTGATTTTTGAGTGTAATTCAGTTTCAAGGAAATTTATATGAGCAATGCATCGACATTTTTAATCCACGAGCGAACCGGCGATATTGTCACTTTAACCATGAACAGTCCGGCCGAACGCAATGCGCTCTCCAGTCAGTCCCAGTGGGATGAGCTCAGCGACGCGGCGGAGGCTTTAAAGCGCGATTCCAGCGTGAAGGTGGTGATCCTCACTGGGGCAGGCAGTGCGTTTTCGGCCGGCGGCAATGTCAAGGATATGCGGGAGAAGAAGGGTATTGCCTCGGGCTCAGCGTATCAGATACGCAATGGCTACCGCAATGGTATTCAAAAAATACCTCTGAGCTTGGTCGATCTAGATATCCCCACCATTGCTGCAGTCAATGGTGCGGCGATTGGTGCGGGCTGTGATTTAGCCTGTATGTGCGACATGCGCATCGCGTCCGAACATGCCAAGTTTGCCGAAAGCTTTACCAAGTTGGGGATCATTCCCGGTGATGGCGGCGCTTGGCTGTTGCAAAGAATTATTGGTTATGCACGGGCCGCAGAGTTGAGTTTTACCGGCGACCTGATCAACGCCACTCAGGCGCTTGAGATGGGCTTAGTCAACTCGGTGGTACCCGCCGATCAACTGATGAGCTCAGCCATGGCCCTAGCGACCCGTATTGCGCAAAACCCCGGGCCTGCGCTTCGTATGACCAAGAAGCTGCTTCGTACCGCGCAACATGCCCGACTCGCTGAGGTTTTAGAACTGTCCGCGGCTTTGCAAGCGATAGCCCACCACACCACGGACCATGATAGTGCCGTGGAAGCCTTCTTGGCTACGATGAAGAAGTAGGCTGCTACTAAGCCGGTGCAAACTCACGCAGGAGTTTGCCGGGCTTGGCCTGATTCAAAGGACCTGCTTGATTCACCACTTGCTGGCCATTGACCCACACACCGTGCACACCGATGGCATTGGTGGCCACGCGCGTGGCTTGGGCGGGTAGGTCGTTAAGCCTTTGTTTGTGACCGCGACCCACTGCCTTCATGTCGAGCAACAACAAATCGGCGTGGAAACCTGCTTTCAGTAAACCTCGTTTTGGAATGCCAAAAAATAAGGCTTGGGCCTGGGTGAGACGGTGCACAGCCTGCTCGGTGCTCATCACCTTTTTATCTCGGCACCAGTAACCGAGCAGGTGCAGCCCAAAGCCCGACTCATCCAAAAAGGACAAATGAGCGCCAGCGTCCGACAAGGAGACGAGGCTATGGTCGTGGCATAGCAAACGACTGACCGCTTCCTCATCATTGTTCAGTGAAACAATTGAGAACAGTGTCGCGAGATCTTCTTCGAGAGCAAGATCAAACATGGCATCGAGGGGGTCTTTGCCCAGGGTTTGCGCCATGCTGGCAATACTTTGATGCTCAAAGCGCTGGTTATGGGGTAACTTGGTTTCGAGCACGTGCACCAGTGACCAGTTGCCAGAGAAAAGGCGACGGGCTGGTTTGGAGAGTTCGGCGCGAATTTGATCGCGTAAGTCCGTATTTCGCAGCGCCGCTTTCAGGCTCTCGCCC
>JAYVKZ010000310.1:0-3785 GCA_043767985.1 Betaproteobacteria bacterium
GGTTTGAACGCCAGTACCGGCCAAGCTTACGGGGCCGCCTTGCGAGCGGATCTCACCGTGACCATGTTAGTGGATAAATCGGGCCTGCATACCGGCGAGGCGGCAGCCTACGTCGGCCTGACCCAAGTGGAACCCCTGGACATTCAGCTTGACCAAGAAAATGATTTTAAGCTGCCCGCAGCCCAGCTCTTGACTCAGGCTTGGCTCAAGTCGCAAATCCCGTATCGTTCACGGCTAGCCCATAAAGGTAGTCAGGGCTCAGTCTTGATCGTTGGTGGTGCTTCCGGCATGCGTGGCGCAGCCCTCTTAGCAGCTTTGGGCGCACAGGCTTCAGGGGCAGGCAAAGTCTTTCTACACTTTTTGGACGCGGACCCAGCGCAAACTTTCGCACTATCGATGATGCATCCTAGTCTACTGTTGTTCAATCTGAGCGGCGCTTGGGACAACAAGCTCAAAGAGATCGATGCGCTCGTGATCGGATGCGGTCTAGGTCAATCTAATGGGGCTCTCAAGCTTCTTCTTGATGTATTGACCGCATGCAAGGCGCTTAAAAAGCCCATTGTTTTAGATGCGGACGCGCTCAATCTGATCGCCCAAAACGACTCGACTTTTGTTGCCTTCCGCGAGACAAGCCTAGACCAAATAGCGTCAGGAGTCATGACCCCTCACCCGCTCGAAGCGGCCCGGCTTTTGGCTCTTCCGACCAGCCAAGTTCAAGCGGACCGGTTCAAGGCCACACAGGCCTTAGCGGACAAGTATCGGCTGGTCGCGGCGCTGAAAGGGCCGGGCACGGTGATCGCCTGCCCGAAAGACGCTCCAGTGTCTAAGGATCTCTCTACAACATCCATCGCACCGCCCGGCAGCCCGGCACTCGCGGTGGGCGGAACGGGCGATGTCCTTGCCGGAATAATAGGCAGTCTCTTAGCTCAAGGTTTCGACCCCTACCAGTCTGCACAAATGGGTACGACCATTCACGCGCTTGCGGGCTCGCAGTGGAGCGAAACACGGGCAAAATCTTATGGTTTGAAAGCGGAAGAGCTTGCTCCCCACATTGTTAAGATCATGAACGTTCTATGACTACTCACTATCAAACCTCGCTTCTAGCCATCAAGGCGCACGCCGCCCGTCAACCGGTCCGACGTATTGCCGAACTGGTCAACCAGGCCGACAGGCTCGAAAGATTTTCTCTGAACGCTTCAGGTCTCTACCTCGACCTGAGTCGCACGCCCATCGACGATAGCGACTGGGCGGCCTTACTCAATTTTGCGCGGAGCGCAGCGCTTGAACAAAAGCGCGACGCGATGATGCGAGGCGAGGTCATGAACCCCACCGAGGGGCGTAAGGTTTGGCATACTCTCCTGCGCGCAAGCGCTCCACCCGTTAGAGCCGTCAATGGTGGTCTGGACATCCCGAGCGAGACACTGAGCGCTTTCAGCGAGGTCCAAGACACATTGTCGAGAATGCGCCAGTTTTGCGAAAGCTTTCATCGCGACGGGAAAATTACCGATATCGTGCATGTGGGCATCGGTGGCTCTTACCTCGGGCCAGAACTAATCTATCAAGCACTTCGCAAGCCTCAGAAGAACTCAGGTGGCAAGAACCTCAGCGTGCATTTTGTAGCCAATGTCGATCCCTATGCCTGGGATCGACTCGCCGATACTCTTGATCCTGCCAGCACCTTGGTGATTCTGGCGTCTAAATCTTGGACCACCCCTGAGACGACTCTCAACTCACAAGTGCTTCGCCAATGGTTCGAGAAATCTGGGCTATCAAGCGAGGATATCTCCAAGCACTGGGTTGCCGTGACCGCCAAGCCGCAATTGGCCGAAGCTAGTGGCGTTCATCCCAATCAGATTTTCCCCTTTGCCGACTGGGTCGGCGGCCGATTCTCAGTCTGGTCAGCCATTGGTTTGCCCATCATGCTGGCTTGCGGCATTGAAGCCTTTGACGATCTCCTTGCTGGCGCACGAGAAATGGATCAGCACTTTGCGCAGGCACCTCTTGAGAAGAACGCACCGGTGATGATGGCCTTGATGAGCCTCTGGCATCAACTTCATCTTGGCTCTCAAACCGAAGCCGTCATTCCGTATGCACAAAGGCTGGCACGACTGCCCGCCTTTCTACAACAATTACAAATGGAAAGTAATGGCAAGCGAGTCGATTTGGAGGGGCAGGCGATTGTTCTTCCAAGCGCGCCCGTGGTTTGGGGCGAGCCTGGCACCGACTCTCAACATTCGTTTTTCCAAGCCCTGCATCACTCACCGCAAGCTCAGTCGATTGACTTTATTTTAGTGAGAGATCACCAGTCCGAACCCCGCTCTCTTTTTCTACAGGCGAACGCTGTGGCACAAATTGAAGCCCTCAGTCTTGGACAGCCCTCTGAGGACCCTCATCGCCACTATCCGGGCAATCGCCCTTGTCAGGTGATCGTACTGGAACAACTCAATGCCCACTGCCTCGGTGCGCTATTAGCGCTATATGAGCATAAGACCGCCGCCCTGGGCTGGATACTCAACATAAACTCATTCGATCAGTTTGGCGTGGAACTCGGCAAGGTGATTGCCAAGCAGTTTGAGCCACTGTTGCAAAAGACCACTGAACCTTTACCAACGACGATCAACCCGTCGACCCGACGTCTGGTACAAACCTTAAGGATTTGAGACCAGCTTCCCTGCTTGAATCAAAATCTGCCGCTCGCAGCGCTGAGCCAAGGCTGGATCGTGGGTCACCAGTACTAAGGTCGTCCCAGCACTTTCTTTGAGTTCAAACAACAGATCAATAACCCGTTGTGCCGTTTGGGTATCCAAACTACCGGTGGGTTCATCCGCGAAAAGTAAGGCGGGTTCAGCGCAAAAGGCTCGCGCAATCGCCACACGTTGCTGCTCTCCTCCCGACAAGGTTCTTGGGTAGTGAGTCAGTCGATCGCCAAGACCAACCCTTTGGAGCCAGTCTTTGGCCAACTGCATGGCATTATCTTTGCCAGCAAGTTCGGCGGGTAACATGACGTTCTCGAGCGCTGTCATTTGCGGCAGGAGCTGGAACGACTGAAAGACAAAGCCGAGATGCCCGGCCCGCCAGGAAGCGCGTTCGTCTTCATCCAGCTTGAAGAGATCAACGCCGAGTGCCAAAACCTGGCCGCTGGTGGGTGTATCGAGGCCTGCGATCAGCCCAAGCAAGGTAGACTTTCCAGACCCAGAGGCACCGACCACCGCCAGCGATTGGGCTTTCTCTAAAGAAAAGCTGACATCATCCAAAATATTAAGCCAACCGTCGGCATCTCTAACCCGTTTAGCAAGATTCTTAACTTCGATCGCCAACATGCAACTTTCTGACTTTCAATTGAGAAAAAGAGCCACGAGTTTAGCCTTAAGTGCTGGGCTGATCAGTATTTGCACTGGTCTTGCGTGGGGACAAAGCGCGACAGAGAAAGCCGACAGCACTTCTACTGCGTCAAAACTCGCCTCAAAAACTGAGGCCAAGATCACGAAAATACTAGTGCTGGGCGATAGCCTCTCAGCAGAATACGGTTTGAAGCGAGGTACTGGTTGGGTCGCGTTATTGCAAAATGAACTAGACCAAGGAAAGTTGACGCTTGCGAAGAACCATCCGGGGAATCGCCCAAAGTACCTGATCCAAAATGCAAGCATTAGTGGCGAGACCACTGCGGGTGGACGCTCCCGACTACCCGATCTCTTGTCTCGTTTTCAACCAAACATTGTGATTGTCGAGTTGGGAGGAAATGACGCTCTGCGCGGACTTGATCTCGGCATGACCGAGTCAAACCT
>JAYVKZ010000311.1:0-12666 GCA_043767985.1 Betaproteobacteria bacterium
CCTCGATCGCTGCATCGGCTTGCGCGGCATCTGCCATTGACACAAAGCCAAAGCCACGTGAGCGGCCAGTTTCACGATCCACCATCACTTTGGCTTCGATCACTTCGCCATGCGGAGCAAACATTGACAAGAGTTGCGCATCAGTAGCGCGCCAGGGGAGATTTCCTACATAAATTTTGGTTGCCATTCGAACCCGATCAAGTAAATAAAAAAAGTGTTAATCGCCAGCTCAACACTTTTAGTGCCTAACTGATTCAACACGCAAGTCAATTGCCAGAGAACTAAAACTGCGAATGGAAGTTGAAATTTTCAACTTTCATTTACAGGTTCGCCTAAGTGGACAATTTTGCGCACAGCTATTGTGACACAGGCGTCTCAGCTTGCATATTCCCGGCGTTTAGGAAAGGGTTTAAGAGGTTTGTCCATGGTAGATTTACCACATTAAGGCCAAAAAGGAGCATTTTTCTCTTGTTTTGGAACCCCATTTCTAAATAACCGTGCGAGCTAGGGGAATGTACTAATAGGTTAACCTGTACGCGCTAGCGTCAATTGCTGTGCATTTTTCTCATTTCCATGATTTCCAATAAAAAAGCCGACAGAGTTAGCCCTGTCGGCTCACAAATCGTCGCGGAAGGAAATCGATTAATCGAATTTCATTCCCAAGCCAACAGTAAAGAAGCTATCCGTCTTCTTGCAACCAACACCAGGATCGGAATTCTGGCGAATCGCCAAGCCTACCGTCACGTTGCCCGACTTGGAGATCGCGGCGCTCAAGCCTGCATCGAAGCGCGCCAAGTACTCACCCCGATTCTTCATATTTGGATAAAAGACAAAGCGCTGCTTAGCGCTGACCGTCTCAGACAACTTGTGAGTAGATTCTTCGCCAAGTACCAGATTCATGTAGCTATAGTTGGTGCGATTCGCGTTGTCGACAAAGCGGGCGACGCCGTAGCTATCAGATGTATATCCAATACCGCCGAACACATCAAAGGTTGTGTTGGCATCCTTGATGACGTGATAACCTAAACCACCTGACAAACCAGTGCGCAAGCTCAACTTCGCCACACCATCTTTTTCAAGCTCCAGGCCACCAAACGCAAAGAGCTTTTCGCTGAGGTTCCAGTCATAACGAGTGCCTCAGCGCAACACGTTGGCGGTCGTGTTACCGGCAGAGCGACCATACAAAGCTAAGCCGTAGAGGCTCCACTTGTCTTGCTTCGTAGCGCGCACGCCATCGCCGAGAAACGCCAAATTTGAGGAAGAAGAATTGCCGGACACCGAACTCAGGCCCAAGGAAATCGCCGAGCGCCACTGGCCGTCTTCCTTAACGGTGACCTGGGCAATGGCTTGGGAGCCAGTAAATGCTGCGGCTAATGCAGCAACTGAGAAAACAACCTTGGAGTTCATCGAAAACCTTCGCTTAAAAAGTAAGAAGATTCCGATTAGACGGGTGAACTCCTAAGGCAAGCGATGCGAACTGTCAAAAAGACACGCTCCGCCACAGTCCGTCGGAAAAAGGCTACGACTTGCTTGCACCACTACGTGTTAACCCATGCATACTCGTTATAGATACTGGTTATTTTGGTGCCAATCCCAAGCGATTAATCAGAGCTTTTTCGCTCACAAAAGTCTCTCGTACCCACTTGGCATAATCCTCAGAGTTTTTGTACCAAACCTCTTGATCGAGTTGATCCAATACCTTCTGGTGCTCAGGATCATCGATGGCTTTCCGAAAAGCATCATGAAGAATTTTGACAATCGCAGGATCCATGCCTTTGGGGCCGGCGATGCCGTACGGCGACGTTGAGACGATATCTAAGCCGAGCTCTTTCGCCGTCGGCACGGTGGGCCAACGCTTCGTGCGATGGTCACCGAAAGTCACCAATAAACGCATCTGTCCGGCATCCACAAAACGCCCCCAACCAGTCGCATCGCTTTGCGCATCCACGTGCCCACCAAGCACGGCTTGCGTTGAGTCCGCATTACCTTTGAAAGGTACGTGGTTGAGCTGTACTCCAGCCTTGAGCGCCAATTCTTCAATCAGTAAATGAGGCGAGGTACCGACACCGGTACTGGCAAAACTCAATTGATTCGGCTTGGCCTTAGCTGCAGCCAAGTACTCTTTCAAACTCTTATAAGGAGAATCGGCCTTCACCGTGAGGCCAAAGGTATAGCCTGTCAGGCCAATCACGAACGTAAAATCTTTGAGCGGATCAAAGCTTACTTTTTGCATATGCGGCAAGCGCAGCATACCCATGGGATATTGCGACAAGGTGTAGCCATCGGGCTTGGCTTGAGCGGCCATTGAGGTTGGGCCCAAGGTGCCTCCGACACCGGGGTTATTCACAATGATGACGGGTTGCCCCAATTGCTTAGAGGCAGCTTCGGCAAAAGCCCGCAAATGCCGATCTGTCGACCCACCTAGGGGCCAGGGCACGATGAGAGAGATTGGGCGACTTGGGAATTTAGCTTCTTGTGCACTCGCATTTTACGCAAGGAATAAAGGACTTGCGCCTAGTAACAAGCCAAGACTAGTGATCAGCACTGCCCTTTTTTGAGAGTTAGGCATTAGACCGATATCGGCCAGCTCCGATGCCGGATCGATGGCTTGAGATTGATTGGCCTGAATGTGAACGTTCTGTGCGTGCATGCGCTTAAACCTTTGATAGCTGACTCATGACTGAATCTTTGAGTACGGAATGATTTTGAGGTCCGAAGATTACCTCAAGCTTGAACTTGACCTCGCAAACTAGACTGATATTTCAAATCGAACTTGACATTTTATACAGTGCTGGATGAAAATACAGTTATTCGAGTTTTTAAGCATCTACCAGACAAGGCCACCATGACTGTTAAAGCCACTGCATCCGCAAGCCTCCCCACCAGCACACCTGCCTTTTCTACGCGCCCCCTCACCGAGCGGCAACAAGAAATTTTGGAGCTCATCAAGCAACATATTGCAAGAACCGGCTATCCACCCACCCGCGCCGAAATCGCCACCGAGCTTGGCTTTAAGTCGCCCAATGCCGCCGAGGAGCATCTCAAGGCACTGGCTCGCAAAGGTGTGATCGAAATCATGGCCGGCGCCTCACGCGGCATTCGCTTGGCCGAACAAATGAGTATCCAACTGGGCGAGCAAGTGGGCAATGCCGTGAAATTAGCGCTCAGCCTGCCCCTGATTGGTCGCGTCGCGGCGGGTAGCCCTATCTTGGCGCAAGAGCATGTCGAAGCCCATTACGCACTCGACCCAAGCCTCTTCAGCGCCTCGCCCGACTATCTCCTCAAAGTACGCGGCATGAGTATGCGCGACGCAGGCATTCTCGATGGCGACCTGCTCGCCATCAAGCAAGCCAGCGATGCTCGTAACGGCCAAATCGTCGTCGCCCGTTTAGGTGAGGACGTCACCGTCAAGCGTTGGCGCAAAACCGGCACCAAGGTAGAGCTCATTGCCGAGAACCCCGATTTCAAAACCATTATGCTCGATAGCCGCAGCGATGAATTTTCACTCGAAGGTATTGCCGTCGGCTTAGTAAGAGGCGGGAAAGGGCTGTAAGCCTTTCCCAAGGAGCATGCTGCAATGAGCGCATCCATTAAATTCGGCTATACCATCGTTTACGTTCCGAAGGTCTCAGAGTCTCTGGCCTTTTTCGAGAAAGCCTTCGGCTTTAAAACCCGCTTCCTGCACGACTCAGGCGACTATGGCGAGCTCGACACTGGCGACACCACCCTAGCCTTTGCTTCCCACACCCTAGGCTCAGGCCACTTCCCACAAGGCTATGTCGAAGCCAGCGCCTCACGCAAGCCCCTAGGCATGGAAGTCGCCTTTGTCTGTGCAGACCATACTCAGGCCCATGCCAAAGCACTCACGGCAGGGGCGAGTGAATTGAACCCGCTCGAGCTCAAGCCCTGGGGGCAAAGCGTCTCCTATGTACGCTGCCCCGATGGCACCTTGGTTGAGTTGTGCTCCCCTATAGGTCATTCATCATGAGTGCCTTACGCAAATCCGACGATCTGCTCAACAGCTTGAGCGGTCTGTGGCGTGCCGACCAACTCGGCCACAGCGCGGTCGCCGCCCTGTCCAGCAGCTACCCCAAGCTCGACCGCGAATTACCCGGTGCAGGCTGGCCACTCGGCATGCTCACCGAACTGATTACCCGAGAAGCCGGTATTGGCGAGTTGCGCCTACTCGTGCCCCTCATCCGCCAACTCACTCGTGAGGGTAAGGTGGTGATCCTGCTGGCTCCGCCGCACATTCCCTATGCCCCAGCACTCGCCAGCTTTGGTATTGATCTCAAACACCTAATCATCATTCAAGCGCCCAATGCGGCCAACCGCCTATGGGCCATCGAGCAAACCCTCAAAAGCGCCAGCTTCGGTGCGCTACTGGCCTGGCTGCCCCAAGACAAAACCAAGCCCGAGCATCTGCGCCGTATGCAGCTCGCCGCACAAACTGCGCAAGGCCCAGTCTTCCTGTTTCGCCAGCTTGCCGCTCAGTTCGAATCCTCGCCCGCGCCGCTGCGTTTACTGCTACTCCCCAAGCCCGATCAAAAACTCGCCGTGCAAGTACTCAAGCGTCGTGGGCCAGTATTAGCCATGCCCATTCTGCTAGACCTTCCACAACCCATTCAAGCGATCAAGCTCAAACCTAGCTTGGTCAAGGGCAATGAACATCCAGCCACGCAAACTCAGCATGTGAGTGGCTTAGCGACGGTGCATAGTGGGGCTGGGTTGGCTGTGGTAAGTTAAGACTCTGCAGAAGAGAATCCGTAGAGCAAATTATTGTGCTTGCGGCTGACCTCAAAAGCAATATAACGCCCGCCCTCAGTTGGGAGCATTCAGAATATCGCTGGTGTACAGCCAGTGAATGTGCAGCGCTTCTCGGCTTTCGCGGCCTGATCGAAGCCAGCAAGACACTCCCTGAGTTAAAACTCGCGTAAGCGCTAAACACCATATTTCAAATGATCCCTGTCGAAATCCGTACCGAAATTCTCAAAAGAATGCGCGCCGCCGAAGCCGAGCATGGCGTTCGCATCCTGCTCGCGATCGAATCAGGCAGCCGCGCCTGGGGCTTCGAGTCACCCAATAGCGACTACGACGCTCGCTTTATCTACGCCCACCGTCAAGATTGGTATTTATAGGTCGGCTTGGAAGAGCAACGCGATGTGATTGAATACCCCATCACCGACGACATCGATTTAAATGGCTGGGACATCCGAAAAGCACTCCGGCTTTTTTGGAAATCCAACCCAGCGTTTGTGGAGTGGGTTCAATCTCCCATCACCTACATTCAGTCGGGCATCTTCGCCGACCAAGTGCGCGAGCTTCTACCGAGCGTGTACTCCCGTGAAAGCGGTGTCTATCACTACCGGAGCATGGCTAAGACCAATTTCCGAGCTTACCTAAAAGATGATTTAGTCCCACTCAAAAAATACTTTTACGTCTTACGCCCCTTGCTCTCCGTGCGTTGGTTGGAGCGCTACAACACACCCGCACCGATTGAGTTTCAAAAACTCCTCCATCTCATCGAAAACGATGCACTACTCTTGGCGGATATTGAAGCCCTACTCGCCCGAAAGCGCCTAGCGCCTGAGCTGGGTTTAGAACCCCAGGTACCAAGCATCCATGCCTTTATTGAGCGGGAGCTTGAGAGACTAGAGATCATCAATCCCTCCAAACAAGAACGAGGCGAAGTCTTGCCTAAGCTTAACCAAGTCTTTCGAGCCGTGCTGCGAGAGCCGTCATGAGTGACACTGGAGAAACCCTACGCTCCCTGTACGCGAATGAGGGCGGGGTGGTGTCGATTTTTTCATCCAAAGTCAATGACTATCTAGCCTCCCGGCCAGACTACCCGCAAGCCCTGTTCAGCACCTTTGTGGCCGAAGGTGTTCTTCAAAATTTGGCGACCATCGCTGATATTGGCTCAGGCACAGGCCTACTCACCGCCTCTCTCTTAGTACGGGGTCACCAAGTGTTTGCAGTCGAACCCAATGCCGAGATGCGTTTCGCAGCCGACACCTTGCTCAATAAGCACGGCCAGCTTTATCAAAGTATTGACGGTACCGCAGAGAACTTACCGCTCCCTGATGCTTCGGTGGATCTGATTACCGCAGCCCAGGCCTTTCATTGGTTCGAGATTAAAGCAGCACGCCATGAATTTATGCGCGTCCTCAAGCCTCAGGGTCAGGTTGCACTCATTTGGAATGATCGTGTTCTGAACCATCCGCTTCATCTCGCACTCAATGAGCTTCTTAAGAAGTTTGGCGGTGCCAAGCTCCAGGCCTTGAGCGCGCATGAGGATCGCTCGCAAGTCCCTGTATTTTTTGCAAGCTCACCGACCAAGACTTGGACTTTCCCCCATCAGCAATGGCTCAGCGAGGAAGGTTTGCAGAGCCTGGTTTTTTCTCGCTCTTACATGCCAGAGCGCCATTCCGACGCAGGTGAAGAGATCAAAAAAACGATTAAGGACATCACCCTGAAATTTGCTATCAACGGCAAGGTTGCCGTGCCCTATCAAACCACGGCAATTATAGGGGCACTTGCATGAATCGTCGCATCACCCAATCCTTTCACTGATCAACCCTTCGACGATGCCTCCCTTCAATCAACATGCTTTGGCTAGCCTTATATTTTCCCCGTCTTTCCATCGAATTGGTCGAACAGGCCTTTTTGATCGAGGAGCCGTGCCTAGCCATTTCATCTCATCATGCAGCGCCAATAGAACAAGAGCCCCCACCTCTAGCCATCAGCAACACCACCCATATACTCTCCAGCAACAAAACCGCAACAACTCTAGGCGTGCAACCTGGCATCAAGCGCGCAACCGCCCTCGCCTTGGCACCCGATCTCAAGCTCTTCACCCAAGACCCAGATCGTGAGCAGCAGGCTTTAGACACGATTGCACTGACCGTATTGCAATTCACACCCAATGTGAGCATGCAATATGAGGTGAGTCTAGAAGCTGCGCTAGGCTTGAAGGCAGCGTCTAGCCAAGATCAAAACACTCGGCCTGCGGGCCTGCTCTTGGAGCTTGAAGCTAGCCTCTTGTTGTTTGGTGGACGTGAACGACTGCTGGCACGGATTCAGGCGTCGCTGAATCCACACGCAACCGTAAAAGCCATTTCAGGCAATGTTACCAAGCAAACAGGTGGCCCTGCCCCGTTAGTAGGCGCTGCCCCTTTCACTTTCAGACTCGCCCTCGCCCCCTGCCCGAGCAGCGCCTGGCTCCTCGCTCTCGCAAGCTCCAGTCATGGCAAAGACCAAGCCGTCATCGCTGCCGAACACGATCGTGAACTCAACGCCCGCCTCGCCCCGCTGCCTTTAAGCCTACTCAAAAGCTCGCGCCCCCATTTAGAGGTGTTAGAAACCATCGGTGCGCGTAGCATTAAAGATCTCGTGCAACTGCCGCGTGCAGGCCTGGCTCGGCGCTTTGGTAAAGCACTCCTCACTGAGCTCGATCAAGCACTGGGCAAAATACCTGAGCTACGTCAGTTTTACGAGGCACCGCTAGAGTTCAATCAAAAACTCGAACTCCTATGCGATGTTGAAAATGCCCAAGCCCTGTTATTTGCAGCGCAACGCCTGATACAACAGCTTTGCCAATGGTTGGCCTTGCGCCATGCCGCCGTCAGCCAGCTCGAACTACTCGCCGAGCATGATGACCGCGCGCCGACACGCTTTGAGATTCGTCTGACTGAACCGAGCCGCGATGTGACCCGCTTGGTGAGCTTGTTGCGCGAGCGCCTGAATGTTTCACAGCTCAAAGCACCCGCCCATACCTTGCGCTTGAACTGCCAAGAAATCGTCGCCATGACCCCGCCGACGCAAGATCTTTTTCCGCTGCCGCAAACGGCCCGAGAAAGTTTGGGGCGTCTAGTGGAACGACTACAAGTCCGCTTAGGACGTGAGCAAGTACAACAAGTACTCATTGCAGAAGACCACCGCCCCGAAGATGCTTACGAGCTGCGGCCACTCGAGGATGTAGCCTTGATCAGCAAAAAGACTGTCGCTAGTGGAACAAGCGCCACAGCGCTCCTCACGACCCTCCCCGGCCTCCCCCGCCCGCTATGGTTCTTCCCAAAACCCATTCCCATTACCGAGCGCCAAAATCGCCCCTTCTATCAAACCAAACTGAATCTCCTGGCTGGTCCGGAGCGCATCGAAAGTGGTTGGTGGGATAACCATTTGGTGCAGCGCGATTACTTTATCGCGGAGGACGAGCAAAACAATTTGTACTGGCTTTACAGGCAGCGCTTTCCCAAGCCGGGATGGTTTATTCAAGGGCGATTTGGCTAATTCTCAAAACATCGGCCTCAGTGTAAAACGCCAAAGTTGAAGCCCAATCGCAAAGCATCGCCGATACGCAAATTGAAGCGAGCTAAACGCCAGAAATAACAAAGTCAATCGCTGCGATGATCTCGAAGCGATATATCGAAAGATCTGCAATCGGCGGGCCTAGCGAGCGCCGATCATATCCAGAGATTTGTTGAGTGAGCACCCAAAATCCAGCACCATTCACCTGCACTAAAGGCGTGAGCTTTGTGATCGGAAGAACTAGGCCTTTGCGCGGTGCCAAAGGAATGACAATCGTAGAATTGAGCTGATCCACCAGACTCGATTGAATGTCCAGGAGAAAGGGATAGCTTTTCTTGCTTTCTCTATTCGGATTCTCGTAGGCTTGAAACTGAGCCACTAGAACTTCCTCATACCTTCATTAAACAAACCGTGTTTATCGAGATATTTATTGTAGGCTTGAATGCCCGCTTCGTTTTCTTGCTTCCAGAGTTCGCCTTCTTTGGCCTGCACTGCCTGCCTAAGGGCTGCATCCAAAGTGGCCGAGATATTTATTTTCAACCCTTTCGCCCTACTTAAAAGATCACTATTAACACTTAGGTTGGCTGGCTTCTTCAGGGCCTTAGTATCGTTGGCTGTATTCATGTTGAACACCCTTAAGACAGTTGATATGCGCATATTTTATACGTATACCTTACGATGAGCAATCGGCCAAAAGCTCATCAACCGTTTGGGACATATTCATACCCATTTCCCTTGCAGCCTCCAACACACTGGCGTTAAGCGACAAATTGGTCGACTTTTGGGGCCCTTCTCAAAGCGACACATCGATCTGCCTATAATTTTAAGATGCGCTAATTATATGCGCATTACATATGCTCATGAGAATTATCTAGGCTCAGTCATTGGATAGCTTACTAAACGCAGAAAGTTCATTTCCAAAATATCGATGACTACGAAAACCGCATCTCACCGCACGCCTAGACCCGCGGACCTAACAACCGAAACGTACCCTGAGCCAAGGCCACTACCATGCCGTGCCTATCCAGCACCTCACCGCGAATAAACACCGTGCGGGTGGTTTTGCTCATGGTCGCCACACGACAGGAAAAAGGCCCATGATCGGCTGGCGCGGTGTATTGAATATTGCAATCCACCGTCGCACAGCCCGAACCCTCAGCACCATTGGAGATCGCGGCAAAAGCCATGGAGGTATCGAGCAAAGTGAACAACACCCCGCCATGCGGGCGCCCCTCATTCGGCCAGCACATTGCAGGGTGTGGATCCAAGACCGACTCGCCTACGCCGTCCACCACTCGCAGAAGACGGATACCCACCGCCGCATAGAGCGGGTTTTGGTTCAGTTCAGCAATTTTTACTTCAGTAAATTCCATTCGACATCCTACGCACGATCCCAATATTCAGGCTACCATAAGCTCTCAAAAACCAGCATAAGTTAGCCTCACATATTGAGCCTCATGAGCGCAGAATATCCGCCCCAGGCCAGAACAACGAAAACTCCACCGCACAACGCAAAAACATGACCCAATACATCCTCGCGCTAGACCAAGGCACCACCAGCTCGCGCAGCATTTTGTTTGATCGGGCAGGCAACATCAAAGCCACCGCCCAGCGCGAGTTTGCGCAGCACTTCCCCCACCCTGGCTGGGTAGAGCACGATGCCAACGAACTGTGGAGCTCGCAATACGCAACCATTCAAGAAGTCATCGCCACCGCAGGTATTAGCGCGCGAGACATCGCGGCCATCGGCATTACCAACCAGCGCGAAACCACGGTGCTGTGGGATCGCGCCACGGGCATGCCCATCGCCCCGGCCATCGTCTGGCAAGACCGGCGTACCGCCGAATTTTGCACTCAACTTAAAGCCCAAGGCCACGAAGTACGTACCACCCAAATTACTGGTTTAGTGCTTGATCCCTACTTCTCTGGCACCAAACTCTCCTGGTTGCTGGATCATATTCCCGGCGCACGAGCACGCGCAGAAAAAGGCGAACTAGCTTTTGGCACGGTCGATTCCTGGCTCACTTACAAACTCAGTGGTGCACAAAAAGTTCACGTCACTGATTTTTCCAATGCTAGCCGCACCTTACTGATGGACTTAGCGTCCGGCCAGTGGAGCCCCGAAATGCTCAGCCTGCTCAAGGTCCCGGAGGCTTGCTTGCCCAGAATCGTGCCCTCGCAAGGTGTGGCCTGCGAGGTGGAGATCCTAGGTCATCGTCTACCCGTGGCAGGCATGGCCGGTGACCAGCAAGCTGCACTGTTTGGGCAGGCCTGCTTTCAACCCGGCATGGCCAAAAATACCTACGGCACAGGATGCTTTTTGCTTATGAATGTCGGCGCACAGCCGGTCGCCTCGCATAACCACCAACTCAGCACCAGCGCATGGCAACTTCCGAGCGGTAAGACCTATGCATTAGAAGGCGCGGTCTTCGTGGGCGGCGCCGTTGTCCAATGGCTAAGAGACAATCTCAAGTTGATCGACAAAGCCAGTGATATAGAAGTCCTGGCCGCAAGCGTCCCCCACAGTGACGGTGTGGTCTTCGTACCCGCCTTCACTGGTTTGGGAAGCCCTCACTGGGACCCTCATGCTCGGGGCGCACTTTTCGGTATTACCCGAGGAACGGGTCCCGCTCATATCGCGCGGGCGGCACTGGAGGCCATTGCCTTGCAAAGTGCTGATCTCATCAAGGCGATGCAAGCTGATGCCCGTCCGATCACTGAATTACGGGTCGATGGCGGGGCGACCGCTAACAACTTACTAATGCAGATTCAGGCCGACCTATTGGGGGTACCGGTGGTCAGACCCAAGGTCACCGAAACCACGGCACTAGGAGCGGCTTATCTGGCGGGCTTGGCACTGGGCTTTTGGACCTCGCTTGAAGAAGTTGCGACACATTGGCAAAAGGACAAAGTGTTCCAACCTCAAATTTCGCTAGACGAAAGAGAATCGCGCCTCGCAAGGTGGGGGAAAGCGATTGAACGATCAAAGTCATGGGCTGAATGAACCAAGCCGCCTGAAAAAAATCAAAGCGCGGAAAATCCAAGAAAGAACTCCCCATGGCCCAACTGCTCATCATCAACCCAAACACCTCGGCAAGCGTCACCGAAAAACTCAAGCAGCATGCCCAAGCCCTCTGTGTAGGCGATCAAACGGTAGAGAGCCTGACCGCTCGATTTGGCGCGAGCTATATTGTTGACGAAGCCAGCTTCGCGATCGCCTCCCATGCCACGCTTGATACATGGGCCTATGCGAGCACCCTTCCCCACCTCAAGCCGGCCAGCGTGCTGGTCGCCTGCTTTGGCGATCCTGGTTTAATTGCGCTGCAAGAGAACTGTCCTGTACCGGTCACGGGCTTAGCGGAGGCGGCATTTTTTGCGGCGGCTAAATATGGGCGCTATGCGGTCGTCACCGGCGGCGAGCGCTGGAAACCCATGTTGCAACGCCTGGCGGTATCGTTGAATCAACAAGATCAATTGGCCGGTATTCATACGGTGGTGCCCACTGGCGGGGAATTGGCCGCCGACCCGGAACGAGCCATCGCGCTGTTGTTACAAGCCTGTAAAGACGCGCAAGCCAAGTATAAAGCAGACGCCGTCATCTTAGGCGGTGCAGGACTCGCAGGTTTCACCGCAAAAATTCAGCCGCTACTAAGCACACCAATCATTGACAGCGTGCAAGCCGGTATCGCGGCAGCTCTCGGTTTGATGGGACAAACATCACGACACACTCAGCCTAAAATGGCGCTCAGTTTGAGCGCCGTGTCTTCCGAACTCATTGACCTATTCAAAGCATAGTCAAACATTGTCCATGAACAGCACATCGGGGCATCTGTCTAAAATTGAATTTTCACTGGGCCTGCTCGGCCAGTTTCCCCGGAAATGTTGGTCACGAGTTTACGATACAAGCCATCCGCCGGTCTTCGACATACAATTGTTGGTACCGGCGCTTGCGTACCCGGCTGATCGCGGTTCGGGGCATATCTTCTGCGATTTCTGCAATATTCCCCAAGTCGGCTGAGGTGACGTTAGCCTATCTCCAATCTATTTGATTTAAATCAAAGGACACAGATTCTAGAAAAGTATATTGACCATCATCGAGTAAGGAACATGAACGCGCGACATCCAGATATCGCGGATCGTCGTTCAAGTAGATTCAACCAGAAAGGCGTATTCTGGCATCAGAAGATGCATATCAAAAAATTGCGGCACAACTCAATGAACGGGACGCAAAATTCAAGCCGTTGGGGCCACCAGTGTGCGACTGAAGCAAACCATGCTTAGCCAGGAGAAATGATATGTCGATTGCAACCGTTCTGTTGGTTGTTTTGATTTTGATGGTCATCGGAGCAATTCCAA
>JAYVKZ010000312.1:0-9419 GCA_043767985.1 Betaproteobacteria bacterium
CGCCGCGCAAAGCCAAGAAACGATATCGTTAATGGCACCGGTGTTCCATCCGAACTGACGGCCGAAGGTTTGCCACATCATCAAGATGCAAATCAGAGCGATACAACTCGCACCGAGCACGGCGGCCAACAAATAGAGCTGGTCCAGGCTTTTACGCAGGTAAGGCATGGCGAACTACTTCTTTTGGAAGGCGTCGATCACGGCCTTGCCTTCGTCTCCCGCTAGCTTCAGCCAATCCGCTGTCATGCGCTCACCAATGGTCTTGAGCTCCTTCTTCAGAACATCGCTGGTGAGGTCGATCTTCAGCCCCTTGACGGCCAGCTCCTTCATGTACTCGACGTCCTTTTGTTCACTGATCGCCCAGCCGCGATCTTGGGCCAGCGCCGCTTGTGCCAAGACGGCATCTTGCGTACTCTTATCCAGTGCATCGAATAACTTTTGATTCACCACCACTGCGTTTCTGGGTAACCAGGCATTCACGTCATAGAAATTCTTGACGTTCTCATAGAGTTTGCTATCAACTCCGCTAGCACTCGAGGTCAAAAAATTATCGACGCCACCGGTGGCCAAGGCGGCAGGTAACTCAGCCAACTGAATCGTGACCGGCTGGGCTCCCACGGCAGTAGCAATAAAGGATGTCGCCGGGTTATAGGCACGCATCTTGGTACCCTTGAGGTCCTTCATGGACGCGACGGGTTTTACCGAGTACAAACCCTGCGGAGGCCAAGGCACGGTGTAGAGCAGTTTGATGCCCTGAGCAGCCAGGGTTTTGACCAGTAAAGCACGCGATACCGAATCGAGCTTCTTGGCTTCGGCATAGCTTGTGGCAAGAAATGGAATCGAATCCACTCCAAACACCGGTGCTTCATTGGAAGCACCAGAGAGGATGAATTCACCAATGGCGGTTTGCGATGATTGCACCGCGCGCTTGATCTCATTGGCTTTAAACAAGGAGGCGCCAGGATGAACCGTAATCTTCAACTTTCCACCGGTGCTTTTGTCAACCGCCTCAGTAAACGCCATTAAATTTTGCACCTGAAAAGTATTGGCGCCATAGCCGGATGGCAGGTCCCACTTGGTTTGCGCGAAGCCGGCCGAGCAGGCAAGACTAAGCGCCGAACAAAGCGCCAACAACGCTGGGGCACGAAAGTTCAATGTCATAGGGACTCCGGTGAATTTATCGAGAGGTTAATGGACGAGAAAAGGCCTCTGCGAGAAAAGCCAGCACTGCAACTATCGAAATCAGTAACGCGGATCAGTCGTTACTTGAGCAAGGGAAACTCGCCCGACACTAGAACATCGCCAACTGCTGGTTGAGTAAGTCAGTCACCAACATATAGCCTGGGGCATGGGTAATACAGATGTCGGGCCGCGCCTGCGCGACTGCAGCCTGAGGTGTTACCCCGCAGGCCCAGAACACGGCAATTTCATCCGTGGCGATTTCGACAGCTTCGCCGTAATCAGGCTTCTGTATGTCCTTAATACCAATCAATGATGGGTCGCCCAAATGCACTGGGGCGCCGTGCACATTGGGAAATCGCGAGGTTATTTGTATGGCGCGAATGGCGTCGGCCGCCTTGAGCGGACGCATGGAGACCACCAAGGGGCCCGAGAAAGGACCGGCCGCAAGCGTGGCAATATTGCTCTTATACATGGCCACATTCTTGCCCTGCGCCACATGCCGCAGCGCTATGCCAGCCTCAAGCAAGGCTTGCTCGAAAGAAAACGAGCAACCGATTACAAAACTTACGAAATCTTCACGCCAGAGCGCTCGAATATCGCGCGGCTCATCAACCAACTCACCTTTGCGCCACACGCGGTAGCGCGGCAGGTCACAGCGCATATCGAGATCAGCACCTAGCGCTGCCAGGCTAAAATCGCCAGGATTACCCACCGCCAACAAAGGACAAGGCTTAGGGTTACGCTGGCAAAAGAGTAAGAAATCCGCAGCCAGGGCCTGAGGCAGGATCACGAGATTTCCCTGCACATAGCCCTTCGCAAGGCCCACAGTGTGCTTGCTCCAACTGCCGCTTCGAATCGCCTGGCGGGCAAGGGTGCCGGTAGAAATGTTTGTGATGGAATTCACTTGAAGTCAGAGTCCGTTGGCTGAGAAACCCAATTCTGACGATTCGCCCGAAATTTCTCCAACAAATAATTTTTGACTTAACCCATCGATTTTTTCGATGGCATAAAGGCAAGTGCCGACGCCAAAATTGCTTCAATGAGGCTATTCGTTGGGTCCTTACGATAACTGGCATGAATTGGCAAAGGTGGCAGCGCTACATCGCACTTAAGAAGACGCAAACCTTGGGCCTGGGCCAAGCGCTCAGCGGCGGCGCGGGGCAAAGTCGCCACGCCAAAGCCGCCTTGAACCAATTGCACCATCGCGGACACAGAAGAAATGGCGTGGATGCGTTTGCCTTCAAGCTTGGCTTGGCGCAATACATCCACCAGAGCCACATAAGGCTGCGAGCCGCGTTGAAAGGTGAGCAACTCCATGCCCGATAGCTCCGCCAAAGAATAGCTGCGCTTACGATGAAGCATCGCTGAGCCGACAAAACTCATGGGCAAACTTGGAAACACTTGGTGCCGCACACCCTCCCCCGCAGCAGGCAAGGCTGCGAATACGATGTCTTGCGCACCTCGCTGCACTTGGTCCATGAGCATCGGTGTGGTTTCCACTGTGAGCTCCAACTCCAAGCCGGGCTGATCGATGCGCAGTCGCTCGAGCCAAGGAATGAGCCAAGAATGTAAGACCGATTCAATCGCACCCAGGCGAAGCGTCGTCGCCAAGCTCTGTGTCGCGCCCATCTCGGCTTTCAATTCCTTTTGAAGCTCCAAAAACTTTTGCGCATAGTGCAAGAAGCGGGTGCCTGCTGGCGTGAGCCGAACCTGCTTGTCTTGCCGATCTAAAAGCAAGGCACCCACCTCCTCTTCCAAAGCCGCAACACGCGCCGACATTGCTGACTGCGTGAGATGCAGCTTGTCGGCAGCCCGGGACACGGACTTTAACGTGGCTACCCAGAAGAAAGCTTCAACGAAACGAAGATTCATCGCGGCAACCTAGTAGTGCCTCCGCGCGGACGCACTTCAAAGCGGGACCGGTGCTACCGGCCACTATGCACCTGTATTGACGACCGGCGTGACGTCCTTCTCACTGCACAGCACCACCATCAAGTTACTGACCATCGCCGCTTTGCGCTCGTCATCCAGCACAACCACATGATTCTCCGCCAAACGTTTAAGCGCCATCTCCACCATGCCAACCGCGCCCTCGACAATAATCTTGCGAGCGGATAGCACCGCCTGGGCTTGCTGACGACGAAGCATCGCCCCAGCGATCTCGGGAGCATAGGCAAGGTGGGTGAGCTTGGTATCAATGACCTCGATACCGGCCGATTGCAAACGGGTAGTCAGTTCGCCGCGCAGTGTTTGCACAATGGCATCGCCCCCACTCCGTAAGGTGATTTCAGAAGAGGTGTCGTCGGCACCATGATCGTAGGCGTACTCCGAGGCCATATGCCGTACTGAACTCTCCGACTGTACGTTCACGAACTGAGCATAGTCCTCGACCCCTAAGGTCGCTTGAGCGGCGTCGCTGACCCGCCACACGATCGCCGCCGCAATTTCAATAGGATTACCGTTTTTGTCATTCACTTTGAGTTGCTCAGTAACAAAGTTCTGCGCCCTTTCACTCACTCGTGTTTTAGACAAGAACGGGTTGACCCAGCGCAGGCCGGCACTGCGATCCGTTCCCTTGTAATCGCCAAACAAGAGCAGCACCACCGCTTGATTAGGTTGTATCGTATACAAACCTTTAAGAATGAAGACACCAAGGATCACGCAGGGCACCACATATGAAATTCGACCGACCACCGCCATCACGCCTAGTCCCTCATCAATTCCTCGGCCTATAAACAGACCAAGAATTGGCGCAAAGAAGCTCCAAACGGGTGCTAGAAGGAGCACCATGCCGATGAAAAACATCAAAAACCCGTTCGCGCTGCGAAAGCGCTTGTCAACAATCACAGGGGCGGCAGTTCTGATTTCCGAGGCCATGGGCTTCTCCGGTTCAATGTACAAAAATCAATCGCGATCTATTGAACGCGAAGCAGATAGGTAGATCATACTCAAAAGACGATTAAAAGGAATAACCGTCAGGCAAGCCTCGGATGTAGATAGATATTGACGCGTATCTGCTAAGGCATAATTGACTCAAGCAAAGCTAGTGAAAACGTTTTTTATTCCTTAAGGAAAGGGCAGATTTTGAACGCGCGCGTAGCAACCGCTGGCGAAGCCTTAATCGATCTTGTTACCCAAGCCGATGGCCGTCTCCTGCCATGCCTGGGGGGTGCCGTCTACAACCTGAGTCGAGCCTTAGGTCGGCAGGCCGTGCCGACCAGCTATCTCAACCCTTTTTCCCAAGACCGTTTTGGTCAGATGCTTGCCAAACAGCTTGAAGCCGATGGCGCGCAAATCGCACATTCAGATCGGGCCATGCAACCTACCGCCTTGGCCGTCGTGTCGGTGGACTCGACAGGCCAGCCAAACTATGCTTTTTATCGCGAGGGTGTAGCCGACCGTGCGACAAGCGCTACAACACTGATCGCCGTCACGCAATCACTCAATGGTTTGGAGATAGTGGCGACCGGCTGCCTGGCACTCGCGCCAGAGGATCAAGCGATTTATCACGTCTGGCTTCGAAGTTGCCGCAAAGCGGGCTTAGGCATCGCGTTAGACGTCAACCTTAGGCCTGCGATGATCGCCAGTGCGAGGGCCTATCGAGCCAGCGTTTTACAGGCTATGACAAATGCCGATCTCATCAAGGCCAGCGATGAAGATCTGAACTTTCTATTCGACCAAACGACCGATCCCTTAGTCGCTGCACAAGCGATTTTCGAGTTAAGCCCTGCGCAGTGGATCGCGCTCACACTAGGGGAGGAGGGTGCGTATTTGTTGGCCAGAGACGGCCGTGCCTGGCACGGCCAAGATCAGGCGACACTGAAGATCGTAGATACCGTTGGCGCTGGCGATTGCTTTCTGGCGGGCCTACTGGCCGCGCTACTCGGCGAGAATGAAGCGATAAGTGTGGCGCTCAATGCCGATTCGCTCTTAGTGAGCGGACAACGCGCCCAGGAGGCCTTGTGGCGAGCGCTCGCCAGCGCAAGTTTTTGTATCCAGCGTTCAGGTTGCGAGCCGCCTAGCTCGCAGCAAGTACAGGCGCATCTCAAGCAAAACACGATCAAACTTCAGGCTTTCGCTTCAGGCCAAACACCTTCTCATTAAATCGTTCCATCAAACTCCAGAACTTCAACTCCTCAAGGAAGTACTAAACCTCGCTACCTTGAGCACCGGAAGGCAACACATCATTAAGGTCTTTTGAAATCAGCATTGGTTCTTAGAACCATTTGTTGGCGCGGTTAGGCACTTTGATCGTTCTCAAAATGCTTGCACTTGCCTAAGCTTGCCTTCCCATATATCGCTACAGCAAAGGCAAGCCGCAATGACTGAGGCCGTGATCAAAGACGTTGCTAGCAAGGAATCAGCGCGAGCAGCCTCGACCCTCCATCATGTTCTTGAGAAACGCTTACTTCAGGTGCTTCAAGAGCTGGTGAAGCAATACCCAGCGCTGTCCTTCGCCAGCTCCTTGGGTTTAGAGGACATGGTGCTCACAGATTTGATTGCACGTCACCAACTGGCTATCGATATCTTTACGCTTGACACCGAACGCTTGCACGAAGAAACCTACGCACTGCTCAGTCAAGTGCAGACTCGCTATTCACCCCTAAAAATCAGGGTGATTGCTCCCGAAGCACTCGCCATCAAGGCCCTCCTTGTCCGAATTGGCGTGAACGGCTTTTATAAAAGTAGCGACGCTAGAAAGGATTGCTGCGGGGTGAGAAAAATAGAACCTCTCAAGCGTGCGCTGGCCAATTCTCAGGCCTGGATCACAGGTTTGCGTCGCGAGCAGTCCGAAGCCAGAAGCGCCCTAAGCTTCAAGAGCCTTGATCCTTTAACCGGTCTGCATAAATACAACCCTCTGATGGAATGGAGCCAAGAGGCAGTAGAAAGCTATCTAGAGCGCCATCAGGTACCGATCAACGCCTTGCATGCTCAAGGGTTCCCAAGTATCGGCTGCGCGCCCTGCACGCGCGCCATTAAGCTTGGTGAACACCCACGCGCGGGTCGCTGGTGGTGGGAGATCGAAAAGGCCGACAAGCAAGGCAGAGCCTCTCAGGAATGTGGGCTGCACGTCGATGAAAGCGGTCAACTGGTCCGCTCTGCCTCAGCAGGCACAGGCGCAAACCTCGGCGATCAACACATTAGCAAATGAAAAATAAACCGATTGAGACTACAAGCCATGAATCATTTAGACGCACTTGAAAACGAAGCCATCCATATTTTGCGCGAGGCGATTGCCGAAAGCCGCAATGCCGCCCTACTCTTCTCCGCCGGAAAAGACTCTGTCGTGGTACTCAGGCTGATCGAAAAAGCCTTCCGGCCGATGCGCCTCCCGCTCAGTTTCTTGCATATCGATACCGGCCATAATTTCCCCGAGGTCATTGCCTTTCGCGATGCAACCGTTGCGCGATTGGGAGAGCGCCTGGTGGTCGGCCATGTCGAAGACAGTATTGCACGGGGTAGCGTGTCTGACCCTGGGCCACTGGGTTCACGCAATGCCCTTCAATCTGTCAGCTTGCTTGAGGCAGTGCAAGAACAAGGCTTCGACTGCCTAATCGGCGGAGCACGACGCGACGAAGAAAAAGCCAGAGCCAAGGAGCGCATCTTTTCACATCGCGATGAGTTTGGCGCATGGAACCCACGCCGCCAAAGGCCCGAGGTTTGGAGTCTCTACAACGGTCGGGTGAAAAAAGGCGAGCACATGCGTGTGTTCCCGATCAGTAACTGGACGGAACTCGATGTTTGGTCCTATATCGTACGTGAGAACCTCGCCCTGCCGTCGATCTATTTTAGCCACACACGGCCATGTGTGCAGCGCTCAGGTAAATGGTTGGCAGTAACTCATGCAACACCCGCACAGAACAATGAAGCCGTCAATCAGGTTCAGGTGCGCTATCGCACAGTTGGCGACATGACCTGCACCTGCCCGGTCGAATCTGTGGCCGAGAACGCCGTGGCGATTCTGCAAGAAACATTGATTGCCCGTGTCAGCGAACGCGGTGCTACTCGACTCGATGATCAAACCTCGGAGGCCGCGATGGAACTCCGCAAAAAAGAAGGCTATTTTTAATGAACGCTCCCCACGAAAAATTTGCGACCCAAAAGCTTGCAGAGCAAAATCCTAAGAACCAAACATCACTCAGGCCTCAGCTTGCCGCCAGCGTCAAGATCCTACCCGCGCCGCTGCGCATCATGACGGCGGGAAGCGTCGACGACGGCAAAAGCACGCTGATCGGTCGCTTAATGTATGACCTGAACCTAATGCCCGACGATATTCTTGACGATCTGCGCGCCGCGTCACGCCGCAACGGGCGCGGCGAATTGGATTTATCTTTGTTCACCGACGGACTCATGGCCGAGCGCGAACAAGGGATTACGATTGATGTGGCCTATCGTTACTTCAATCACCAAGGTCGGCCCTTCGTTCTGTGTGATTCCCCAGGACATGTGCAATACACCCGCAATATGGTGTGCGCAGCCAGCCAAGCGGATGTCGCCCTTATCATGATCGATGCCCGGCAAGGTCCGACCGAGCAAAGCTTGCGCCACTTGCGTATTGCCCAGTGGCTGAGGGTGCCTTCCATTGTGTTTGTGATTAACAAAATGGACCTCGTCGCGTTTTCCCAAAACCGCTATCAGACCTTGGTCCAGCAGCTACAGGCGCTCTTGTCCGCTCCTCCGACGTCGCAGCCCTCCGACTTGGCAACATCGTCTTTAGATGCGGCGGCTTCGCTAGTGTCAGCAACGGTGCCTGCGCAACACCATTTCGAATTCATCCCCGTGGTCGCCGTTGATGGAGACAACATCGTGATCCGCAGCACCGACGAGTCGCGCTTGGCCTGGTACCACGGACCTAGCCTCATTGAGGTGATTGAAAGCAGCCAGAGCTCGTCGGGCTTTAGGCCAAGTGCAGCGCTACGATTTACCGTACAACTGGTCTCTCGGCCCACCGGACGCGAAGCCGGTCACATGCATGATTTTCGCGGCTTGGCCGGGCGGGTAGAGTCTGGACAGGTTCGCATTGGCGACCCAGTGTCCTCCACGAGCCCGGAAGGCATCGAGCGGACGTCGACGATTTCCGGTATTTACCGGCTCGCGGCCGACGACATGGAGCTTTTAGATCATGCCCTTGCAGGCCAGTCGGTGACCCTAACCCTTGCGGACGATCTTGACATTAGCCGTGGCGATACCCTTTACCGTCCTGAACAGAAACCTAAAGTAAGTAGAACACTCGATGCGCAACTGTGCTGGATGAGTGAAACGCCTGCTCGCCTGGGGCAGAGAGTATTGGTGAAGCAAGGTGCGCGCACCAGTCTTGGAAAGATCGAGGCGATCACCGAAACTCTAGACCTCAAGACGGGTGAGTTCCACAGGGTTGAAGGCGTACAAGAGCTCAGGCTCAACGAAGTGGTCAGCGTTAGTCTCACCTTGGCTCAAGGCCTTCTTACGGACAGTTTTCAGGAGTTGCCTCGCACGGGAAGTCTCTTGCTGCTTGACCCAAACAGTTTGGATAGCATAGCGGCAGGCATTGTGACTGTGAACTAGCCGATCATGGTGTTAGTGTAGCGCCAGCGAACGGACAGCGTATGTCATTATTCCCCAATGAATACACAGGACCGGCAAAGGCCACTAACCAAACGCAAAACAGTCGACATTTTCTGCCGGGTTGTCGATAACTATGGTGACGCCGGCATCTGTTGGCGTCTAGCCCGACAAATGGCCTTTGAGCACGGGCTTAAAGTACGCTTAATCATCGATCAGTTGGACGTTCTGGCGAGCCTTGTGCCCAGGTTAGCCAAAGCACTCCATCGAACGACTAGCAAACGGGCAAGAGTGCGCAGCTCCCGCTCGCCCGCACCCGCCTTCGGATATTTGGTCGACGGCGTGCGTGTTTTTGAATGGAAAACACGTAAGAGTCCTAGCCGGTCTTTGATCGGACCAGCACGCTTGCTCAAGCCTGCCTCGTTGGTGATCGCGGCTTTTGCCTGTGATCTACCGGAGTCCTATCGAAGCCTGATGGAAGGCGCCGCCAAGACAAGTGTTTGGATGAATCTCGAGTACTTAAGTGGGGAAACTTGGGTGGAAACTCATCACCTTCTACCGTCCCCTAAGCCCTCCGGCTTGATCGAGCATTTTTTCTTTCCGGGCTTTAATGAACGAACGGGTGGCTTAATACGTGAACGGGCCTTGTTGGCCAAACGCGATGCCTTTCTGCAAGACCGTCAGGCACAAGAGAA
>JAYVKZ010000313.1:0-6173 GCA_043767985.1 Betaproteobacteria bacterium
AGCAACCCGTTCATTAAGGTGCCCGACCAATTACCAGGCGCTGGATGGACGACCAAGCCAGCTGGCTTATTCAAGACCAGGAGCGACTGATCCTCGAAAACAACGTCGATGGGCACCTCTTCAGCAACAAATGACTGCTGCGCTTCAAAGGCCTGAGGCCGCACCACGATTCGCTCCGTCCCGCGCAGTTTGTGCTTCTGCGAGACCGCCATATCGTCCGTACCCACCGCGCCTAAAGCAATCCAAGTTTGCAGGCGACTTCGGGAGAACTGCGGCAATTGCCCGGCCAGCCATTTATCGAGCCTTTGCCCCTCGGCCCCCTGCGCGGAGAGCACAATTGCATCGTCGATATAATCTATCGCTTCGCTGACAATGTTCGGGTTTGAAGGCTGCGTCATTGAGAGGCTTTACAAGCTGCTTGTAACACAATTGGATTGACGGAAATGATGATAATGCGAGTACACAATTTTTGGTTTTCTTGGGCCAGCTTACGTCACGTAGCAGGATTATTGTTGACAGCCTGCATGCTACAGGCCTGCTCGAGCAGCAAGCTTAGCGATGACAAAACCATTAATTGGACACCCGAAAAATTATATGCTGAAGCCAAAGACGAGACCGCTTCAGGTCGGTGGGCCGAGGCTCTCAAGTTATTGGATCGCCTGGAATCTCGCTATCCCTTTGGGCGCTTTGCACAACAAGCACAAATTGATCGGGCCTACGTCCATTACCGTGAAAACGAAAACGGCCTAGCCTTAGCCGCAATTGATCGCTTTATGCGCTTACATCCCAATCACTCGCAGATGGACTATATGTTTTATTTGCAGGGTTTAATTAACTTCAACGAAAACCAAGGATTTTTATCCAATCTTGGTGGTCAAGATCTCTCCGAGCGCGATCTGAAGGCCGCACGCGAATCTTTTGAGTCTTTCAAGCAGCTTTTCACGCGCTACCCCAATAGTAAATACGCCTCGGAAGCGGAATCGCGTATGCGTTATCTGCGAAACTCCATGGCAGCTGGAGAAGTACACATTGCGCGCTACTACTACCGGCGCGGCGCCTATGTCGCCTCTGCCAATCGTTCCCAGATCGCCGTTCAATCCTACCAAGAAACACCAGCGATCGAAGAAGCCCTGTTTATCATGATGTCGTCTTATGATCGACTGGGGCTCACTGAGCAAAAGGAGGCCTCGAAGCGGGTGCTCGAGCGGACATTCCCGAAGAGTCGCTATCTGACAGAAGGTCTGCAATTCGCGGAACGCTCATGGTGGCAGATTTGGAAGTAAGGGACGCAACACCTCTTGGAAAACCGCTGCGACGGTTGCTTCTAGAGAAACCCTCGCTCAAGGATTAACCCTCCTGAGATAGGACAGCGCATCGTCAGCGCTGTTCAGGCGGGCAAAAGGTGGCAAGCTTCGCAGCAAAGTGCGTCCATACGACTTGCTACTGACCCGTGAATCACCGATCACGATCAGGCCGTAGTCCTCTTCAGTCCGCACCAAGCGACCAACACCTTGCTTCAAGGCGAGCGCTGCAAGGGGCAGTTGATAGGTGCCAAACGCGTCACCCCCCTCTTTCTTGATCGCTAAACTCCTAGCCTTGACGACGGGATCGTCGGGCGGCGCAAAGGGAAGCTTGGCAATAACCACCATCGATAACTGCTGACCAGGTACATCCACCCCCTCCCAAAAACTGGCGCTACCGATGAGGATTGGCGCCCTGGCGTTTTTGAATCGATCCAGTAGTTCGTGACGCGGCATCGAGCCTTGAACAAGGAGATCAAAAACGGGTGCGCTGTCGCCCCAAGCGGAGGACTCGTGCTCAGTATTCGTTTTCTCAGTCTTACTTCGAAAGCGTTCGGCAATATCGTCGACTTGGCGCAAACTCGTACACAAAACAAAGCATCGACCGCGATTTTCTTGCACTAAAGGCCAAATTTCATCGACTAACTTGGCGGCGAAATAAGGCTGATTGGGGTCACCCAGCTCATTCAACACCAAGAGTCGCCCCTGCTTTTCAAAATCGAAAGGGCTAGGTGCCTGAAGGCAGCTCACCGCCTCGAGACCTAAGGCCTTCTGGAAATGATCAAACTTATTGGCCATGCTCAATGTTGCCGACAAGAAAATCCAGGAGCGCGGCTTGGCCTCGCGGTGTTTACGAAACGGCTCTGCAATGGACAACGGCGTGGCATGCAAGGTGAGGCCATTTTGGCGAACATCAGCCCATAAGATTCGCTCGGCCTGGTTTGCGTCCTTCAAATCGCCGAGCCAACGCTCCAGCCAGACCTTGATCTCATGTCCGCGAAGGGCGAGCTTGCCCAAATCTTTGGAAAGCTCAGTCATGGTCACCAACTGCGCGTTACACAGGGACAAGCTCACGAGCCAGGCTTCTATCGCACCAGCCAGCCCAACATTCTGCCGCAAACGATCTCCATCTGGTTTTCCTGGGCCACCCGCCTCGAGGCGGATCTCACGCAGCCCGAGTTCCATCGGGGCCAATAAGGCCAACCAATCGGCAAGCCCGCGCGCTTCGGCCATACCCAGACGCCTCACCTCACGACAAAACTCCAAGAGCTGTCGCAACGAGAGCGAGGCACCAAAGAACTGACTGGCGACCTCGGGCAGTTGATGGGCTTCATCAAAAACAAGCACCTGGGTGAGCGGTAAAAACTCTGCGATACCCTCATCGCGCAAGGCCAGGTCGGCACAAAACAAATGGTGATTGACCACCACGATATCCGCCTGCTGAGCCCTTTGGCGAGCCCGAAAGACGAAACAATTGCCGTAATCCGGACAATCTTGACTTAAACAGTTCTCGCGCGTGGAAACCGCCTTGCCCCAGGCAGGCGCATCCTCTGAAATGCCTAAAGCCTGACTTCTCTCGCCCTCCTGGCTTATCTCAGCAAAACGCTCGATACGTTTAAGTTGGGTGATTTCAGTTTTTGTCTCAAACTCACCCTGTGCGAGGTTGAGCCGAAGGTGATAACGGCAGACATAATTGCTACGTCCCTTCAGGTTGGCGATGCTTTGACCAGTACCAAGCGCCGTCAATACAGTCGGCAAGTCTTTATGGAACAGCTGATCCTGGAGGTTCTTAGTCCCCGTGCTGATGAGAACCTTATGTTCCTGCAAAAGCGCCGGCACAAGGTAGGCAAACGTTTTACCCACGCCTGTTCCTGCTTCCGCCACTAAAGACGTTTGGGTTTCAATATTCTCGGCAATCGCTCGCGCAAGCTGCTGTTGACCCGCCCGTTCTTTAAAACCGGGAACGCTTTTTCCTACCCGCCCGAGATTGCTCAAGGCTCGGGCACAAGCCTCGAGGTAGGCGCTCAAGCCGGAATATCCGGGATCAATTGCATCTGCAAAACGAGGATCGTGTCTTTGATTTGGAGCTTTCGCTTCTTCAGGCGCCTAAGCTGCAACTCGTCAAACTGACCGGGGTCGCCGATAGCATCAATCACGCTATCCAAACCACGGTGCTCAAGTTGCAACTCTACGATGCGTCGTTGGATCGTTTCGGTGCGCGTTTCTTCAGGTATTGGGATCGAATCAGACATTAGACAGACAGAAGCTCATACCAAACGGATAAACGGGCGGCCAACACAGCGAAATTGCGTGGAAGAAGTGAAATAATAAGACCAACATGTCAGCAACACAAACCGAAGCGCTATTGTCCCCGATAATAACTCCCGTAAAAGCGAGATCGAGTAGGACCAAGGTCGCCAAAAGCAAAGCCGAGCTTATCGTCTCCGCGTGCACGGCTCAACATAAAGGTGACCGACGCGAGCAACAGGACAGAGTACTCCTCTTGAGTTCGGCGAGCCAGGCTGAATCCAAATCGTCAACGAATACAGTCCATGCAAACCCGCGACGTCATGCTCTTGCCGTGTTGGCTGATGGTTTGGGAGGCATGTCAGGGGGCTCCTTAGCGTCCGAAAACGTGATGTTGATCGCCCAACGACGCTTCAGCGAATTTACCCCTGGGCTACAAACGGAACGGCAATTCTTTAGGGAAATGGTCGAAGAATCCCATACTGTCATCAGCATTGCAGCCATGACCTCGGAGTTAGAGCCGCACACGACTTTCACTGGCCTCATGGTTCAACAACACCGCGTGGACTGGTGCCATGTGGGCGACAGTAGGATCTATCACTTTCGGGAAGGCCATTTAATGTCGGTCACCGAAGACCATACGCTGACTTGGCAGTTGGTGCGCGAGGGTAAGTCCCTGGAAAAAGCCTCAATGCATCCGCAAGCTCACAAGCTTGTGAATACGCTAGGTGGCAAGGTCGCCCCGCTTCCCGCCTACGGTCATATTGATAACCCGGTGGGTGGCGATGCATTTCTACTGTGCTCTGACGGTCTTTGGAACTATTTTGACCCGATGGAACTGGGAACCTTGATCGTTAGCCTTGCGGCGGGACAAGCGGCCAGTCGCTTAATTGCTTTGGCACGTGAGCGCGCACAAGGCAAAGGCGACAACCTGTCCATGGCCTTGGTGAAATATGATCGCTCCGAGGGATCCGCCGAGGCCGATGAGCCAGACGACTTAACTGTCAATTCGAGGTGGCTCTAGCCATTTCATGGCTTTATTAGAGGCGAGCTTGCTCTAGTTCGCGGCCGGGCTAGCCGGCAGAGCCGGCAGAGCCGGCGGAACCGACATAAAAGCATTGGCCTTAGGCTGAGTCCCATTGGCTTTAAAGCGGGCCCGAATCTCAGCCTGGTTTTCCTCTGAACGTTGCACCTTTTCAAGATACAAGCGTCGGTTCTCGGCTTCTTGGTTCTTTTTTTGCTGATGAGCGTCAACCCGTTCTTGGACATCCGCTAGTTTTTTGGCGCGCTGCGCATTGCCCTCCTCACGCTTGGCGTCGTCGCCGGACTGCCGCTCAAGGCGGGCCTGGGATGCCGCGAGTTCAGAACTCTTGGTCGTCGCGGCGATGGCTCTCAGTTGCTCTTTGGCACTCACTTGATCGTCACGCAACACCGCATCACGCGCCCGGCGTCGACTTACCGAGTCGGTGACACACCGACTTACCAGCACTGTAGAGGCGCAACTTTTCTTGTCGCTACGAAACTGCGCTTGGGACGCTTCGCGGTCTCGATCAATTTTCTGTAAACGTGCACTTAGAGCCTCTTGCTGAGGGTCTTGAACCGAGCTTTTTAGGTCCTCGCCCAAGGTCGGCCTAGACAGCCCCAAGGCCAAGACAAAGGTAACGGCAAAAATCAAGTACTGCAAGTGCTGTCCGTCCTTCAGGCAATGTCAATAAAAGTTAGGCGCAAGCTTACACCAAAGACGTCATCACAATTCGCCGCGGGGCCTCAAGGTACTCTTTCGACTGAATCTCGACGATTCGACTGACCGTACGATGGAATTCATTGGCCATCGCTCCACTCGTATAAAGCTCGTCGGCCGGGCAGGCAGCACTCATCAACACTTTGGCTCGCTGGTCGTACATCACATCGATAAACCACACGAATCGACGGGCCTCAGAGGCCATACTCGAGGCCATGCGTGGAATGCCGGACAAGATGACAGTATGGAATTGCGAGGCAATTTCAAGATAATCGTTCTGCGAGCGCGGGCCACCGCAAAGCGTTGCAAAGTCGAACCACACCACACCGCCCGCGCGCCGCAGGGCACGAATTTCGCGATGCTCGATTTTTAAGACGGGGTCTTCGTCGGGAATTTCCGCAAGGGTCTCAAATGACTTCGTAAGACTCGCTTGCGCCTGATCGTCATTTGGAAAAAGGTAGGCCTGAACCTGCTCCAAAGAGCGTCGGCGATAATCAATACCAGCATCGACACTCAAGACATCAAGCCCCTCGTTGAGCAAGCCAATCGCCGGAAGCACCCGATCCCGGTGCAAACCATCAGGGTATAAGTCGTCTGGCTTGTAGTTGGAGGTAGCCACCAAGATCACGCCATGGCGGAACAAGCCGCGCAACAAGCGCTCCAAAATCATCGCATCGGCAATATCTGAGATATGAAATTCATCAAAACAAAGTAGTCGATACTTGGAGGCTACTTTTCGTGAGACTTCATCCAGCGGATCGCTGGTGCCTCGCAAACTTTCCAACTCGCGGTGCACGCCACGCATGAACTCATGAAAATGCACTCGAAGTTTTCGGCGGACATTGCTTACGGAGTAAAAGCTGTCCATCAAAAAGCTCTTGCCT
>JAYVKZ010000314.1:0-11452 GCA_043767985.1 Betaproteobacteria bacterium
ACGTGACCTGATCGCGGCGGCCAAAGTGGTCGTGCCTTTGATGGCCTGCCAGGTGATTGATCGCGCCATTCAGATTCACGGCGGTGCTGGTTTAAGTCAGGACACGTTCCTCGCACAGGCCTATAGCTATGCGCGTTTCATGCGTATCGGCGACGGCCCCGATCAAGTCCATCTCGCGGCACTCGGCCGCCAGTTGCTTAGCCAATACGGCAGTGAGCGGTGATCGAAAGACTAGACGACCGAAGGCTAAGCCTTTAGGTCGTTGATCCGCCGAATAACCTACCAACGCGATGAAGCGCTCGGTCAAGTAATTGGGCCCAAAGCTTGCGAGTTGGGGCCAACAAGACACCTAGGAGCAGGCTGCTCCCAATGACCAGACTCGCGACGAAAAACGTAGTCAACCCATGCCGTTCGGACGGCGCTATCTTTGTTGTCGCGAAAGCAATGAAGGTGTAATGAAAGAGGTAGAGCGCAAAGGTGTGAGGCGCTAACCAACTGACCCATGCTTGCAGGCGAGGCATACGAATCTTTTTGGCTGGCAAGGTGCGCGCGGTCACAAGAATTGCCATCGCGAAAAAGATCGCGATCACAACGTCGGCTAGAAAATAACGTGACTCATAGAGCTTAAGCAAATTGCCAGTGGCGCTTTGCAATTGATCATCAATCTGCTTCGAAGTGGCGAGCAGCGCAGTATCTGCGCCCGAAACTAACCATAGCCCGCCCACGAACAGGAACGAAATCGAGGCCAACCCGCCAGCATGAGGAATTGTACCGGGCGAGCTCAACGATTTTCGAAACGCCCAAACACCCAGTAACCAACAGGGCAGAAGCGCACAAATTCTAGGCCCAAAAAATAGAAGCATTGCAATGATCGAAAACGCTCTGAGTCGGCTAGGGTCGAGCATAAAGACGGCCATCAAAGCGTAAAACCAGAACTCATAGGATAGAGACCAATAAGGTGCTAAAGAAAACGGGTGTAACTTAAAGGCCCAATGCTCTCCAAGAAACAGCGAATTAAAGAGAAGATGCTGCCACCATTTGGGATACTGCCAGGCAGGGTAGAGGGGGCTGTTTTGAATACCGGCTAGCTGGTCGAGCACTAGGGCGACCAAAATCGCGGGGATCGCGATGCTGTAGATTCGGGACCATCGAGCTACGAGAAACTTGCCAATCTGCCCTTGATGCTGATGCGCCGAAAAGGCAACGCTATAGCCTGAGATCACAAAAAATACGATCACAGCCAAATGGCCGACACGACGAAAATGGGGAACCTCCGCGGGCAGAAAATCTTGCATTTGCAAATGCAAAAAAACGACCATCAAGGCTGCAATCACCCTCCAAGTATCTAGGAATGGGAAAACTGCGGCCACAGCGTTCGGCATCTTCGTGGATGGCGAGTGTCTGGCACTCTCCGCAGAGAAAGCGCTGTCGTTCATCGCAAGGTGGCTACCGCTTTCATGTTGGAGTCAATAAGGATTGTGTTAAACCAGATAAATATGTAGTCTATGCGACTTTCAAAATACTAAGGTGTAAGCAATCGATTCTACCGTGGAGGCTGGGCATGTCGAATTCTGAGCGTTTGGGTCAGCAGCCCGCAAATTTGCGCTTTGCTCTGCTGGTCATTTGTCTGGGGAGCTTACTCGGCCCACTTGATACTTCGGTCAACGTGGCCTTTCCTCTGATCATCGCAACCTTTGGACTCGCGATTAGCGATATTCAATGGATCATTGCCTCCTTCATCATCGCGCAAAGTGGACTGACTTTGGCCTTTGGGCAGCTCGGTGACCTATATGGGCATCGGCGAGTCTTTCGCTATGGCTTAGCGGCGTGTGCGGTGACGCATTTACTCTGTAGCCTCGCGCCGAGCTATCCTTTTCTGGTTGCCGCGCGAGTTGCTCAAGGCGTTGCAACAGGTTTGGCGATGGCCTGTGGGCCGGCGCTTGCAACGCTTTTGTTTCCCCCGGTATTGCGGCGAGCGATACTGTCGATCTATGTCATGTTGCTTGGCACGGGGATTGCACTCGGACCTTTGATCGGCGGCATGCTCCTTGATTGGGGTGGCTGGCCAAGTGTGTTTTGGTTTCGTACGCCGTTAGCGCTCATCGTTCTCGTGCTGAGTATCTGGCTACCGGAGCCGCAACAGGATCGCCCTCTCAACCCGCGCTTCGATTACCTGGGGGCCTTGCTACTGACCCTGTCTCTGGCGAGTTTGGTGTTGTTAATCAATATGGCTCGCAGAAGTGACGCGACGACCGGGTCCTTGCTGTTCTTCGGCTCGGTCCTGCTCGCTTGCGTGTGGAGTTTTGTGCGCCATGAAACTCGCTTTGCGCAACCCATCTTGCATATCCGTTATTTGAGTAACCCAGCTTTTGGTGGGCTGCAATTGGCTTCGGTCGGACTGAATCTTTGTGGGTTCTCTATATTCTTACTGTTGCCTTTCGTGTTGGATACCTACTTTCAAGCGAGTTCTTGGATCATTGGCGTCATGCTCGCGGTCTCCCCGCTTGGGGCGGTGGCCGCTGGCTTACTGGGTGCAAGGTTGGGCGCGGCTTGGTCTGCAGCAGCGCTCATGAGCGTAGGTCTCATGGCAAGTGCGACCGGGCTTGTATTTCTTGGTGTCACTATTTCCATGAGATCACTGCCATTGATCGCACTTGCACTCTTCGCTTGCGGCATGGGTATCGGCTTTTTCCAAGTCGGCTATATGGACAAGACCACCGCGACCTTACCTCCGGCCGAACGTGGCGTAGCCGGAAGCTTGCTGAATGTCACCCGCGTCGTTGGCGCTGTGATTGGCGCCGCGAGCATCACTTGGTTGTTAGACGTCTGGCGGGGAGTTCACCCGGGAGTCTCTGCCTTTGCCTGGACCTTCGCCACCTTGGGTATGATTCTTGGGCTACTGAGCTGCGCTCAATGGATGTTTCGCAAGTCGATCTCTGAAGATTGAAACGTTGCACTCGGATCTGCTCCGCGCGGCACTAAGATAGATCTGGGCTATCTCTAGCGCTTTGATTCCATACCTTCATCCACTAGACATTCACCACGGGAGCGCACTTGATGAACGACTTGTTTTCGCTAAGCGGTAAGGTAGCCTTAGTTACTGGCGGAAGTCGCGGGCTGGGTCGTGCTATGTCCTTGGCTTTTGCCGCACATGGCGCTGATGTGATCATCGCCTCGCGAAAGCTTGAGGCCTGCGAAGCGGTGGCCAGTGAAGTACGTGCGCTGGGGCGTCGTGCCTTGGCCGTCTCTGCGCATGTGGGCCGTTGGGACGCTTGCGATGCGTTAATCGACACGGCCTACGCAGAATTTGGAAGGGTCGACATTCTTGTTAATAACGCTGGTATGTCGCCACTCTATGGCAAGCTCTCCGAGGTGACGGAGGAGATGTTCGACAAAGTGGTCGGCTTGAACTTAAAGGGCCCGTATCGCCTCTGCGCCGTGATTGGTGAGCGCATGATGGAAGGTGCGGGCGGCAGCATCATCAATATATCTTCCATCGCTGCGGCCAATCCTGCACCGAAGTCCGAGCCCTATGGCGCGGCTAAGGCTGGTCTGAATAATCTCACCCGCTCCTTTGCCTTTGCCTTTGGTCCGAAAGTCAGAGTGAATAGCATCATGGCTGGGCCGTTCCTCACCGACATCTCCAAGGCCTGGGATTTAGAGGCCTTTCAAAAGCGTGCTGACACGTCGATGGCGCTGCGGCGAGGCGGTCAGGCGCACGAAGTGGTCGGCGCGGCTTTGTACTTTGCCAGTGCGGCCTCCTCTTTTACAACCGCTGCCGTGCTTCGTGTGGACGGCGGCACCTAAGTCGGAACGCAGCTTGGAGGCAGCACAATATGACGAAGCTCAGTAAACTATCCCGCTCGGTTGCCGGCAAGGTCGTCGTGGTCACGGGTGCTGCAAGCGGCATGGGGCGTGCTACCGCCCATTTGTTCGCCGATGAGGGGGCCAGGGTGGCGGTCACCGATATAAGCTCGGTTGACGAGGTGGTAGGCGAAATCATTGCAGCGGGAAGCATCGCCAAGGGCTGGCAACTCGATGTCTCAAAGCGCGAGGATATTGACCGCGTGGTGGCCAACATTGCATTGCAGTTCGGCGGCTTTGATATTCTCATTAACAATGCTGGCATATCGATGCATGGGCCCGTCGATTCTGAAGATTTCGAGATGCGCTGGGCCAAGAGTCTCGATGTGCTGCTCACCGCACAGGTGCGCATGATTCGGGCTGCGCTGCCTTTTTTGCGCAAGGCCAAAGATGCAAGAATCATCAACATCGCCTCCACTGAGGGCTTGGGCGCTACCCGTTTCATCAGCCCTTATACCGCAGCTAAAACCGGTGTGATTGGCTTAACACGCTCCATGGCCGTGGAACTTGGCCCGGAAGGCATTACCGTGAACTGTATTTGCCCGGGCCCGATTAATACCGGTATGACTCAGCGCATTGCGCCTGAACAAAAGGCCGAGTTCGCGAGACGGCGGACCGCCCTGAGACGCTATGCCGAACCTGAGGAGGTCGCCCAGATGACCTTGTCCCTATGCCTGCCTGCCGCTGGCTTTGTTACCGGTGCCGTGTTGCCAGTCGATGGCGGTCTGACGATTCGCAATGCCTGACTTTGTACCAATGCCTGGCGGTGTGATTTAGGCGCATTCCCGGCGCGGCTTGGTACAAGCCTTAATCCTAAGGCTCTCGGTGTTGCTTCAGCATCAGATCGAGATTCTGCACAGCGGCCCCAGACGCACCTTTTCCCAAGTTGTCGAAAATCGCCGCAAGTAGGATTTGTTCGTGCTGGTGATTGTGGAATACGGCAAGCGAGATGTCGTCTGTTCCGTTGAGTGCCTGAGGGTCTAGACGCTCTGTTTGACAAGCTTCTTCTTCGCTCAGTACCTTAACCTTGGGGGCACCAGCGTAGTGATGCTCCAGGCACACTCTCAAGTCCTCCGGGTGTACGCGAGAACCTAGTAAACGAAGGTGAATAGGTATCGTGAGTGCGATACCTTGCCGAAAGGATCCGTAACTGGGTATAAAGATCGGTCTGTTGACAAGTCCCGCATGCAGTTCGATTTCCGGGACGTGCTTATGTTGCAAGGTCAAGCCATACACTTGGAAGGGCAGTACGCTCTTAGCCCCACGGTGTCCTTCAGCAGGCTCGTGTTCTTCAATTCCGGCCCGACCGCGTCCGGAATACCCAGACACGGCATGAATGGTGATGGGATAGTCGCTAGGAATAAGACCAGCATCGATCAAGGGTTTGAGCAAGGCGACAGCGCCGGTCGGATAACAACCTGGGTTAGAGACTCTTTTCGCTTGCGCGATTCTGAGCGCCTGCGTTTCTCCCAGTTCGGGCAAACCGTAAACCCATGATGGATCAGTACGATGCGCCGAACTGGCGTCGATGATACGGACCTTTGGATTGGCAACCGATGCGACCGCTTCGCGTGCTGCGGCATCGGGTAGGCAAAGCACGGCAATGTCGCAGTCGTTGATGGCGTCAACACGGAGTCGAGCGTTCTTGCGCGCTTGGACGGGCAGCGTCAGTACCGTTATATCTTGACGTAGCCCCAGCCGGGCCATGATCTGCAGGCCGGTGGTACCTTGGTCGCCATCAACAAAAACAAGGGATTTCATGGAATTATCCTTAATGATTTTATAGAATCATCCCGGACGCACAACGATTGGTAAAGTTGAATATAATGATTAACAAAGTCATAAAAACTGATCTTAAGCGGTAGAAATGAATTTCGGAATCCTCCATGCGCTCCCTTAATCTCGATCAGTTGCGCACGCTTGTCGCGATTGCCGATCTCGGTTCGTTCACCGCTGCCTCCCAAAGCTTGCATCTCGCACCTCCCACAATTAGTTTGCATGTCTCTGAACTAGAGGCTCGCCTTGGCGCAGCCCTGCTGTTGCGTACTCGTCGCCAGGTGATGCCGACCCGAATTGGTGAAGCCCTCCTCGTGCGCGCAAGGCGACTACTGGCCGACGCGGACGATGCGATCAATGAAGTTGAGCGTCTCTTGCATGGCGGTGGGGGGCGGGTAAGAGTCGGAGCGTCGACTGGAGCTTTAGCGCAACTCTTGCCCAAGGCTCTTGAAATGCTAGGTCGGGATTTCGCGGGGATTGATGTTCAAGTCGCGGTGCTCACGTCGCAGGACACCCTTGAGCAACTCCGCCAGGGCGCACTGGACATTGGTCTCGTCGCTCTTCCACAGGCCGTTCTAGCAGGTATCAAAGTGATCCCTTGGCGGCGCGACCCAGTGAATGCCTTTATCCCCGCCGTCTGGTTCAAACCGGGCCGGAATTTGGTGTCGATAAAGCATCGGCCAAGGCTAATCACCCCCGCCTGGTTAGCCAATCAGCCGCTGATTCTCAATGATTCGAGCACCCGCCTGTACCGGATGACGATGGAGTGGTTTGCCAAAGCAGGTGTTACGCCTAAACCGCGCATCGAGCTTAACTTCAACGATGCGATGAAAAGTCTCGTCGCGGCAGGTTATGGCGCCGCGCTCTTACCCATCGAAGCGGAGGAAAGCCCCGTGGACCCGCGCATTGCCATTCTGCCCTTAAGCCCTAAACTTTGGCGCCCTCTGGGGTTGGCGCATCGGACGGGCGCCATGGAGCCAGCGACCCGATCAGTTCTTGACGTTTTATTGAAGCTTCGTCAGCGCTAGCATTGCTGCTCGGGCTTTTCCGAAACTCAAGAGCCTTGTCCCGCGTGCACGATGGTACATTTGTGAGCAAAAGCGCATTGCTTTCTCTGTGCCGATCTGTCCGACGGCACAATATTTCAATCAACGGAGAGAAGTCCATGGGTGCAGTCGAAAAAGCTGAACATCTTCAAATGACACCGGCTGAGTGGCAAACGCGCTGCGATCTGGCGGCCCTCTACAGGATGTGCGATTACTTTGGTTGGACCGATATTTTGGCGACCCATATGTCAGCCCGTATTCCGGGCGAGCCCAATACTTTTCTGATCAATCATTACGAGGAAATGTTTGACGAGATCACGGCGTCCAGCCTCATCAAGATGGATCTCGACGGTAACATCATTGGCAAACAAGGCCGTTTCAATACCGCTGGGCTCACGATTCATAGTGGCGTGTACAAGGCTCGGCCCGATGCCAATTGTGTGATGCACACGCATACTCGTGCAGGTGCCGGACTATCCATGATCCGCAATGGGCTACGGCCCATTAGCCAAGATGCCTTAATTGTTTATGACGACGTGGTGTATCACGAGTACGGCATGCCTTCGTCGCAGGAAGAGTGCGATTCACTGGGTGTCAGTTGTCAGGGTGGCAATTGCGTGATCCTTTACAACCACGGCCTGTTGACGCTTGGCGATACCATTCCGGGCACGCTTTCGCGTATGTACATGCTCGAGCGCGCTTGCGAGTTGGAGCTCATTGCCCGCACGCTCGGCGAGCCTCCTGTCGAGATCGATCCCAAGGTCGTCGACGGTATCGCGAAGAACATGAAGAGCTTTCGAAAGAAAGCCGATTTCGGCGTTTATAACTGGAAAGCTTTGCTGCGTAAGATCGAGAGGCAGGGAGCGCCCTACCGAGTGTAGTTTGCGTGTTGCTTTAACCCAATAGGTACGCACGATGAAGAACAAAGTGACTGAGATGCTCGGTATTCGCTACCCGATTATTCAGGGTGGTATGCAGTGGGTCGGGTTTGCTGAATTGGCCTCGGCGGTATCGAACGCCGGTGGTCTGGGAATCTTGACTGCGCTCACCCAACCCACGCCGGATGACCTTGCCAAGGAAATCGAGCGCTGTCGCAAAATGACCAATAATCCCTTTGGTGTGAATCTCACCATCTTGCCTGCGGTGACGCCACCACCTTACGATGAATACATGCGAGTCATCTTTGAGAGCGGCATCAAGATTGTGGAAACAGCGGGCAACAACCCACGTAATTTCGTGCCTAAGTTCAAGGAAAAGGGCATCACGGTGATCCACAAGTGCACGTCCGTGCGTCATGCCCTATCGGCCGAGAAGCATGGTGTGGACATTATCTCTATTGACGGTTTCGAGTGTGCGGGCCACCCTGGCGAAGACGATGTGACCAATCTCATTCTCATTCCCGCGGCTGTGCGAGCCTGTAAGGTGCCTGTCGTCGCCTCGGGTGGGATTGCTGACGGGTTTCAAATGGCAGCTTGTTTAGCCATGGGTGCACAGGGCATCAATATGGGTACGCGCTTCATGCTCACCCAAGAAGCTCCGATTCACGACAACGTGAAACAAAGCCTGATCAAGGGCAGTGAGCGCGACACCAATTTGATTTTTCGCACCATGCACAATACCTCGAGGGTTTTCAAAAATGCCGTGTCCGATGAGGTCGTGAAAATGGAGAAGGCGGGTGCGACCTTCGAAGAGGTCCGGCCACTGGTTGCGGGGGCACGCGGTAAAAATGCCATGAAGACTGGCGATGTGGATGGCGGTATTGTCAGTGCAGGTATGGTCATCGGCCTCATCGACGATTTACCGAGTTGCCAAAATCTCATTGATCGCATCGTTCGAGAATGCCGCCAAGGTCTTTCTTCAGCAACTGCCATGTTTGTCTAGACGAGCTGCGGTGTGACATTGCCATCTCGTCCAAGCAAGGTGTGATCAGGCGTCACTTGTGGCATCTCCTACGTCCTCTTTCGCAGGCTTAATTCGACTTTCCTGCAAGTTGACTTCCTCAAGCGCCGCGACCACCAAGTCTGGGTTCATCGGTTGTCTTAAAGCAGCCGCATGGATGTCGTCGCGATTTTTGACGTTGGGCAGGTCGCGTCGAAGCTCCTCAAGAAGGTCGATCATCTTCGCAGCCTTTTGTTCGGTCAAAAGCGTGACCTTGAGATCGAGATGGGCACGCATTTCGTCCATACGCGCGAGCCGATTCTGCTTGATCAACACAATGGTTGACGTGAGCAAGGCGCTGAGCGTCACGAGGCCCTGTAGCCAAGAAAAGGGCGGAGGATCGAATGCGATCAAGCCAAACCCAATCGCCAGGACGTTCGCGCACATCCAAACCAATACAAAGAGCAGAATTATTCCTAGAAAAATTGGCCGACCAATGAAACCGCTGAATTGCTCAAGAAGCCGCTGAGAGCTGCTTATCTTTTTCTCTTCACGAGCGTAAAAGTCAAGTATTGCTTCTATGTTCTGGCTAATCTGGTCGAGCTTGGACTCCTGGTCTGGAGCCTTGACAACTTCTTGCTTAGGCATTTCAGATGTGCTCATGGGTCAAGTCTTCAAGGGAACAAAACTTGCAGGATGACTAAGCGTGACGGATTAGGCTGTTCGCCAACGCACGCTGACCGAATGATTGTTCGGTGACCCACAGACTCGACCGGATAAGCAAGCTTGTGTGAGCTAGCGCCAGTTGAGAGTAAGGATTGATTTGAACCCGACCAGCTCTGAAATTATCGGCGCAATACTGTTCGCCGTCGCTATTCTTCACACCTTCTCGTCAAAATTCTTTGGGCGTTTAGCCGACAATTACCCAGGACACGCAGGCTTTTGGCAACCGCGGGACCCATTCGCCGATTTTCTTGCAAGGCTCGGAATGAAAAACCAAATGAATCGATGCGCCATGATCAAACCTGATGGATCGGCCAGGTATAAAATCAGTTTCGCTAACCCCCGATAAGACAATATTTTCTTTCAGATAGCCAAAAAGTAGCGAGAACGAATGCAGATCCTCCGCGCGAACCACCAGGATTTGAAGAGGTGATTCGAGATTGCATCCAACATCCCCATCAATTCCAGCGCCCAAAAGCAAATTCAAGTGTTCGACACCGGTCACCGGGGACGCTCGCGTACGCTTTACATAGAAAGCTCAACTTTCATGGCAGATCAGTTTGCAGCTCGATAGCGATGCGAATTCGCTGTCGTTAGTGCCGATGATTCGGGTCGAGCGCTGCGCTAAGGTTTTTGAGCGGTTGATTGCTTAGGCTAAGCGCCGTGTCGCTCTTAAGTTTTTCGAGTGCCTCTTTCGGCAAGAATTTTCCTTTCAAAACCACTGCCGAAATTTTACTCAAGTTTGCAACGCTAGAAATGGGGTTGGCTTCGAGTAGAACAAGATCAGCATGCTTGCCTGCTTCGATGGTTCCCATGCTCGCGAGCTTGCCCAAAAACTCTGCGCCGTTCAGGGTGGTGCTTTGAAGTACCTCCAGCGGCGTAAGTCCAGCAGCGGCGAGTTCAGCGAACTCTTGATGAAGGCTCACGCCCGGAATCACCCAAATACCACCAAGATCGGAACCCGATAAAATTTTGACGCCATTTTCCTTTAAGAGTTCGGTTGCTTTGAGTTGCAAAGAATAGAACTGCCGAACCGTACTTGCGGCCGAACTTGATACGTTGGCCGAATAATCCTTGGCAAGCTTTTCCCAAAGCGCACGGGCGGTTTTATCCACGTACTGAAGATTCGGATCTTCACGGTACTGCGGCTCGTCGCTAAAGCTCATGGTGCGAAGTCGAATGAGTGTGGGCACATGCCATGTGCCATTCTTGGCAAAGGCTTGCGCAAGGGTTTGGCACTTGGCTTCGTTATAGCTGTCAAAAATACGTTGATAGAACGGGGCGTTGAGACTGGAGTCGTATAGCCTGGGCGTCAGTGTAAAAGTTGGAGGAAATGGCGGCCTAGCGCCCTGACCAGTCATGAGGGCCTGACGAATATTGATCTCGTCATTTGCACAGTCGAGCAAAAATCCCCAGCCAGAACCCAGATGCTCAATTGCCTTCCAACCCGCATTACTGGACTCCAAAGCGCTCACTGAAGGCACTAAGTGCCCTGCAACTCCGAGGCCTTGAGCCTTGGCCTCGTCGAGAATAGCCAGGATAGAGGCTCGCCCACCAGCGACTACCTTAATGAAATCCGCCCCGTCCGCTTTTTGCTGCTGCACGAACTGAGTCGCAGCGGCTGGGGCAGGTGCTTGTCCTGCAAAGATAGCGCCGGGAATACTCAAAATTTCAGGCGCCAGGAGACGGCCCGCAGCGCTTTCGACATTCACCTGACGCGCACGTTGAATCAAAGCCGCCGAGCCCGCCATCTCGCGAATGCCCGTGATGCCATGGGCTATGAGGAGCGGCCATGCACTGGGCTGCTTATCCTCCTCGAAGATGGCATGGGTATGCATATCCAAGTAACCCGGTACGAGGTACTTGCCGAGCCCATCAACGCCTTGTGCTGTGCCGGTGACGCGAATTGAAGCGCTTGCAGTGATTTTGTGTATTTTTCCGTCACGGATCACAATTGCCCGGTTGGGAGTGATCGAACCGTCTCGCGTATTAACGACATTCACATTGTGAATGATCAAGCCTCGATCTACCACTTCGACAGGGGCTTGACTGACGCTCATGCAGGCGCTGATCAGCCCAACAATCCCCAGGCTGAACCACAAGTTACTTTTCGATTTATCCATGGTGCATTCGTCCTCAATCTCACAAAAAGCGATTTTCTACCA
>JAYVKZ010000315.1:0-8581 GCA_043767985.1 Betaproteobacteria bacterium
CGAACCCGATAGGCCTCCGGCTTCCTCCGCATAGGCCAAACCTTCAACCGCCGTGCGCGACAACGTCGTATTGGTCGCAATGACGCCATCCATGCCAAATTCAGGTAGAAGCTGCGCGATGATGGCAATTTGATCGGCATCCAGATCAGGGGCGATCTTGATCGCTATGGGTACTTTGCGTCCGTCGCGCTTGGCGAGTTTTGTGCGCGCTTGCTTCAAGCCACCCAGCAACTTTGACAATTCGTCGGCACCTTGAAGCTGGCGCAAATTCTTGGTATTGGGCGAGGATATATTGACGGTAATGTAGCTTGCATAGGGGTGCACCTTGTCCAGCCCAATCAGGTAATCATCCAGCGCATTTTCAATAGCGGTGCTCGCGTTTTTACCAATATTCAAGCCCAACACGCCCTTAAAACGAGTGCGCTTCACGTTCGCTATGAAGTTGTCCACGCCTAAGTTATTAAAGCCCAGCCGGTTGATCAAGGCGTTGCGCTCAGGGATCCGGAACATACGTGGTTTAGGGTTGCCAGGCTGAGGCTTGGGCGTCACAGTGCCAACCTCAATGAAGCCAAAGCCCATCGCATCTAGGCCAGGGATATGAGCACCGTTTTTATCGAGCCCCGCTGCCAAGCCTACGCGGTTGGGGAACTCAATGCCCATGAGGGTGATGGGATCTTTGACCTTCGGGCCAGCCATCGCCTTGATGGCGATTCGGGTCGGCAAGAAATCCAGCGACTTTAGGGTGCTGTCATGCGCCCATTCGGGGTCGGTGGCGAAGAGGAAGGGTTTTGCGAGGGAGTAAAGGCCTGAGGTCATGAGCGGATTTTACCGGGTGTCAAACTACAGGGTGAAATCCAAGCTTACTGGGTAGATCTCGAATTTTTAGACGGTTGCTTGACTTTCATGGTTACCCGAATATGCTTTGTAGTGCAATGCGCTACAAGGTGAAAAAATGACCGCCCCTACGATGACACCCATGTCTTTACGTCTGGATAACGATCTTCGAGAACGATTAAACAAGATCGCCCATACTCAGAAACGAACGGCTCACGCTCTGGCTCGTGATGCAGTGAGTCGGTTTGTTGTACAAGAAGAAAAGGCAGCCGCATGGAATGCGAGTTGCCAAGCGTCACTTGCAGAGTATCAAGAAACTGGGCTTCACATCACCCATGACGAACTCGATACCTGGCTCGATACCTGGGGCACCACTCCTGAAACCCCTGGACTCGAATGCCACGAGTAGTTCTAGCGCCCGCTGCCGGTCGCGATCTTCAGCGCATTCGACGGGTTCTTTCTTCCCGAAATTTTATAGGCCAGTCGGTAGGGCAACGTAGAGTCGACGCAACGCATTAGAATTGCGCGTTGGTTAGGCTCGCTATGTATTAATGCGCTGATTGGGAAGATCACGCCCGAGAATCTTTCCGAGTTCAGAGAGTTCGATACAGCGCCTGTCGGTAAAGAGGTGTGATAGAAATCAAAGCGCTCTACATCCCCGCAAGAAGTGATGTCGTGCGTCTAAATTTCTCACCACAAGCGGGGCACGAGCAATACGGCAAATGGCTATTCATTTGAATATGCGTTGCCGACTGATTGCACAGTACGCGGTGTCGTACTGGTGGATCACGGTATAGGTCAAGGCTGGAAGGAAAGAAGCGCTGAACATATCACCACGCTAGGTCGCGAAGCTATCGATACTTGCTGCGACATCATTGAGAGCCTGATTTCTCCAGAATGAATAAGTCTTAGTCAAGATACTAGGCTTGGCCTGTGGACAAGAACCCTTGATAAAACACATTGAACTAAACCGCTTCGCGGTGGTTGTTTTTGCTTAGGTTGAAGCGCTTGCTACTTGGTTGATTTGAGACTACCCCTTAATTTGAGGAATTTCCCTCGTTTCAAGGAGTTTCAAAATGACACCTCTGCGTAAACGGATGACGGATGCGATGGTCCTGTGCGGGTTTGCAACACTAACCCGAATGAAGCATTTGACGGCGGTGGCCCAAATGGCACAGCACTTAAAGTGCGACCCCTCGGTTTTAAGCGGTTAGTGCAACATTCATTCTGTAAATTAGATTGCCCCTGAAACTGGTGTGCTCGGGGAGAATGGTTTTGGGTTATTTAACCCCAGGCCCCTGCCAGGCCGCCGGAGGCACTCCCCCGGTGAGTTTGCGGTTTGCCTAAATCGACAGAAAGAATTTATCATGGCTCAACGAACCGTATCTCAAGAACCCTCTCAGGTGATGCAAGATGCCTATAGCTGCTTATTGGCCAATGGCTTGGATGGTGCAGGCGAAGCGCTGCGCATTCTGGTTAATGAAGCCTCGCGAATGGAGCGAGCGCAACATTTGCAAGCGTCGCCCTATGAGCGCAGCGCCACTCGGGTGGACTATGCCAACGGCTTTAAACCCAAGACCATGCTTACCCGTTTGGGCGAGCTTACCTTCGAGGTGCCTCAGGTGAGGGACGGTGGCTTTTACCCCAGCGCTTTAGAGCGTGGCAGCCGCTCGGAGCAGTCGGTCAATTTGGCGCTGGCCGAGATGTACGTGCAGGGTGTGTCCACGCGCAAGGTCATTGAGGTCTTGCAGAAATTGGTCGGCCCCGAGGTGAGCATTTCCTCGACCCAAATCAGTCGCTGCGCTGAGAAGCTTGATGTGGGCCTGGAAGCTTGGCGCAGCCGCCCCTTGGGCGATACGCCCTATGTGCTTTTGGATGCTCGCTATGAGCGCGTACGCGAGGCAGGCAAGGTGGTGGACTGTGCGGTGCTCATTGCCGTCGGTGTGACCTCTAGCGGCCACCGTCGAGTGCTTGGCGTGTCCGTCGCGCTGTCCGAGGCTGAGGTGCATTGGCGAGCGTTTTTGGATAGCCTCATTCAGCGGGGCTTGCGTGGCGTCAAATTCATCGCCAGTGATGACCATGCAGGCCTGAAGGCCGCTCGCAAAGCGCTCTTTGCTGGTGTCGTGTGGCAGCGCTGCCAATTCCATCTCCAGCACAACGCGCAAGGCTACGTCACCAAGCTCGATCAGCGCATCCCAGTTGCTCGCGCCATTCGCTCAATCTTCAATGCACCCGATGTCAATGAAGCTATGCGCCTACTCAAACAGGCCACACAGAGTTGGCGCACTAGCCACCCAAAACTCGCTGCGTGGGCCGAAGACAATCTCACCGAGGGCTTCGCGGTGTTCGGTCTGCCACCGGAGCATCGCGTACGCATGCGAACAACGAATGGCTTGGAGCGCCTGAACAAAAAAATAAAACGCAGAACCCGTGTGGCAACCCTGTTTCCAAACACTGCGAGTTGTCTACGACTCGTCAGTGCCCTGCTGGCCGAACAAGATGAGGAGTGGATGAGCGCAAAAATCTACCTCACCATGTAACCCAAAACCAACACCACTAACCCAACTCTCAAAACTATTTATTCCAATTTACAGAAAACAAGTTGCTTTATCTTTAAGCGACGAGCAGGTCCAGAGCTATTTGTTGCATTTGCTTCAAGATCGTAAGCGATCTCGCCTGACTGTCAATGTCACTGCTTGCGCTATTCGATTCCTATTTTGTGATGTTCTTGGCCAAGCAGGGCGCCGAGTGAAGATTCCTCCGGGAAAAACTTCGCAGCGCCGTCCCGGTCTATTGTCTCGCGATGAAATGGCCGCGCTTTTAGACGCGCCAATGTCGATCAAGGCGAGAACCCTTCTAATGACGGCGTATGCGACCGGATTGCGCTTAAACGAACTGTGTCACTTGCGTGGCTCCGACATTGACGCGGCACCTGATCGCATGTGTATTCGAGTTGTCGAGGGCAACGGCGGCAAAGGTCGATAAACCATACTCACTCCGGATCTGCTTGCTCAGTTGCGGCTGTATTGGCGCAATTGCAGGGCAGGGGCTCAGGGTTCAGACTGGCTTTTCGCGAGTCGTAGCCACCCTTCGCGGCCGCTAGACTGCAGCAGCGCGCAAAGGTACTACTACTCCGCTCGTAGCGCCGCTGGCATCACTAAGGAGGGAGGAATCCAAAGCCTTAGGCATTGTTTCGCGACTCATTTGCTCGAAGGTGGAATCGATCTTTGTAGTATCAGCAAATTGTTGGGACATGCTCACCTGAATACGACCGGCCGCTACCTTAGGATGGCCCGGCCAGGTCTCAGCGCGGGCGATGCTGCACTGGCTTTGCTTTCACAGCTACCACTGAAGTCGAAAGGACAGGACTGGCCTAAGCCCAGCGCCGCGTGAGCTCAACCTTAGCCGATACGCTTCGTCATTTCGGCCCAGCGTATCTTGAATCAAATACCTTGAGCGTTGTGCAGGCCAAGGCTTGGCGTGGCATTGTCGCCTGCCGTAAAAGCGCTTTGGGCGGTCAATTGCTGGTTTGTGATGGCTGTGACCATAGTCACTGGCAATATCACTCCTGTAGAAGTCGCTGCTGCCCGCAGTGTGGAGCACGCGCCAAGGGTGCTTGGTTGCAAGGGAGGTTGACTGAGATCTTACCGGTCCCTTACGCACATCTGGTGTGTACGTTGCCGCACTGCCTCAACGGTTTGTATCGCCAGCATCAGCGTTGAGTGATTGACACTCTGTTTTCCTGCACCGCGAAAACGTTGGCTGAATTTGCGGCAAACCCTAGGTGGATTAGCGACGCCGAAGGCTCCGCTGCGTTTAGACTTGTCCTGCTTACATGGACGCAAGACTTAAGGCTTCATCTCCACTTACACGCAGTGATGGCCTGTGGAACTCTATCGCAGGATGGGCTATGGTCGACACCAACAAAGAAGCGCGATTTCTTGTTTCCGGTCCACGCCTTGTCCAAGGTTTTTCGGGGAAAGTTTCTGGCTGCTCTAAGTATGGTACACAAGACTGGCCAACTTGATCGGGACCCTCAGGGGCACGAGGACGATTGGGCACGTCGCCAAAGTCAACTCTACAAGCATGATTGGATCGTGTACGCCAAAACCCCGATGGGCGGACCTGCTCAGGTGTTAGAGTATTTGAGCCGATATACGCACCGCACTGCCATCAGCAATGAACGGATTAGAGCCATTGGTAAAAGCGAGGTGTCCTTCAAAGTCCGTGCCGATGACCATGGAGGCAAACTCACCGTGAGAATGATTGGTCAAGAGTTTGTGCGGCGCTTCATGCTTCACGTCCCACCCACGGGAATCAAGCGCATTCGACACTACGGTGTGCTCACGTCGGCTTGTAAGGCGATCAAACTAAAGGCGACTCGTCTGGCATTAGATATGCCAACCATCGATGCCCGTGCTGCAAAACCGGAAGGCTTCACGATGGTGCGACGCTTTTAGGAGCACGCCGACTGACGACACTGGCAGAAATGACTTGGCCACAAAGCAGAGCGCCACCGTGATTTCCCGAATGACAAATGGCGACTACTCAAAATGGCGATCGGCATCACTCCAGGATTTTTTGCACCTTGTGACCAGTGGAAAGGTGCAAAAGCTTCTTCTGTTCTCTCGCAGCGATCACAAAAACGGATATTCAGAACTTCTGCTCATTGCGTCCAATTGCAGATCCGCTCGCACCGGTATCTAAAGCGCTTTAAAAGTAGCTCTGCACAATTCAATCCCCTATCGCAACCAGCTCCAGTGGCGGTTTAATTCAACCTGGTTTATCTGGCGCCGAAGTTCGCTAGCTTTACGTATTTGAGACCTCTGAGGCAACAGATAAACGCTATCCGTTATCGGTATGAAATAGAAAGCATGTCGACTTTCACCTTTCGGCTGAGTTCAATGCATGGCAATCACGTCACCGAACATCTATCCTGAATCAAGGGGCCGTGTGACGACCGGAGATTAGAGGAATGCGAATGCAAAAACGCATGTCTGAGTCGCATTGGTTGGCGTTAGTCAAATGCAAAGGAATGTGCGAAATGTCATACCGCGAGATCCTGCCGCGCTGTATAAATTAAGCCTTGAACTATAATTGGCAAACAAGGAGCAATCCTGCGACGCAAAGCCTCCGGCCCCACGAATTTGTGCATGGGGTAGCGGGGTTGCCGGATCGGACCGTCACCCCGACCGGCCTCAAAATTAAAGAGGTCCGCATGTTTCGCAGCAATTTCACGTCGTCAGAATCAGCCCACGGCGCAAAACACCCAATTATTCGTCTGCTCGCCCTAGTCCTCGCCTCAGCGCTTGGGCTGGCGGCATGCAGCGGGGGGGGCACCAGCACTCCCACAACAAGCCAAGGCGCCACACCCAATAGCGCAGCCCAGGTCACTGGCACCTTGGTCGACGGCTACCTGCAGGGGGCGACCGTCTTTCTGGACCTGAATAACAACCAAGTCCACGATGCTGACGAACCCATTTCAGGACTGACTGATGCGTCCGGCGCTTTTACGATTTCAATTGATGGCCTGACCCCGGCGCAGCTTGCGGGTGCCCATTTCGTGGCGGATGTCCCCGACACTGCCAAAGATGCCGATGACCAGGGGTTGACGCTCAAGCAGGCAGGCAAGCAAGCCTTTACGCTTGCTTCACCTGCCGTCGCCTATTTGGACTCGGCCAATGGAATAGCGACCGTCACAAGTGCCCCCGTGGTCAGCCCTCTGACGACCCTCGTCTCCAACGAAATGCGAAGCAACGGCCTGACGCTCGCGCAGGCGAAGGCCGCCGTTCAGACTATTCCTGGTCTTGAAGGGCGCGATTTGACAAAAGACTTCGTCGCCAATGGCGATAGTTCTCTGGGACGCATCGCGCGCACCGCCGCCATCAGTCTTGGTGAAGCGGGACGTGCGGTGGCGGCCGCAGCAGCCGGGAACACGGGCTCCTCCAAGCAGGAGCTCAATGCAGCGGCGGCCACCATCGTCAAGCTGCAGTTACCAACCCTCATCACCACTCTGGACAATACCGCAAAAAGCGTCGTTCCTGTCAGCTCGGTCACTTCCGTTCTTGCCCAAGCTGATCTCCGAAAAGTTGCCAGCGATACCATTGCGGCTCAAATTCCTCCGAAACCCGAGACGAGCCACTTTGTGGTCGTCTTCAACAAAAACGTCCCCGATCCCGCCGGCCAAGCATCTGCACTGACCCGCCCTCACGGCGGGCAGGTGCGATTCACCTACACCCGCGCGCTGAAAGGATTCGCCGTGGACCTCCCGGCTGCTGCGGCCAATGCATTTCTGGACGCCATGCAGCAAAACCCTCTGGTCGATCACGTCGAAGTCGATCTCCCGGTGGCACATACCCAATCCGTCGAAACTTCAGCCACTTGGGGGCTTGATCGCACGGACCAGCATGATCTTCCACTTTCTGGCACCTATAGCTGGTCTGGCAATGGGTCAGGGGTGAGCGCCTTCATCATTGACACCGGCATCATGGCGACACATCTTGATTTCGGCGGCAGGGTGGCCGCGGGCTTTACGGCCATCGCTGACGGTAATGGCACCAACGACTGCAACGGCCACGGCACTCACGTGTCCGGTACCGTTGGCAGCGCCACGTGGGGTATGGCCAAAGGTGTGACCCTGGTCCCTGTACGAGTTCTTGACTGCGCGGGGTCAGGCTCGACGAGTACAGTAATTGCCGGCATCGACTGGATGCTTGCCAACCTTACAGGACCGGCAGTGGCCAACCTGTCACTCAATGGTGGGGCCTCATCTGCTTTGGACTCGGCCGTGGCGACAGCCGTATCCAGCGGCGTCACGATGGTCGTCGCAGCGGGTAACGCCAACGCTAACGCCTGTGACTACTCGCCATCCCGCGAGCCATCGGCGATCACTGTCGGGGCCACAACAAGCGCCGATGCGCGCGCATCGTATTCGAACTTTGGCACGTGCCTTGACGTGTTTGCGCCGGGCAGTTCCATTACCTCGACCTGGATAAGCTCCAACACCTCGACCAACGTGCTGAATGGCACCTCAATGGCTTCGCCCCATGTCACTGGACTGGCTGCGCTGATGCTTCAGGCCATGTCAAAGGCTACGCCAGCGGATATCACTAACGCGATCAAGAGCTCGGCTTCGGCCAACAAGGTTTCCAGTGCTGGTTCGGGTTCCGCCAACCTGTTCATTTTTGCGAACGCCGCAGGCTACACCAGTGCAACACCTCCGCCGCCTGCTCCGTCGGTTTCGGTTTCAGTGGCCTCCTTGACGGGTAACGCGACGGCCATGCGCAACGGCTGGCGCGCGACGGTCACGACATCCGTCAAGGACAGCTTTGGCCTGCCGGTTGCCGGGGCCGTGGTGACTGGTGGATTCACATCCGGCGGTTCTTCTGTCAGTTGCACCACGATGACTAATGGTTCATGCAGCTTTACGAGCGGCAACATCAGCAGCAAAGTGGCAAACACGACGTATACCGTCAGTGGCCTGTCCGGGACTAGTCTGATTTATGACCCCAGTGCTAATGTGTTGAGTTCTGTGAAAATCATCAGGCCTTGATGCGATTGGATTGAGAATTGACCGACAAAGTTCCGCTCTATGTCAGTCAGATATGATTTGCGGCTGAGCAGAAGAAGGGCGGCCTTCTAGCCCCTTCCCCCCTGTGTCAGACTAGTTGTCGCTTCTAAGTATTCATTAAATTAGAAGGGACAGAAATGTCAAAGACACCTAGTCCAGCGTTTATAGAACAAGCGC
>JAYVKZ010000316.1:0-13033 GCA_043767985.1 Betaproteobacteria bacterium
CGTGACTGTCGTTATTGCCAACGTAGAGGTTGAACAAGATCCATTGAATGAAGTGAAGGAGATCTACGGCAGGTTGCGTACTATATTGGCGAATTAGGCCGGCACAGTCTACGAGCGTAGGTCCACCTTCGTTTTCGTATTTTCTGTCTGACAATACCCCTGAAAGCTGGCACAGATCGTATTGAACAATACGACCCAGCTCGCCGTCTCGTAGCGCCACGCGATCAAACCGTCGGACGACGCAAGACTGTGTAAGCGGCTCGTAAAAGACTTCTGCGGTGGGGAGGCCACAAAGAGCGGCCGTCTTCATGATGATGGTTTCATTGACGGCGGAGTGCCAGACTTTCGATAAGCGTTTGATGTTTGGCTTGAGGATGTGCGTCGCGGGTGCAATGCCCTTGGGAAGTTGCGGCAGGCCGTCCTCAAAGATGGCGAGGCTGGTTTTGTCTTGAGCGCCTGCGAGTGAAATGCGCGCGTCGCGACTGTGGATATCGATGGCAGACGCACGGTCTTTGTTCATAAGCCCAGCGAGAGACCGCCAAGAGGTTGGCTCGTAGCTGGCCTTCATGGGCCTTTGCCCGCTAGGCAGAATAACGAACCCGCCGGCCGTGTCGCCCGCAACTTCCAGCAGCATCGCGAAGAGCGTAGAGGCCTTTCGCTGCTCGGCAAGATACAAACGCAATTCGCCCTCGGGGAGCAGGTTTTCAAAGTAGGCTTGCGTCTGCATCGAGCTTTTTCGAGCGCTTTGCAAGGGGATGCCTGCGATGGGCCAGGCATCCTTGCGGTTCAACCACGCCGCACTGTATTCGAAGCTCATCGGCGACTCGTCGTGAATAGCGCCCACCAGCGCATCGCCGAAGTAAACATCCAGGCTTAATGAGCGAGCCATTAAAGTCCCTTGGCGGACTTGGGCCGCACGATGAGTTCTAGCCCGAGCAGCGCCATCACATCAAGCACCTTCTGAAGTTGGAGCGTGGGCTTACCCTTCTCAAGGTCCACGATGAAGCGGTTGCCCGTGTTGCCCAGCCCAGCAATGTCGAGTTGATTCAGTGCGAGCCGCTTGCGTCTCTCGCGCACCAAGAGACCTAGCTCAGCACTGGTGTGGATGGGGGTACCTGCTTCTAGCGAATGACTGGCCGGGATCTTACTGGAAGATTTAGGCATGGCTTACCCATTTAGTTACCGAAGGGTAATATTAGAGCATCTAAGCTCCCAAATCAACCCAATATTACCGAGAGGTAACGTTTAAGTTTTGGCAGACGGTCTCAATTTGCATACCGATTCCACAATGCTGAAGGCTGCTTTAACAAACTCGATGCGTAATAATGCAAGATCACCCAAACGTTCTGTGAGTTTACGCTGATGGCCAACAAGAAACACACCATTCTGATCGCTGGGGCTACTGGCGTAGTCGGTGCCGCCGCAATCGAGCATTTCGCCAGCCTGCCGGACTGGCAAGTCATCGCCGTCTCACGGCGCGTGCCGACCTTGCCAGAGGGCGTGCAGCACATAGCGCTCGACCTGACCGATGCCGCCGCCTGCGCCGCCACCTGCTCAAGCCTAGCCAAGGTCACCCACGTCTTGTTCGCTGCGCTCTTCGAGCTGCCCGAACTAGTAGCCGGCTGGCGCGACAAGCGCCAAATGGCCGTGAACGAAGCGATGCTGCACAACCTGCTCGACGCGCTGCAAGTATCGGCCAAGGGGCTACGCCACATCACCCTGCTGCAAGGCACCAAGGCCTATGGCGGCCATGTCGAAGCGGCACCGGTCCCTGCCAAGGAGCGCTGGCCGCGCCACCATCATGAAAATTTCTATTGGCTGCAGGAAGATCTGCTGCGCGAGAGTCAGCCGCATGCGGCTTGGACCTTCACGGTGTTGCGGCCGCAAGCGGTGTTTGGTTACGCGATCGGCAGCCCGATGAACATCATCGCGGCGATTGGCGCCTTCGCAGCCGTGCAGCGCGCCTTGGGCAGGCCATTGTGCTTTCCCGGAGGCGGGCGCTACGTGAGCGCCGCCAGCGATAGCCGAATGATCGCGCGTGCCGCCGAATTCGCCGGCACGCACGAAATCGCCGCCAACGAAACCTACAACGTGGTCAACGGCGACCTGCTAGTTTGGGAAGATATCTGGGCGTCCATCGGCCAGCGCTTCGGCATGAAAATCGGCGCGCCTGAGCCCTGCGAGCTAGCCAAGGTGATGCCCGCACAGGAAGCGATTTGGAAGCAAATCGTCAGCGAACACAAGCTACAGCCGCTAAGCCTCGCGCAGATGATCGGCAGTTCATGGCAGTTTGCGGATCGCACACTGGCCTACGGCGCGGCCAATCCGGCTGACTCCGTGCTGAGCACCATCAAGCTGCGCAAGCACGGGTTTGACGACTGCGAGGATACCGAGGATTCGATTCATTACTGGCTAGAGCGCATGCAGGCGCAGCGCTTGTTGCCGAGGTGAATTGTTTGGACTAAGACAAGGAGTTGGCCGCAGCATCAATAGTCCATTGGGATGCACGACACGTCGCCATCTGGATCATTCCCGTAATAGTTTTGTCATATTGACCCGCGAGAATCAGGCTTTTAAAGGAGCCTAGCGCATGTCACACCAAGACGATTCAGTGAGCAACACTTCTGCCAATCCCTATTTGATGCAAGTTCTCGAGTCCGGTTTGTCAGACCCAAACCGCCGAGTTTGGCTAAAACGCGGTGCCGGGATGGCCGCACTGCCTTTAATGGGCGGCGCCGCCGCGCTCTTAGCCGCTTGCGGGAGTAGCGACGACACAACGCCAGCCATCCGCCCAAGCGCTCTCGGCTTCAGCGCCGTCGCGAAGAACGTGAACGATACCTTGGTGGTCGCTAGCGGATACACAGCGAACGTGTTGTTTAAGCTCGGTGACCCACTATCGGCCAGCACTAGCGCCTATGCCAACAACGGCACTGACGCGGCCGCCTCGTTTTCCACGCGCGCAGGTGATCATCACGATGGCATGCAGTACTTCGGACTAGGCACCGATGGGAAGTACAGCGCCATAGCGAATACCCGCGCCTTGTTGGTGATGAATCATGAGGCCATCACCCCAGCGTTCCTGCATCCTACTGGACAAACCACGACCGGTACCGGCACGGCCCAGGTGCGCACCGTCGCCGACGAAGTGCTGCGCGAATTCTATGTGCACGGCGTGAGCGTGGTCGAAATCGAACGTGCGGCAAGCGGGGCTTGGAGCGTTAAACAGAACTCCACGTTTAACCGGCGCGTCCATACTCTCACCGAGACTATTTTAAGCGGTCCTGTCGCGGGCAATGCCGCGCTCATCACTAAGTTTTCCGCCAACGGGACACGCACGCGCGGCACGGTGAATAACTGCGCGAACGGTTATACCCCTTGGGCCACGTATCTCACTTGCGAAGAGAACTGGAACGGCTACTTCCGTCGTACCTCAGCCATCGACAATCCAAAGCGCAGCGCTAAGGAAGTCACGTCATTAACCCGCTACGCCTTGGCAGGAACGGGCCGCGAACTTTGGGCAACCGTGACCCCGGATACGGCCGACAATCTCTACGGTCGTTGGAATGCCGAGGTCGTTGGCGCCACCGCTAGCGACGACTATCGCAATGGCCCAAATACTTATGGCTGGGTCGTCGAGATTGATCCTTTCGATCCGACAGCGGTACCCAAGAAGCGCACTGCGCTTGGCCGCTTCGCGCACGAAGGTGCCTGGCCAGCCAAAGTCGTAGCAGGCAAGCCGCTGGTTTGGTACAGCGGCGATGATTCGCGTGGCGAGTACATGTACAAGTACGTGTCGAGTGCGAACTGGGATCCGGCCGACGCAACTCGTGGCCTAACCGCTGGCGACAAGTATCTCGACAGTGGCAAGCTCTATGTCGCAAAATTCAATGCCGATGGCTCCGGCCAATGGCTTGAAGTCGCGTTCGGCACCGGTCCCTTGACCGCTGCCAATACCACCTACGCTTTTGCAAGTCAGGCCGATGTTCTTCTTAACACCCGCCTAGCCGCTGACGCGCTCGGCGCCACCAAGATGGACCGCCCTGAATGGGGCGCAGTCGATCCGGTCACCGGCGCGGTGTACCTAACCTTAACCAACAACAACGCCACCATTCGTACTCTGGCGGCCACCGATGCGGCGAATCCGCGTCACTACAATGACAAGCGAACCAACAACACCGCGCAGTTTGGTAACCCCAACGGTCACATTATCCGTTGGCTTGAAACCGGTAAAGATCCAGCTTCAACAAGCTTTAAGTGGGACATCTTCCTGTTTGGGGCACGGGCCGGCACAGATCCAGTCAATGTGAATTTGTCGGGCCTCACGGCGGACAATGATTTCTCGAGTCCTGATGGTCTGTGGTTCTCGCCTGCCACCAACATCTGCTGGATTCAAACTGACGACGGCGCTTACACCGACGTCACCAATTGCATGTTGTTAGCGGCCTTGCCTGGCGAGGTCGGTGACGGTGGCGTCACTTCCAAGACGATCACTAACACCGACAGTACCGGAGCAACGAAGCAGGTGCAGACCTGGGTCGGTGCTCAACCTGGCACGAAGGTGCGACGCTTTCTGGTCGGACCGGTGGAGTGTGAGATCACCGGCTTGGCAGAGTCCCCCGACGGTAAGTCGCTCTTCGTCAACATTCAGCATCCCGGTGAAGACACACCGGTGGCGGGTATTGCTACGCCATCGACCTATCGTAGCCACTGGCCCGATGGTGGCGCCGCCCGCCCGCGTTCAGCCACAATCGTCATCACCAAGAACGACGGTGGTGTGATCGGTCTCTGATGCGACTCGGCATCGCCACACTCCTCGTAGCAACGCTGTCGGCGTGCGCTGCTGGCGGTGGCGATACGACTAAAAGTCCAGATGCAATCACCGGCGTTGTGCAACCCGAAAGCATCACGCCAAGCGTCATTAATGACACCGCCTTGCGCGGTAAACGCTTGTATTTGGACGGCGGACGCATCGTCGGAACCGGGGTGAGTTGCGTCGATTGCCATGGTGATGTTGTTGGCAGTGCGTTTGGTCTAGGGAAAGCCGCCAATAGTCCAGCGGCCATCGATTATGCGATCAATGCGATTCCGCAGATGGCCCGAGCCCGCGGTCGCTACAGTGCACAAGACCTGAACGACCTTGCTGCCTACATTGGCGAGCCCAATGTAGCCAGCCCCGATGTGCGTCTGTTCACCAGCGGAGCGGCCGCCAATCCTTACACCAGTGCACGACTCGAGTTCGGCGCAATAGCGCCCGGTGCTAGATCAAGCGCCAGTAAAATACGCATCGTCAATGCCGGTCAGATCGCGCTCAAAATCACAGCGCTACCGACACTCGCGGGACCGGACGCGGTGCAGTTCGAACTGCTTACGACAAATTGTCAAGCCGGACTCACGCTACAGTTTCAACAAGCTTGCGAGCTCACCATTGCATTTGTCCCGTCCGGACTTCCTGGGCCGCGTAGTGCATCGGTTGGCATCGCACACGATTGGGTGCGTGGCGCGGACAACGTTGCGCTCATCGGCTCCGCAGCTCTTTAGACGGAGGCTCTACGAATGACTGATTGGATCTGTCGAGCGTCCAGTTCATTTTCAACCCTTTTAACCAAATGACGATCATCATGGTTCCAGGGGTGAAAGCCTGGAAGAAAGAAGCTGAGCCAGGCCGGAATCAAGCGACGGACCATACCAGGGTTTCCGAGAGCAAACCACAAAATTCGCGCATGAGCCTTTACTCCTTCGATGTCATCCTGTCGAAGCAAATCGAGCATTGCGATATAACGATTGGTCCAAAAGTTTTTGCTCACCAGCAGCATCATGATGGTTTTCACCCGCCATCGCTTCCAACGTGTCCAGTCACGGGTGGCATGCAGCCAGGTGTCATAGGCCACGCCCTTATGTTCAATTTCTTCCATAGCATGCCAGCGCCATAGATCTCGAATTTCAGTTGCAGCCCCTGCGAAGTGAACATCCTTCTCAATCATTTGCTGAGCCATGATGGCGGTGTAGTGCTCAAGCGCCATGGTCACTGCCAGGTTCAAAATTTGCGGACGATCTTTTGTTAAGTTGAGCGATTCGATCACCTGGGCTTCAAGACGGGTTATGTCGTAGCCACCGTCGACAATATGTTGATTGAAGGCGACATGCTCGCGCGAATGTGCGCCCTCTTGTCTTGTGAATGCGTTGATATCCTCTAGCAATTTTGTGGATGCACCTTCCTTAAACGCGCGTACGCTCTCAATAAAAAAGGCTTCACCGCGCGGGAAAGTCACAGACAATGCGTTGTAGAAGGCGGTCGCAACGGGGTCTGTATTAAGCCACCACCGCTTCATGACAAGATCGCGCTCAAGGCGACGGTCACGCGGTGAGATTTGTAGATCGGCTGGGGTTTTAGTAGCTAGGCTTGTCAAAATGGGCTCCTCAATACGCTAGGCTGACAAAACAAGTTCGCTCATGACCGATCTGACGTCCATCTCAAACTCGAGACCAATAATAGGGGGGCGACAAAAATGCCAGCTTAATCCATTCCTCGTCAAACCCGCATCACCAAGGTGCGACGCTACCAGGGCATGAAAATTCTGAGTGGTGTAGATCTGCGCGGCAGTCAATCGACCCCAGTCGCCCTCTAAGCCCTCACAGCGCTCCCGCATGGTTTGCATGACGAACTGAACCTTCGCCGCTAGCCCGCTCGCAGAAAGATCATCTCGCGCAATGATCGCATCCGGAAAGGCTTGGCCCTCTGGCCACTCGCCACTGCCAGCCACGACATAGTCCGTGCCCGAAGTGCCGCCAGGATCGGGTACCGTATAGGTAAAGGCATGAAACATAGGCTCCACCGGAGGCTCGACAACCGGACAAACATTGCTTCGCGCCACCGGATTAAGGCCACCCCGCACCAGCCCCCAATCCGTCAATACCTTGACATAGCCGACATTAAACTCATGAAAGCCAGCAAAGCTAAACTGACGCGGCGAGCGTAACTCCACGGCGCAAAGCGCCGTCAAGGGACGACCGAGACTACGAAGCTGCAGTGCAATAGCCTCAAACCCCTGACTCATGTTAAGGCCTTGAGCAAAGCGAGCTCGCACCAGTCGAAAGCCTGGAGTTGCTATCGCGCCAGCCGAGTAAGGAAATCCGCCTTCAAGAAACTTAAAAGCCCCGTCGCTAAAAAGATGCAAGCTCGACATATTAGAATTCCAATGGCATAAACTGATTTAAGCTAACCCGATAAACTGATCTTAAAGGAATTTCAAGATTGACACCACGACCCTAGCCTCCCGGAACAGGCGACGCCTACTCCGCCAAGCCGTGCTGAGTGGTTCGGCGATCAGCATGGGCCTGCCCCTCGTCGGCTGTGCCATTAACCCAAACTATGATCATAACGGCTCAGGTGCACCCGCGATGGACAATTTGGACAACGCAGCCGCAAACCCTAGCGCCCCCTGGGCACTCGTCTTGGGCTCGGGTGGACCGCGAGGTTTTGTGCACATTGGTGTTCTCAAGGCTTTGGACGAAATAGGCGTGCGTGCGCCCATGATCGTGGGTGCATCGGTGGGTTCAATCGTGGGGGCGCTTTATGCCAACGGCAAGTCAGCCGAAGAGCTTGAAGAGCTTGCCCTGAGCTTAAGCTTGGCACGCTTTGCACGACTTAACCTCGGTGGCAAAGAGCGCTTGGCAGGTTCGGCCGTGGCCGATTTCGTCACCGAGCAAGTCTCGTCTCTACCCATCGAACGCCTCAAAACCCGTTTTCATGCGGTTGCGGTCCGTGCCGAAGATCGCCAACCGGTCTCGTTTGGTAAAGGCGATACCGGTGTCGCAGTCCAGGCGTCCTGTGCGATTGAAGGTACGTTCACACCGGTGACAATTCGCGGCCAGCGTTACCATGACTCAGATTTAGTAACCGCCGTGCCCGTGCGCCTGGCGCGACGCTTGGGCGCCAAGCGCATCCTTAGTGTGGACTGCTCGGCTCACGAGGACAAGGCACCGCCCGAGGCCGCTCGATTCAAAGAAAGCGACTTAAGGAAACGAATGCTCACCCAGGCAGATGTGAAGGAGGCCGATCTCAATCTGCATCCCTTTTTTGGCTACTGGGTGAGTACCTCGGAAGAGTTCCGGCGGCGGGCGATCTTGGCGGGCTACCGTGCTACCTTAGTAAAGGCTCAAGAGATCCAAAAACTTTTCTCCTAGCAACCTCTTTGTTCGGCCATCGGGAAGTTGAGATAGATCTCGGCGGCCATCTGGTGAACTGAGACTCACGCCTTTAGTGTCTTATAGCTTAGATCAATCTACCAAGCCAGTCTGCTGCAGGTGCTACGCTCACGCCGTCTACCATTGTAAGCTTTCGACCGTGCCTGACCAGTTGAGTGGCTTGGGCACTACCGTGTTCGGCAGCGAACCTCGACAAAGCGGGGTGCATTTTGGTATCGCCTAACTTGCATTCAATCAAGTGGCTAACGCTACCCGCTTCAACGAGTGCAAAGTCTACTTCGGTTTCATCGCGAGTGCGCAAGTAGTGCAGGTCCATTTCTTTTCCGAAAACATCGCGCTGGAAATGCGACCACTTGAGTAAGTGATTGGCAACCAGGTTTTCAAACTTTACTCCTTCATCGCCGCGCACCAAGCCGCCGTCATAGAAGTACAGTTTGGGTGCTTTTAGTAGCGATCTGGCGATATTTTTATGCCAAGGGCGAATCGTAAAAACGATATGTAAGGCCTCTAGTATTTGTATGTAGCGAGCGATGGTTGTAGTTGACGCGCTTAGGTCTCGCGCTAGAGACGCCACCGACAGTGGCGATGCGACCCGTTCTCTCAATAAATCGACCAGCACACGCAAGGTATTGATTTCATGAAGGCGCGAAAATTCAAGGATATCTTCTCGTATCAAACCATCGAGATATTGAAGCCGCCAACGTTCGCTGTCAGCGACACTTTGCGCCAGTGTGGCCTCGGGAAACCCACCGCGTTCTAGCAGATGACTCAGTGCAATCTCGCCTGAAACTTCCTGAGTAACGCACCACTCTGCGACCGAAATAGGATGTAAGCGAATGCCGAAAAAGCGCCCAGCCAAAGAGTCGCCGCTTTTCTTAAGGTAGTCGAGTCTAGCGCTACTGGTCACGAGTATTTGCTGCGGTTTAGGTTTGCCGTCGTAAACGCCTTTTAGCCAGCTTTTCCACTTGGGCATTTTGTGTAGTTCATCAAAAACCAGCAACCCCGCAGCGGGGTCCCAGGTTTGGCTTGTAATGATTTTTCTGTCAGCGGCAGTATCGAAATTTAGATATACGCCGTTTCGAGACTGCTCCAGCAATTGCTCGGCTAGCGTGGTTTTTCCAACTTGCCTGGGCCCCGACAAAAAAACCATTTTTCGCTTCAAATCCTGAGCGATGACGGCTTCTAGATATCGTTTCATAGCGGCAATCTTATCGCATTTGGTTAAATAGTCGCGACTATTTGTTCAAAATCGGGCTAAAGTCCTCAATAATGCCAATAATCACTGACGCACGGGCACCAAAAAATACAAACGCGAGAGCGGTCGACCCGTTGAGGTAACGTTCACACGAACCGGCACTCGCCAATACCTCACCAACAAAGGACTGTCACATCATGGAACTCTCAGGCAAAAAAGCAATCGTATTCGGCGGAACGTCAGGCATTGGTCTGGCGAGTGCCGAGCAGCTTGCGGCTAAGGGCGCATTGGTCACGGTAGTCAGTCGCAATCCCGACCGGGCAGGCCCCCTCCCCAAGGGTGTGACTGCGGCCAAGTGTGATGTGCGCGACCGGGCCGCGCTGTCGGCGCTCTTTGAGTCCTTGGCTCCGTACGACATCCTGGTGAGCGCCGCAACCGGTGGCACCCGTGCGCTTGGACCCTTCATGAGTATGGACCTTGACGGCTATCAGGCCTCGTTCGACAAACTCTGGGGCTATGCCAATGTTGTCAGCTTAGGCGGCAAACACCTCACCGAAAGAGGCTGTATCGTGTTGGTCAGCGGCTCACCGGCACGCAAATCCAAGCCAGGCCAGGTTGCACTGTCTAGCGTCGGCGCCGCCGTTGAGGCACTTGCACGAGCCGTCGCTGCCGAGATTGCACCGCGTCGGATTAATGTGGTTTCACCGGGTGCAATTGATACGCCCATGGTGCCGGTACAAGGCGACGACCGTACAGCGCTCTACAAGAAAATGACCGCCAACCACCTGATCCCTCGGGCAGGCACTGCGCACGAAGTTGCAAAGGGCATTTTGTTTGTCATCGAAAACGATTTCGTCACGGGCACGACGGTTGATGTGGACGGCGGCTTATTACTGTCGTAACTGGATTCGACTTTAACCCTGATCGCGTCGTGGTACTTTGGCGACGCGATGGCCTGGGCACGTTGAGCTTGCTCTCCCCAATTAGCCTCGGGTAGCACCCGCAGCCAAAACAATCTGTGACCTCTGCACCCAGCGAAACCCTACATGGGCCAATATCGCCGCCGCCATCAACGCCGCGCCGAACACGATCGGGCCATAGGGATTGCCACTGCGATCAAACATCCAACCGGCGATTGGCGGCGCGATGGTCATGATGACGAAATAGAAACTGAAGAACACGCCCATGCCGAACGCACGGCGCTGCGGCGCCATCGCCTCAGCGGTCAGCGCCATGATTACCCCAGCGGGGGCTGCGCCAATCAATCCGAAAAGCAAACTCACCGCCACCGCATATTTGGTAAAGGGCAACAGCAGTAATGCCACGATGGCGCCACTCAGACAGACATAGACGATCAGATCGCGCTTGCCGGTGCGATCAGCGATCTGACCGCACACGGCGGCCGAGATGATCATCACCCAGCTCGCGATGCTGATCACGGCAGCAGCCTGGGTTGCGCCGTAACCGCCGACCTGCAAAACGCGCGGCGCGAAACTTAAATAGGCGATGTAGCCAGCGTTGAATAAGCCCCAGACGCTGGCCGCCAGCAAGGTGAGAATTAGTTCGGTGCGCGGCAGTGTCATGGCAACCGTGGAGGGTACTTGGGCTTCGCGAACCGGCACACGGTAAAACAGGAGCAGGGCCGCCGCTGCGGCCGCGCAATACACCGCCGTCGTGAGAAACGCCATTCGCCAGTCAATTGAGGCGGCAACCCAGGTGTGAACGATCTGACCCAGCGCAATTCCGAAAGGCCAGCTCATGACGAGAATGCTCATCGCGGTGGCGAGCTCCTTGCCCGAGAACCAGTCGGCAATCATCTTGGTCATGTAGAGCGTGCTCAGCACGAATCCGATACCCGCCACTGCTCTGGCAATAGCGAACCAGCCGAAGCCCTGGGCAAGTGCGCTGATGACTCCACCCGCGGCCAAGCCGAGTAGACCCAAAGCGGCGAGCTTACGGTCGGGTAGATATCGGCCGGCGAAGCCCGCAGGTAGTGAGATGAACAAGCCTGGCAACATGAAGAAGCCGATCAGGGTGCCGATCTCAGTGTAGCTGAACCCGTATTGGCTGACCAAGGGGGCAGAGACTGAGCCTAAGGCTTGGAATTGAAAGCCCAGACCACTTCGGCAGGCGAATAGCAGAGCAAGCATGAGCCAGCGGGTTTGAGTCGAAGGCATGGTGGGCGGGTGCGATTCTAGGGCCAGCGGTTAGAGGTTCAGACGTTAGGATTTAAGTCTATTCCTTAGATGAAGATATATCAATGGATCTCGGTGCACTAAGGATAAAGCCTTCGTAATTGCGCTGCGCGATGCCCTCGCAAATTTTGGAGTAGGGCACAGCCGCCCGCCTGCCCCTAGCTGCCAAGTCACTGGGTTCTGATGGCGGGTGGCTCCAGAATCGCCGCAATCACCTCTGCAAGATCGCGGGGCTTAGAATTTCCCATTCACCAAATACATCGCAATCCATGGCTGCCACACCACGATGGCCAGGCAAATCAACATCATAATGATGAAGGGCACGGCAGATTTAATCAGCAGACCAAACGGCTGTTTAAAGGCCGACATCGCAACGATCAGGTTCAAGCCCACCGGCGGAGTGAGATAGCCGATCTCAAGATTCAAAATCATGATGATGCCAAAGACAATCTTGTCGTAACCGTAGGCTTCGGCCATGGGCGCGAGGAGCGGCGCCAAGATGAGAATCGCTTCGCCCGTGGTCATCAAGCACCCGACACCGAGCAGGAGCAAGTTCACTAGCAACATAAACATTAAGGGGCTGGTGATATAGCCTTGCATAAACTGCACCAGGGTGGCGGGCACATGATGCTCAATCAAGACAATGTTAAGGCTAAGCGCGACCGCAAGCACCGGGAACAAGGAGCCGCCCAGCTTCGAGGCATCGAGCACCACTTGGTAGAAGTCCTTCAACTTCATTTCGTTATGAACGAAGGTTTCAACGCAGATTGCGTAGACCAAGGCCACGGCGGCCGCTTCCGTCGCTGTGAAAAACCCGCTGTAAATGCCCCCCAACAAAATGACCGGCATCATCACTGCCCACAAACCGTTGCGGCAGGCTAGCTTAAATTCTGGCCAACTAAATTTCTGAGCGGGCATGTTGCGGTTGAACCAAATCGCATAGAGGGTAAACACGATTAACAACAAAATTCCCGGCCCAACCCCGGCAAGAAACAAATCGGTGACCGACGCTTCAGTCACCAGACCATAGATGATCATGGGGATCGACGGTGGAATGATAATGCCAAGCGTGCCGCCCGACATGATTGTGCCCAGCGAAAACTTGGTGTCGTAACCACCTGCCTTCATGGCCGGATACATCACCGTACCAATGGCCAGCATGGTGACAATACTGGAGCCAGAAATGGCCGCGAAAATACCGCAGCTCAAGATCGCCGAGACGGCCAGGCCACCAGGCAAGGGCCGTGTTAGCGCCGCCATGATGTCGATCAGTCGCTTGGCGGTAGAGCCTTGCGTCATCACATTGCCGCACAGGATAAATAGGGGAATAGAGAGAATCAGCTCCTTATCTAGCCCAACCCACATGTCCTCAATGATGTAGTCTAGTTGGCCCTTGCCCCAGACGATTTGCACGTAGGCACAAATTGCCAACAGGACG